>CAZVGH010000009.1:12724-27943 GCA_964626515.1 uncultured Alistipes sp.
TTCTCCATGAAGCTGTGGCGCACGATCCACATCTCCGAGAGGTGGACCGCCTCGCCGCCGGCGCGCAGGATCTCGCTCTCGAGGAAGGTCATCGTCGAGTAGCACCAGCACGTGCCGCTGCGGTTCTGGTTCTTGACGGGGGTCGTCTCGATCGTCTTGCGATCCGTGAAACGATAGCCCTTCTCGTCGGCCTTGTCGGCCTCTTGCGCCGTGGCGGCCGTCAGGCAGCACAGAGCGGCGAACAGGGTAAGGAGGTTTTTCATGGTATGGGTGAATTTGGTTGTTATTTCTTCTTCGATTTCTGTACGATCTCGAGGCACTGCGCACAGGTCAGCTCCTCGACCTTCGCCCCCTTCGGCAGGCGGTAGTTCTTCCCCTTGTACGAGAGGTAGGCACCGTAGGGACCCTGCTTGACGAGCAGGTCGGGATCCTCGTCGAAGGTGCGCAGCGGGGCGCGGTTCGCGGCGGCCGCCTTGGCGCGGATGAGTTCCGTGCAGCGCTCGAGGCTCACCGTGTAGGGGTCGTCCGCAGCCTGCAGCGAGGCGAACGTCTTGCCGTGGCGGACGTAGGCGCCGAAGCGGCCGATGCCGACCACGAGGGGCTCGCCGTCCAGCTCACCCACCGTGCGCGGCAGGGCGAAGAGCTCGAGCGCCTCCTCGAGCGTGATGGCCTCGATGAGCTGCCCCTTCTTGAGCGAGGCGAAGCGTCCCTTCTCGCCCTCGGCCCCCTCGATCTCGACCATCGGGCCGTAGCGGCCGATGCGCGCCTTGACGGTGTGGCCCGTGGCGGGGTCGGTGCCGAGGATGTGGACGTTCGCCGAACGGTCGGTCTGCTGGCCGATCGCGTGGTCGACCATTTCGTGGAAGGGCGAGTAGAAGTCGCCGATCATCTTGTTCCAGGTGATCTCGCCTTCGGCTACGCGGTCGAACTCCTTCTCGACCGACGCCGTGAAGTTGTAGTCGAGGATCGGGCCGAACTGCTGCTCGAGGTAGTCGTTCACGACCATGCCGATATCGGTCGGCGAGAGGCGGTTGCGTTCTTTGCCGTAGCTTTCGGAGAGGGTTTTGCTCGTCAGGCGGCCGCCCGAGAGGGTCAGCTGCGTGTAGCTGCGCTTGCGGCTCTCGCGGTTCTGCTTCTCGACGTAGCCGCGGTGGATGATCGTCGTGATGGTCGGCGCGTAGGTCGACGGGCGGCCGATGCCGAGCTCCTCGAGACGCTTGACGAGCGAGGCCTCGTTGTAGCGGGCCGGCGGGGTCGTGTAGCGCTCGGTCGCCGTGATCTGCTTCGCCGTGAGCAGGTCGCCCGCGGCGAGCTTCGGCAGCTTCGCCTCGGCCTCCTCGTCGGTGCGGTCGTCGTCGCTCGACTCGGTGTAGAGTTTCAGGAAGCCGTCGAAACGGATCACCTCGCCCTGGGCCACGAACTGCAGCGGCGAGCCCTCGATGCCGATCGTGATCGTCGTGCGGTCGAGCTCGGCGCAGACCATCTGCGACGCCACGGTGCGCTTCCAGATGAGGTCGTAGAGCCGTTTTTCGGCCGACGAACCCTCGATCGTCTGGCGGTCGATGTACGACGGGCGGATCGCCTCGTGGGCCTCCTGCGCCCCCTTGCTCTTGGTCTTGTAGTTGAACCAGCGGTGGTACTGCTCGCCGAAGAGCTTCGTCACCTCCTCCTTGCACTGCGCGAGCGCCTGCGTCGAGAGGTTCACCGAGTCGGTACGCATGTAGGTGATCAGACCCTGCTCGTAGAGGTGCTGCGCCACGGACATCGTCTGTGCGACGGACATGCCGAGCTTGCGGCCCGCCTCCTGCTGGAGGGTCGAGGTGGTGAAGGGCGGCGCGGGGTAGCGCTGCGCGGGCTTCTCCTCGGAGCGGAGCACCGTGAAGACGCTCTCCTTGCACGAGCGGAGGAACTCCGTCGCCTCGGCCTCGGTCTCGAAGCGGCGCGACAGCTCCGCCTTGAAGAGGGTCTTGTCGGGATCGTTCGTGGCGTAGAACTGCGCCACGACGCGGAAATAGGGGCTCGAGGCGAAGGCGATGATCTCGCGTTCGCGCTCGACGATCAGGCGCACGGCGACCGACTGTACGCGGCCTGCCGAGAGTGAGGGCCGCACCTTCTTCCACAGCACGGGCGAGAGTTCGAAACCGACCAGACGGTCCAGCACGCGGCGGGCCTGCTGGGCGTTCACGAGGTTCATGTCGACCGTGCGGGGCTGTTCGATCGCCTCGAGGATCGCTTTCTTGGTGATTTCATGGAAGACGATGCGCTTCGTCCGGTCGACCGGGAGACCCAACACTTCGGTCAGGTGCCATGCGATGGCCTCTCCTTCGCGGTCTTCATCGGAGGCGAGCCATACGGTCTTCTCCTTGGCCAGTTTCGTAAGTTCGCCGACCACCTTCTTCTTGTCGGCCGGAATCTCGTAGATCGGGGCGAAATCCCCGTCGAGGCGGATGCCGAGGTCCTTCTTCGAGAGGTCGCGGATGTGACCGAAACTCGAGCGCACCATGAAGTTCTTGCCGAGGAACTTTTCGATGGTCTTGGCTTTCGCCGGGGACTCGACGATAACTAAATTTTCCTGCATAAGCTGTTCGTTGCGTCGCTAAAACACGAAAACCCGAGGCCGAAGCTCGAGTTTCGTGAAAAGTCGTATCATCTCTCTTTATTTCACCATGTTGTAGGTAAATTCGAAACGAATCGGCGCCACGGGCTGCGCGCCGTCGCCGCCGGGGGCTCCCTGCAGGAAGCTCACGTCGAACGAATAGGCGCCGTAGGCCTCGGGGCCGAGGTAGATCGTGCGGCCGTCGACCTTCGCGAGGTCGATCGCACGGCCTTCGGCGGCCGCCGCATCGCGTTCGTTGCGGTAGCTGTTCCACATCTGCTGGATGTAGCCCGTGATGTTCATCGCGTAGTATCCGTGGCTGCGGTTCACGTAGCCGCCGTAGGCGAGCGTCGTGCCGTACTGCTGCTCGTAGGCGTAGGCGTAATCGGGGATCGCCGCCAGCTTCTTGTACGAGGTGTAGAGACCCAGCCGCTCCTGTGCGCCGTCCATCTCCTCGAGGAGCGAGCCGTACTGCGCCTCACCCAGCCCGGCGGGGGTGAGCGAGAGGTAGTCGTAGATGCTCGACGGGAAATAGAAATAGATCATCGCCTGCGAGAAGGCGAGCGTCGAGAAGCTCTTCTTCGAGGCGGCCAGCTCGTCGGCGAGCACCTGGTCCAGCGCGTCGAAGAACTCCTGCGTGAAGGTCAGCTCGGCCATCGCGCCGCCCATGCCTTCGACGATCAGCTCCGTGCGCTCGGGGCGCTCCGTCGCCTGTTCGCCGATCTCCTCGATCTTCAGTCCCAGCTCGCCCTCCGCATAGTCGTGGCGGAACGAGTTGATCGAGAGGTTCGCGTTGTCGCTGTAGGGGTCGATGAAGTTGAGGAGCATGCCCACCGTGTCGCGGATGAGCGTCGGATCCTCGGGACGGCGGTTGCGGCCGTAGATGGCCAGCCCCGAGCCGTCGAGCTCCGTCACGTAGATCGTGCCGTCGCCCTCGGGGTTCTCGAGCGGACGGATGTAGAAGCCCTTGAACTCCTCGAGCCACTGCGGGATGCTGTCGCGGCTGTAGATCGAATAGTCGCCGGCATACTTGCCCGACTGGAGGAAGAGGCGCGAGACGTAGTCGCGGCCGGCGGCGGTCGGCGTCAGAGTGACGGCCGTCGTCGCAGGACCGCGGTCGCCGCCCAGCGTGAAGGTGAAGAGCGGCTCGGCGTCCGCCTGCAGCGCTCCCGCCTCGACGGGGTCGAAACGCAGGTAGAAGGTCGAGTCCCCGTTCTGCCCGATGTAGTCGTTGCTCGTCACCTCGAAGATGCCGAACCGCTGCACGAGGGTCGTGTCGCCGCCGTAAGAGGCGATCGAGAGCTGCAGCTGCGCCGAGTCGAAGATCGGTCGGTAGCCGAAGTAGCCCGAATCGACCTTGTAGTAGTTGACGTGCTGCGTCAGGAAGCCCGCCGTGCGGCGGCCGAGCTGCTTGTGGCGCATCGAGCCGAAATAGCCGTTCGAGATGTTCGAGCTGACGATCGAGTCGGTCTGGTAGAGACGCGTCTCGACGTATTTGCGCGGATGGAGCCCGCCGAGGAGATCCTCGCGCACGTCGGTGCCCGCGAGGGCGAGGTAGCCCGCCTTCATCTGCTGGTTCTCGGGCACGAGGTTCGAACCGAGCGTATCGTCCGTCTCGACCGTGCAGGCGGCAACGGCGGCGCAGAGCGTCGCCAGCGCGAGGCGCGGCAGTCGGCGGAGGAGGTTAAAGTTGCTCATAGAATCGTGTGTAATTGTCGAAAAAGTCCGCCTCGGCGGGGTCGATGTACTCGAGCAGCGGCTTCCCGCTCGCGCGGAAGATCTCCGCGATCTCGGGTCTCACCTGTTTCGAGGCGATGACCGCACCGTCGGCATAAGCAAGAACGAAGCGGCAGAGATTTTCGTATGACGGGTCGTTCAAAAGTTCCAGATTTTTGTCCTTGACCCCCTCGCCGGCGATCTTCGAGGCGAAGGCGGGGTCGAGCGCGCCGGGCAGATCCTCCTCGTAGAGCGAAATGACGACCTTCACGTTGCGGAAGATCGGGTCGTCGGCGAAGATGCGCTTCAGGTAGACGGGGCCCACGGCCGAGAACCAGCCGTGGCAGTGGACGATCGTGGGGGTCCAGCGCAGTTTCTTGACCGTCTCGAGGACGCCGCGGGCGAAGAAGATCGCGCGCTCGTCGTTGTCGGGGAAGCCGCTGCCCGTCGCGGGATCGACCAGCGCCGCCTTGCGGGCGAAGTAGTCGTCGTTGTCGATGAAATAGATCTGTACGCGTGCCGAGGGGATCGACGCGACCTTGATGATGAGCTGGTGGTCGTTGTCGTCGATGATGAGGTTCATGCCCGAGAGGCGGATCACCTCGTGCAGCTGATGGCGGCGTTCGTTGATGCAGCCGTAGCGGGGCATGAACGAGCGGATCTCGTTGCCGCGCTCCTGCATCGCCTGCGTCAGGGTTCGGCACAGCAGGGAGCACTCCGTCTCGGGAAGATAGGGAGCGATCTCCTGGCAGATATACAGAATCTTGTTTGCCATGGGTTCGTTTTCGCTGGTTTAACCCTGCAAAGATAGTGAAAAAATGTTGAAATCCATACGAATCGGCGCGAATAACGCCGAACCCCGCCGCAGGCTTTCCTGCAGCGGGGTTCGATGGTGCGGAGGACCCTCCGGTGCGGCTCCGCGCGGCCCGCCGCAGGCTCTTTCGCCGGGGAGGCGTTCCGGTGCGGCCGCTACGCCGGGCCGATCGTGCGCAGGGCGCGGCGGACGATGGCGCGGGTCGCGGGGGTGTCGCTCTCGCGGAGCCAGCGGCTGCAGAGCGCCCGCACGAAATCGGGACGGCTTTTGGCGGCGTCGTTCAGCCAGTTGCCGACGCTGCACCGCACGTAGTGCGACGGATCGGCGCGCAGCGGCTCGAGGAGCGGCAGCCCCGCTTCGGGGTGCTTTTTGAGCCGCTCGATGTGCATGCACCAGACGCCCCGCGGGCGGGTGAGCTCCGAGGCGAAGCGGCGGATCCGCTCGTCGGGGTCGGCGACCCAGCGTTCGAGCAGCCGCAGCCCCTCGTCCGTCTCGCGGATCAGGGCGCCGCGCACGTCGCTCCAGGCGCATTCGCGGACGTTGAAATGGGGGTCGGCGGCGAAGGGGCGGACCGCCTCGAGGAGCGCGCCGATGTGCTGCGGGCTCCGTCGGACGGCGACGCGGCAGCCCCAGCAGCGGACGATGTCCGAGGGGTGGGCGGCGAGCTGCGCGGCCAGCGCATCGTCGCCGCGGCGGACGATCTGCTCCGCGAGCCCCTCGGCGAGGGCCTCGTGGATCGTCTTGAAGGCGGGCCTGGCCACGGCGGCGACCCGTTCGGCGATCGGCGGAAAGAGCTCCGCGCGGCCGCAGCGGGTCAGCACCGCCCCGAGCAGCCGCAGGCGGTCGACGGCCAGAAACTCGGCCAGCGAGGCCGATGCGATCTCGCCCCGCTCGAGGCGTTCGAGCACCTCGGGCGGAATGTCGCGGAACGAGCGGGCTCCCTTGCGGGGTTCGGGCGTGCCGGCCTCCATCAGAGCGCTTCGGCGACGACGTAGGTGCTGCCGCCGATGAAGATCATGTCCTCGGGCTCGGCCAGCGTGCGGGCGCGCTCCACGGCGGCCGGAACCTCGGCGACCACTTCGCCCGAGAGGCCGTAGATCGCCGCCTTGGCGCAGAGGGCGTCGGCGGGTATGGCGCGCTCGCTGCGGGCGGCCGTGAAGATGTAGTGCGCCTCCTTGGGGAGCAGCGGCAGGATGTGGGCGAGGTCCTTGTCGCGGACGAAGCCCAGCACGCAGTAGAGGCGGCGGTGGGGCGTCGCGGCGATCTGCTCGGCGACGCAGCGGATGCCGTGGGCGTTGTGGCCCGTGTCGCAGATCGTGAGCGGCGCGTCGCCGATCTTCTGCCAGCGGCCGCGCAGCGAGGTGTCTTCGGCCGCCTTGTGGATGCCCTCGAGGAAGGCGCGGCGCGAGATGGTCAGCGGCGTGCTCTCGTGCAGGTAGTCGGCCGCCGCGGCGACCGTCACGAGGTTCTTGCGCTGGTAGCTGCCCGCCAGATCGGGCTCGAGCTCGTAGGTGTGGCCGTCGCGCGTGCGGTCGAGGCGGAAGCGGCGCTGCTCCTCCGCGGCGGGAAGCTCCTCGCAGCGGAACTCCTGCTCGGCGTAGATCACCCGCGAGCGGTTCGCCGCGGCGATCTGCTCCAGCACGCCGTTGTAGCGGTCGTTCGCCTCGCCGATGATGACCGGGATGCTCTTCTTGATGATGCCGCCCTTCTCGGTCGCGATCTTCTGCGGCGTGTCTCCCAGCAGGGCCGTGTGCTCGAGGCCGATGTTGGTGATGATGCTCAGGATCGGCAGGATGATGTTCGTCGCGTCGAGGCGTCCGCCGAGCCCCGTCTCGATGACGGCCACCTCGACGTCGCTTTGGGCGAAGTAGTCGAAGGCGAGGGCCGCGGTCATCTCGAAGAACGAGAGCTGCAGGTCGACCATCTTGTCGTGGTGCTTGTCGACGAAGTTGACCACCTTCTGCTTGGGGATCATCTCGCCGTCGACGCGGATGCGCTCGCGGAAATCCTGCAGGTGGGGCGAGGTGAAGAGGCCCGTGCGGTAGCCCGCCTGCTGGAGGATCGAGGCGAGCATGTGCGAGACGGATCCCTTGCCGTTCGTGCCGGCGACGTGGATCGTGAAGAAGTTGCGCTGCGGATTGCCCAGCACGCGGCAGAATTCGCCGATGCGCTCCAGCCCCGGCTTGTAGGCCGAGGCGCCGGTCGCTTCGAACGAGGGGAGCGACGTGAAGAGGAAGTCGAGCGTTTGAGTGTAGTTCATGGTATTTCGGGTACGGGATGATTAGGATACGAGATGGTTGCGCCGCCGGATGCGGTAGGCGGCGAAGTAGAGCACCGAGAGCAGCAGGACGAGCTCGGCGATGCGGCCGAGGTAGTCGCCGTAGCGGGTGTAGAAGGTGCGGTCGGTGCGCAGCGGCACCTCCTCGACGAGCAGGCCGCGGCGGTCCCAGCCGAGCGTTTGCGACACGGCGCCGCAGGGCGAGATGAAGCCCGAGCGCCCCGTGTTGGCCGAGCGGACGACGGCGCGCCGGTGTTCGACGGCCCGCAGGCGCGAAAGGGTGAACAGGTGGCGGTAGCCGGGCGTGTCGCCCCACCAGCCGTCGTTCGAGAGGATCGCCGTCAGTTCGGCTCCGCGGCGCACGTGGTCGCCGAAGAAGTCTCCGTAGAGCCCCTCGTAGCAGATCGCCGGGGCGATCCGCGTGCCGGCGTGGGCGAAGGCCGAGCCGCCGGGGCCGATGCCGAGCTGTCCGACGGTGCCGCCGAGGTCGATCGTCAGGAAGTCGAAGAGGTCGAAGATCCACGTCGGCGTGGTCTCGACGCCGATCACGAGGCGCCCCTTGTGGTGGCGCTGCGTGCGGCCCGCCGCGTCGATGCCGACGGCCGTGTTGAAGAGGTCGACGCTTCGCAGGCCGTAGGGACGCGCCGTGCGCGAGCCGTGCGGGGTGTCGTAGAGGCGGCAGGTGTTGGTGCCCGTGAGCAGCATCGCCTGCGGACAGCGCGCCCGCAGCGTGTCGGCGAGCCGCTGCCAGACGGAGGCGGGGAGGGTGTCGCCGGGCGTCTCGCCGAGCGCGGGCTCCCAGTAGTGGCCCGGGACGGCCGTTTCGGGCAGCAGGATGAAGTCGGCGTCGGCAGGCACGGCGGCGAGCAGGTCGAAGATGTTCGCGATCTGGGCGCGCTCGTCGCCGTGGAATTTGTCGTAGCAGTCGACGTTCGGCTGGAGGACGGCAACGCGGACGCTCCCCTCGTCGGGGTGCAGGCGGCAGCGGGCGCCGAGCGCCAGCGAGAGGAGCATCGGCAGCAGATACCCCGCGGCGGCGCGCGCGATGCGGCGGCGCGAAGGGGCCCTGAGGGCCTCGTAGAGCAGCAGGTTGACCGTCAGCACCCACAGCGAACCGCCGAAGACGCCCGTCCACTCGTACCACTGCACGGCCCACACGTCGTGCGAGAAGCCGTTGCCCAATACGAGCCACGGCCACGAGAAGTCGCCCACGGTGTACCAGTATTCGGTCGCGATCCAGGCGGCGACGAGGGTCGTATAGGCGAGCGCCCGGGGGGCCCGCTTCGAGACCGTATGGAAGAGCATGAAGGCGAAGAGGTTCAGCGCGGTCGAGACGAGGGCCGCGGCGATCGGGCCGACGGGCGTGGCGTACCAGATCCACCAGACGGTGGCGGCGTTCCAGCCGAGGAAGCAGAGGGCCGCGCGGCCGCACATCCGCCACCAGCCGCGCCGCGTATCCTGCTCGGCGTCGCTCAGCGCGAGCAGCGGCACGAGGGCCACGGGAAGCAACAACCCCGTCGCGCCGAGCCAGCCTGCCGAGAGCAGGGCGGCCGCGAGGAGCAGGGCGACGTACGGATGTTTGAGCAAAAACACGGGACGATCGTTTTTATTATGGCCTCAAAAGTAGTCAAAGTTCGCCGAATGGAAAAGCGAATCGCCCCTTTTTCGCGGGAAAATAGCGCGGCGGGGAACAATTTCGTCCGAAAAAGCGCGGCGGTTTGCCGAAAAAATCGTACATTAGCACCACTTTGCGCCGCAGTGCCGCCGCAGGCGTCGCGGCGGCCCTACACCGCATACCTGCAAAGACCATGAAAAAAATCTGCTCCGTACCGCTGCCCGTCGACGTGGTGTTCCATCCCTCGTGGTGGAACCGGCATGTCGGCATCACCTTCGACGAAGACTTTTTCTACGATCCGCGCCGCCGCGTGGCCGACGAACAGACGATGGAGCGCACGCTCTACGACCGTTTCGGCGACTGCGGGCTGGGCGAACACCGCGCCGGGGAGCGGCCCGAGATCGGCGCCGTGCACCTGGCGGCGGGCTACCTGCTCTCCGAGATGCTCGGCTGCCGCATCGAGTATGCGGCCGATGCCGCGCCGCAGGTGATCTGCGCCCACCGCGAGGGGCTCGAACTCGACGAAGAGGCGCCGTTCCGCTCCGAGGCCTTCAAGCGGCTGCAGCGCCTCATCGGGGCGCTCAAGGCGAAGTACGGCTATGTGACGGGCGACATCAACTGGGGCGGCGTGCTGAATCTGGCGATCGACCTGCGGGGCGAGGAGATCCTGACCGACATGATGATCGACCCCGAGGGGGCACAGGCCTATTTCGAGGCGATCGGCCGCGTCGTCGAGCGCTTCTTCAACTACATCCGCAGCGAGACGGGCACCACCTCGGTCTCGGTGAACCGCATCGCCCGCCATTTCGACGAACCGGTCTACATCCACTCCGAGTGCTCGCACACGATGATCTCCGAGGCGGACTACGAGGCGCTGCTGCTGCCGATCGACCGGCGCTGGAGCGAACGGTACCGCCCCTACGGCATCCACTACTGCGGCCGCGACCCGCACCGTCATGCGGCGCAGTTCGCCGCGATCCCGAACCTCTCGTTCCTCGACTTGGGGTGGGGCGGCGACGTGGCGGCGCTGCGTGCGGCGCTGCCCGACACCTTCTTCAGCCTGCGTCTGAACCCCGTCGAGATCGAGGGGTACGCCTCCGACGAGCTGCGCGAGATCATCGCGAGCCGCGTGGCCGCCTCGGGCGACCTTTATAACACGGGCATCTGCTGCGTGAACATGGATGCCGCGGTGAGTGACGAACGCGTGCGGGAGATCTTCCGCATCGCCGCCGAGCTGCGTGCGCAATAAATTGGACGACAAAGAACGAGTCATGAAAGATACTTTCGATACTTCACTGGCCGACTCGCAGGCGACGCGGGTCGAGCCGATCGCGCCCGAGCGTTTCGACCGGGCCCGCTATGCCGATTACGCCGCGGCCCTCGAGGAGCGCTGCGCCGATTTCTGGAACGCCGACCAAGGGGTGCTGGTCTACCGCCGCATGCGTGTCAAGGAGGTCTTCGCCGAGGACTGCCGCGACATGCGGCGCTCGCTGGCATGGCAGCTCGGCGCCCTCGAGCAGAGCATGCGTTTCGAGGCCGACGTCCCGAATTTCCTCGAGCCCTGGTATGGGCTGGGCACCGTCGCCGCGGCCTACGGATTCGACTACCGCTGGGAGCCGGGGCTGGCCCCCGCCGTCGACGGCAAGTTCGCTTCGACGGCCGAGCTGGTCGCCGCCCCCTGCCGTCCCGTCGCCGAGACGGCGATCGGCCGCCATACGCTCGAGATGGTCGAGTATTTCCTCGACCGCACGCGCGGTGAGCTGCCGATGTCGTACTGCGACGTGCAGTCGCCCCTCAACACCTTGAGCAACATCGTCGACTCGAATCAGTTCTACCTCGATTTCTACCTCGATCCCGAGTCGATGACCGTCGCCATGGAGCGCACGGCGGAGCTGCTCGCCGACTTCACGGAGGCGCAGCGCCGCCTGATCGGCCCCGCGCTGGTCAAGCCCGGCCACGGCTTCTCGTCGGCCCGCGCCTTCGACGGCCTCGGTATGAGCGACGATACGGTGACGATGCTCTCGCCCGACCTCTATTTCCCCGTCGCCGTTCCGGCCATGAAGCTCGTCGGCGACCGCTTCGGCGGCACGGTCTTCCATTCGTGCGGCAACTGGTCCGACAAGAAGGAGGAGATCGCCCGCATCGAGGGGCTGCGGATGGCCGACGGCGCCTTCTCGCTGGCGACCGATCCCGGCGCCAACCCCGTCGAGGGGTTCGCCGAGGCCTTCGCCGGGAGCGGCGTCGTGCTGAATGCCCGCATCGTGGGCCCGGCCGAGGTGGTCTGCGAGAAGGTTCGCGCCCTGTGGCGCCCCGGCATGAAGCTGATCGTCGTCACCTACTGCGACACCCCCGCCGAGCAGGCCGACGTCTACCGCCGCATCCACGAAATCTGCCGATAGCGGTGGCCCGCAGGATCGAAAAGACCAACGCGGCACGGCTGTTGGACCGGGCGAAAATCGCCTACGAGCTGATTCCCTACGAGGTCGACGAGACGGACCTCGCCGCGACGCACGTCGCCCGGCAGCTGGGCGAGCCGATCGAACGCGTCTTCAAGACGCTCGTGCTGCGCGGCGACCGCAGCGGCCATTTCGTCTGTGTCGTGCCGGGCGACCGCGAGGTCGACCTGAAGCGCGCCGCGCGGATCTCGGGCAACAAGAGCGCCGACCTGATCCCGATGAAGGAGCTGCTGCCGACGACGGGCTACATCCGCGGCGGCTGCTCGCCGGTCGGGATGAAAAAGCGCTTCCCGACCTACGTCGACGCCTCGTGCGAGGCGTTCGATGCGATCTACGTCAGCGCCGGCGTGCGCGGCCTGCAGCTGCGGATCGCACCCGCGGACCTGCTGCGCTGCACGGAGGCCGTGACGGCCGAACTGACACATACCGACACCGAATGAAAACAACCTGAAATACGAACCATGAAACAAGAGAACCGATCGATTCTGCATGACAAGGGCGTCAGCTACGTGCTGCCGTTCATGCTCATCACGGCCTGCTTCGCGCTGTGGGGTTTCGCGAACGACATCACGAACCCGATGGTCAAGGCCTTTTCGAAAATCTTCCGCATGAGCGTCACCGACGGCGCGCTGGTGCAGGTCGCCTTCTACGGCGGCTATTTCGCCATGGCCTTCCCCGCGGCGATGTTCATCCGCCGCTACTCCTACAAGGCGGGCATCCTGCTGGGCCTCGGCCTCTATGCCGTGGGCGCCATCCTCTTCTTTCCCGCGAAGCTGACGGGAAGCTACTATCCCTTCCTGGCGGCCTACTTCATCCTCACGTGCGGTCTCTCGTTCCTCGAAACGAGCGCCAATCCCTACATCCTCTCGATGGGCAGCCCCGAGACGGCGACGCGCCGTCTGAATCTGGCGCAGGCCTTCAATCCGATGGGCTCGCTCGTCGGCATGTGGGTGGCGATGAACTTCATCCAGGCGCGGCTCAACCCGCTCGACACGGCGGGGCGTGCGGCCCTCACCGAGACGGAGTTCGAGGCGATGAAGCAGGCCGACCTCTCGGTGCTCATCACCCCCTATCTGGTGATCGGCATCGTCATCGCGGTGATGTTCCTCGTGATCCGCTTCGCGCGGATGCCCAAGGATCAGGACGGCTCGAAGCAGGACGGCTTCGTGACGACGATCCGCCGCATCTTCGCGCTGCCCCGCTACCGCTGGGGCGTCATCGCCCAGTTCGCCTACGTCGGGGCGCAGATCATGTGCTGGACCTTCATTATCCAGTACGGCACGCGGGTCTTCATGGCCGAGGGAATGGCCGAGAAGGCGGCCGAGGTGCTGTCGCAGCGCTATAACATCGTGGCGATGGTGATCTTCTGCTCGAGCCGCTTCGTCTGCACCTACCTGCTCAAGTATGTCAATCCGGGTCGCCTGCTCTTCCTGCTGGCCGTCGCTGCGTCGGCCTTTACGGCGGGCGTGATCGTGCTGCGCGACGTGTGGGGGCTCTACTGCTTGGTGGCCGTCTCGGGCTGCATGTCGCTCATGTTCCCGACGATCTACGGCATCGCCCTCGACGGGATGGGCGACGACGCGAAGTTCGGCGCCGCGGGCCTGATCATGGCCATTCTGGGCGGCTCGGTGCTGCCGCCGCTGCAGGCGATGGTGATCGACTGCGGGACGATCGGCGGCTGGCCCGCCGTGAACGTCTCGTTCCTGCTGCCGCTCGTCTGCTTCTTCGTGGTGATGTACTACGGACACACCACGGCGCGGGCGAAATAGGGGAGAAAGTAAAATTCTGCATGCAAGATTCAAAATTATTCGGATGCGGTCGGTCGGTTTGCGGCTCGCCTGCCCCGGATGATTTTGAATCTTGTTTTTTATGCCGGACCGCCGTGCGGAGCGGCGGCGGACGCGACAAACGGCTTGCGCGGGTCGCAGCCTGCGGAGTGCGCACGATCTCTGCGAGATCGCAATTAAAAATGAAAAATTAAAAATGAGAAATGAAAAATGATCGAGGGGCGTTTCTATGTTGCTCATCCGTTTTGAATCGTGCATCCTCAATTTTGAATCAGTCTGTTGCTCTCCCGAAATAATTTTGAATCTTGAATCTTGAATTTTGAATTATTTTGTATATTTGCCCCCGCAGGCCCGCTCTGTCGCTGCCGATTCGTTCGGGGGAGGAAAGTCCGGGCAACATAGAGCACCACGCAAGCTAACGACTTGATGGGCGAGAGCTTATGGTAGCGTAACAGAAAATGACCGCCGTGTCGGGCCTCCTTCGCGGGAGCGCTGCAACGCGGTAAGGGTGAAAAGGCGGGGTAAGAGCCCACCGCGCGGGCAGCGATGTCCGCGGCCGTACGTCCCGTGGGTTGCAAGACCGTGTATACCGACAGTCATAGGGTTGCTCGCCCGATGTCGGGGGGTAGGTTGCTGGAGGCGGCGGGTGACCGCCGTCGTAGATAAATGACAGAGAGCCGCATCGCACGATGCGGCGACAGAACCCGGCTTACAGGGCCTGCAATAAATAGGAGTATCCGTTGCGGATACTCCTTTATTTTTGAGAAAAATTTATCTTTTTGAAATATTATATGTATCTTTGCTCATATTCACAGATGCGCGTTTTAGGATGAAGACCAACTGGACACGGGAAGAGACAATTATTGCGTTTTATGTGTATTGTAAAATCCCATTTCATAAAAGCAGTAAAACGCATCCTGATATTATTCATTACGCGCGGTTGCTTGGAAGAACGCCCAGTGCGTTGAATATGAAAGTTGGCAATATAGGTCGTTTAGATCCATCTTTACAAGAACAAGGCATTACAGGACTTCGCCATGGTGCGAAGATGGATGAAATTGTTTGGAAAGAATTCTATAATGATCCAGCTGCGTTGGCATTTGAAAGCGAGCAATTAATTGCTCAATATTCGCGACGCCCTTTAGAGGAAAATGATGACCTTGATTTACATGTTTTGCCATCAGGGGTTGATCGATTAACATTGGTAAAGCAGCGAATTCATCAATCATTTTTCCGAACGGCCGTATTGAGTGCATATGATACTACATGCTGTATTTCGGGCTTAAAATCTAAAGCATTATTAGATGCTTGTCATATTGTAGATTGGTCGTTAGATGAGAAAAACCGAGTAAACCCATGCAATGGTTTGTGCCTGAACCCGCTGTTTCATCGTGCATATGATAAATATTATATATCTATCACTCCAGATTATATAATTGTTATTTCCGAAGAAATGATTTCTTCGGCACAAACGAAAGATTTGCAAATATATTTACAGACGTTGAATGGTCATAAAATGACGCTTCCTGATCGTTTTTTACCACGTCGTGATTTTTTGGAGCGTCATTATCAAAATTATGTTATGCGATGGTAATATGTGAGCATTGGCCGTTTATCGAACGTTACTTGCCGGATTATTATTCGAATGAAGATGTGCTTGTGAGTGATATTTTGTTGCGATATTTAACAGGGGAAGAGGTTTCAAAATCCGATCAAATGTGGATTCATGCAGAATTTAATGACAAAGCAGAAATATTGGCAGAACTTATAAAAATAGATACAGCATTATTTTCAAGATCGTTGTCTGCGTATTATCAAGAACATATTAACATAGAATAAATACTGTATAACCCGATGAAAAAAACGCTTTTGATGCTGCTTGCGGTTACGATGTCACTGGCAGCCTGTGCGCCGGAGGGCCGCCCGACCGCTGCGGCGACCTACACCAACCCGATTC
>CAZVGH010000010.1:0-27171 GCA_964626515.1 uncultured Alistipes sp.
TCTCCAAAAGCGCTCCGATTACGATCTACCACGGTCAGAACGGTAAAGACGGCGCCGACGGCAAGGACGGCATCAACGGAACGGACGGCAAGGACGGTAAAGACGGCCGCACACCGATCGTCGGCGTACGTCAGGATACGGACGGCATCTATTACTGGACGCTGGACGGCGAGTGGCTGCTCGATAACAGCGGCAACAAAAGCCAAGCCGAGGGCCGCGACGGGAAAGACGGCGAAAACGGCAAGGACGGAGCGGACGGAAAAGATGGTGTGAACGGCAAAGACGGACAGAACGGAGCCGATGGAAAAGATGGCAAAGACGGCATCACCCCGCAGCTGAAAATCGAAAACGGCTACTGGTATGTCTCGACCGACAACGGTGCGACCTGGACCAATCTCGGCAAAGCGACGGGCGAGGATGGAAAAGACGGCGCGGACGGAAAGGACGGTACCGGTGGCGATTCGATTTTCCAAAGCGTTACGCAGGACGATGACAACGTATATTTCACGTTGGCCGACGGCGAAACGATTGTACTGCCCAAAAAGCTGCAGCTTGCCATTACCTTCGCCGAGGGCAACGAACTGTTCTTCGACATCGACCAGACGATAACCGCAAACTATACTATCATCGGCGGTAGCGACAAGAATATCGTAAAGGCCGAAATGCAGAATAACGACGGCTACTACACACTGCGCACAACTCAAACAAACGCAACGAATGGCACAATCGCAATTACGGCGAAAGTACCGACCACGAATCGGGTAATAGTTTCCGTTTCGGACGGCAGCCACACAATTATGGAGGCGATAGATGTATCCATGAAATCGTCGTTTGACGGGAAAGTCGCGTATGTAAAGACTCCGGGGACACTGGCAAAACTGCTGGCGGACTGGGACGAGGAGACCATGAAGGAACTGACGATTGTCGGTAATCTGAATGATTCGGATATTTCGACGCTGAACGATCTTCCTAATCTTGCGGTTCTCGATATGGAGCATGTAAATCTGGACATACTACCAAATAGTGCATTCAAAAACAACACGTCTTTGACGGATGTAAAACTCCCGAGAACGTTGAAAACTATCGCACCTGAAACATTCGGCAAATGCAGCAGTCTGACAAGTATCACTATTCCAAACAGTGTTACTTCTATCGGAAATTCTGCATTCGCCAATTGCAGCAGTCTGGCAAGTATTACTATCCCCGATAGCGTTACTAATATCGGACAAAACGCATTCAATGGCTGCAGCAGCCTGACAAGCATCACTATCCCAAACAGCATTACTGAAATCGGGAATGGTACATTCTCCGATTGCAGCAGTCTGACAAGTATCACTATCCCCAACAGCGTTACTGAAATCGGAATGTATGTATTCCATAATTGCAGCAGTCTGACAAGTATCACTATTCCAAACAGTGTTACTTCTATCGGAAATTCTGCATTCGCCAATTGCAGCAGTCTGGCAAGTATTACTATCCCCGATAGCGTTACTAATATCGGACAAAACGCATTCAATGGCTGCAGCAGCCTGACAAGCATCACTATCCCAAACAGCATTACTGAAATCGGGAATGGTACATTCTCCGATTGCAGCAGTCTGACAAGTATCACTATCCCCAACAGCGTTACTGAAATCGGAATGTATGTATTCCATAATTGCAGCAGTCTGACAAGCATCACTATCCCCGACAGCGTTACTGAAATCAGAGATGCCACATTCTACCGATGCAGCAGCCTGACAAACATAACTATACCCGATAACGTTATTTCAATCGAAAACAACGCATTCCGTGCTTGCAGCAGCCTGATAAGCATCACTATTCCCGATAGCGTTACTTCAATCGGCCGATTTGCATTTTACGATTGCAGCAGCCTGACAAGTGCAACTATCGGCAACGGCATTACTTCAATCGGAAATTGCGCATTCGCCTTATGCAGGAAACTGGAAAATTGTTATTGCAAAGCCCTAATTCCTCCGACATTAGAACCTGCAGTCTTTGATCCTTCCGTTTCTTTTTTCGTTCCTGTCGCTTCCGTGGGAGCGTATAAAAATGCAGAAAATTGGAGTGAATATGCCGATCAGATAGAAGGTTACGATTTTAACAACTAACAAATCATTGTAAGTATGAAAAACGAAACAACAACCATTCATTTCCGCCCGTGGAAAGGAACGGAATATGAAAAGGGCATCGGCGGCAAGCGGCTGCTGGTGCTCGGCGAAAGCCACTATTCCGACAAAGACAATCCAGAGCAAACACAGGTGGTGATGCGGGAACTGCTCGACTACAAGCTCGGCACCGGCAAATACAAGCCGTGGATGAAGACCTTCACGGTGTTCGAGCGCGCCGTGGCGGGTCGCGAACTCTCGGGCGAGGAGAGCGCGGCATTCTGGAACTCGGTGCTGTTTTATAATTTCGTGCAGGAGATGATGCCCGACAGAGGTTTCCGACCGACCCGCAAACAGTTCGCCGATTCGGCAGCGGCGTTCGAAGAGGTGTTGAACGAATACGAGCCCGACCTTGTTATTGCATGGGGAACGGCCCTGTACGACAGCACGCCCGTGCTTGACGGCCGCGACACGCCCTCAATCGTCTATGACGATGCTAACATCTACACCTACGAATACACCCTGCGTTCGGGCAAGGCGTGCCGCATGATGCGCATGTCCCACCCGGCATACGGCTATTCGTGGGAGTGGTGGCACCAGGTCATTGCGCAATTCTTGGCCTGAATCCAGCGGACAGCTATTAAAAAAGGCCGCAGCAAGATGCTGCGGCCTTTTTTCAATGAACGCCCGAATTTTCTGCTGTAAATTTTGCTGAACATTTCGAGCAAATAAAAAAGAGAGGAGTTACAATAGTTGTAACTCCTTGATTCTCTTAGTGACACCGACAGGACTCAAACCTGTAACCTTCTGATCCGTAGTCAGATGCTCTATTCAATTAAGCTACGGTGCCGAATTGCGATGCAAATGTAGGGCGTTTTTTTGATCCGTGCAAATTTTTCAAGGAAAAAATTTCAAAAAATTTTCGGCCGGCCTCCGCACCATCCGCGCAACCGTTTCTCCGAAAGCCGGTTAAGCGTTTCGACGAAAAATCGGCCCGCAGGCCTCGGCAAAGGCCCGAAACGCCCGGCAGAGGGTCAATCGGTCCGCGCCGCCCGCCTAACAATACTGCAGCACGTCCTCGCGCGTGATGCGTTCGCCCGACAGAATGATGAGCCGCTCGACGGCATTGCGCAGCTCGCGGATGTTGCCGCTCCAGGGATTCGCCTGCAGCGCCTCGAGCGCCGCGCGGTCGATCGCCTTCGGTTCGGTGCCGTACTCCTCGGCGATGCTGCGCAGGAAATGGTCGGCCAGCAGCGGGATGTCGGCGGCATGGTCGCGCAGCGCGGGGACGCGGATCACGATCACCCCGATGCGGTGGTAGAGGTCCTCGCGGAAGTTGCCGCGGCGGATCTCCTCGCGCAGGTCCTTGTTCGTCGCGGCGATCACGCGGACGTTGACGTCGATATCGCGGTCGCTGCCCACGCGGCTGATGCGGCGCTCCTGCAGCGCCCGCAGCACCTTGGCCTGCGCCGCCAGCGACATGTCGCCGATCTCGTCCATAAACAGCGTGCCGCCGTCGGCCTGCTCGAACTTCCCCTTGCGCTGCTTGATGGCCGAGGTGAAGGCGCCCCGCTCGTGGCCGAAGAGCTCGCTCTCGATCAGTTCGGAGGGGATCGCCGCACAGTTCACCTCGACGAACGGCGCCGCGGCCCGCGGGCTCGCCGCATGCAGGTTGCGCGCCACGAGCTCCTTGCCCGTGCCGTTCTCGCCCGTGATGAGCACGCGCGCCTCGCAGGGCGCCACCTTGGCGATCAGTTCGCGCACGTGCACGATCTCGGGCGAGGCGCCGATGATCGTCTCGGCGCGCGCCGTCGGCGCCGCACGGCGGGCCCGTCGCGCGGCGGGGCGCTGCACGCGTTGCGCCGCAGCCTCATCGGCCGGCCCCTCCTCGCGGTCGATCGTGCGGTGGATCGACTGCAGCAGGCGGTTCATGTCGATCGGCCGCGTCAGGTAATCCTCGGCACCGCCGCGCACCGCCTCGATCGCCGAGTCGATCGACCCGCGCTCGGTGATGACGATGAACGGAAGATCGGCGGACGGCAGCGTCGACGGCGTGTCGGTCAGCACCAGATCGAACGGTATTTTCGTGCAGATCGACCGCGCCGCCTGCTCGTCTTCGGCGATCTCCGTCGAAAAACCTTCGTATTCGAGACGCTCGCGCAACGTGTTTCGCATACTTTTTGATCGGTCGAGAATTAAAACTTTTGCCATAGCTTGTTATTCCTGAAATTTTACCTACATTTGCCCCAAAAATAGACAATCCGCACGTCGTACACGAATCGCACCGCAACGTGCCGCATCGGACGAAACAGGCCTCTTTGACCTAACGGCAGGACACTTTCGCATGCCCGCCCCGACGAAAACGAACACACGCAATCTTCGCTTCCGAACCATGAAAAAGAATTACAACCATACGCGACGCAAACTCTTTCTGCCCGAGTACGGGCGGCACATCCACGAGATGATCGACTCGCTGCTCACCATCGAGGACCGTCGCGAACGCAACCGCCAGGCCCGCGCCGTCATCGCCGTCATGGGCAACCTCAACCCGTTGCTGCGCGACACGGCCGATTTCACGCACAAGCTCTGGGACCACCTCTTCATCATGTCTGATTTCCAGCTCGATGTCGATTCGCCCTATCCGCAGCCCTCGCGCAGCGAGCTGACCGTCTCGCCCCGCCCGCTCGCCTACCGGCAGAGCCGCATCCCCTTCAAGCACTACGGCACCTACGTCGGCCGCATGGTGCAGGCGCTGCGCGACGAGCCGAATCCCGCCCGCGTGGCCGCCGCGATCGACAACATCGCCCGCTATATGCGCGCGAAGAGCTTCGAATACAACCAGGACCACCCCAGCAACGAGGTGATCGTAAAAGACCTCCGCCAGCTGGCCGAAGGTGCGATCCGCATCGACGAAACGGCCCTCAACAACCTCCGAAGCGACTACAAACAGCACTTTTCGGCGCGTCCCCAGCAGAAGGGCGCGATGCAGCGCAACCGCCAGCAGCAGAAGAACCGCGGCAACCAGCCCTACGGCCGCAATTTCCAGAAGAACGACCTTCGGCACCGCAATTTGCAGAAATAAATTGGCCGTTTCGATAAAAAGTGTTTATCTTTGTTCCTCGAACCCATTCGCACACGTATGAACAAACTACCGCTTTTCTGCATAGCCGCCGCCCTGATGCTCGGCAGCTGCCAACGTTCGGAAGTTAAGATCTCGGGCCGCTTCGTCGGCACGGACCGCGCGACGGTCTACCTCGAGCAGGTTTCGTCGCTTCGCCGGCAGGTCGTCGACTCGACGACGCTCGACAGCGAGGGCAACTACCGCTTCACCGTCGGCAAGGGCCCGAAGAACCCGTCGCTCTACAACCTCGTCTACAACGGCGAGCGCATTCCGCTCTTCGTGGCGGGCGGCGACCGCATCCGCGTGCAGGCGGCCGGCAACGTCGTGCGCACCTACACGGTCGAGGGTTCGGCCGAGTCGGAGCTGCTGCGCACCTTCTACCAGAACTTCATCGGCGGCGCCCAGCAGCTCGATGCCATCGCCAAGCAGCTGGCCGACGCCGCGCTGAGCGAGGAGCAGCGCAAGGAGCTCGTCCGCGAGTACACGACCGAATACTACCGCATCCGCCGCGAGCAGATCGGCTTCATCGCCGCCAACAAGGCCTCGCTGGCCGCCGTCTACGCCCTCTACCAGCGGTTGCCGGGCGACACGCAGCTGTTCGACGGCACGAGCGACGTGATCCACTACCGCGAGGTGGCCGAGGCGCTCGAGGCGCGCTACCCCGAGTCGCCCTATCTGGTGAACCTCAAGGGGGACATCGCCCGCATGGAGGCCGCCGCCCGCCTCGCCGAGGAGGTGACCGTCACCACCTTCCCCGACCTCGAGCTGCCCGACATGTTCGGCCGCAAGGTCAAGCTCTCGTCGCTGCAGGGCAAGGTGATCCTGCTCGACTTCTGGTCGGCCCAGCTGGGTAACAGCAACGCCCTCAACGCCGAGCTCAAGGAGCTCTACGCCCGCTACAGCACCGCCTCGACGCCGCTCGAGGTCTACCAGGTGGCGATCGACACCTCGAAACCGCTTTGGATCAGCACCGTTCAGGAGCAGGCGCTGCCTTGGATCTCGGTGAGCGACCTGCGCGGCGAGGGATCGACGGCGCTGGGCATCTACAACGTTTCGAAGCTGCCGACGAACTTCCTGATCGACAAGGAGGGCACGATCGTCGCCCGCGACGTGCGCGGCGAGGAGCTGAAGCGCAAACTCGAGCAGCTGACGCGCTGACGACCGCACGGTCGGGCGCCCACGCCTCCCAACGCCATCCGCCGGTGCACTATTTCGCCTCCGATATCCACCTCGGCGCCGGGAACGACGCCGAACAGCGGGCGACCGAACAGCGGTTCGTCGCCTGGCTCGACCGCGTTGCGGCCGATGCCGAGACGATCGTGCTGGCGGGCGACATCTTCGATTTCTGGTTCGAATACCGCCGCGTCGTCCCCAAAGGACACGTCCGCACGCTCGGCAAGCTGGCCGAGCTGACCGACCGCGGCATCCGCATCCTCTTCTTCACGGGGAACCACGACATGTGGGTC
Source organism: uncultured Alistipes sp. (assembly GCA_964626515.1). Classification (GTDB taxonomy): domain Bacteria; phylum Bacteroidota; class Bacteroidia; order Bacteroidales; family Rikenellaceae; genus Alistipes. Next base: position 6,696 of record CAZVGH010000010.1, read on the forward strand.
ACCGACTATCTGGCGCGCGAATGCGGCGTGGAGATCCGCACCGCCCCCGAGGTGCTGACGCTGGGCTCCCGGCGCATCTTCGTCGCCCACGGCGACAACATGCGCATCGAGGGGCACCTGCTACTGCAGGCGATGAACGCGATGTTCCGCTCGCGGACGCTGCGGAGGCTCTTCTCGCGGCTCGTCCACCCCGATCTCGCCGTACGCTTCGGCCGCTGGTGGAGCGGAAAATCGCGCAAGCGCCACGGCCGCACCCCGCTCGACGCCGCCGTCACGGAGCCGCTCGTGGCCTACGCCCGCGACTACGCGGCCCGGCATGCCGTCGACCATTTCCTCTTCGGCCACATGCACTTTCCGCGCGACTACCGCGACGGAGCGCTGCACGTCGTGCTGCTGGGGAACTGGGAGCAGGGCGGCACCTATGCGCAACTCGACGAACGAGGGGCGCTGACACTGCATCATCTGACCGCATCATGAAACAGTATCTCGATCTGCTGCAACGCATTCTGGACGAAGGAGTCGTCCGCGGCGACCGCACGGGCACGGGCACGAAGGGGGTTTTCGGCCACCAGATGCGCTTCGATCTCGAGGCGGGTTTTCCGCTGCTGACCACCAAACGGGTCTTCCTCAAGGGGGTGATCCACGAGCTGCTGTGGTTTTTGCGCGGCGACACGAACATCCGCTACCTCGTCGAAAACGGGGTCCACATCTGGGACAACGACGCATACCGCCACTACGGCGAGCTGTGCGCCCGCGTCGGGATACAGCCGATCGACCGCGAGGCCTTCCTGGCCGCAGCGGGAAACGAATCGCCCCTGGCGGGGTACCGCTACGGCGATCTGAACCATGTCTACGGCTACCAGTGGCGCTCGTGGCCCGCGGGCGACGGGCGTGCGATCGACCAGATCGCGGCCGCTGTCGAGACGATCCGCCGTAACCCGAATTCGCGCCGCATCCTCGTCTCGGCCTGGAACGTCGCCGAGGTGGAGGCGATGGCGCTGCCGCCGTGTCACGTGCTGTTCCAGTTCTACGTCGCCGAGGGGCGGCTCTCGTGCCAGCTCTACCAACGCAGCGCCGACACCTTCCTCGGCGTACCGTTCAACATCGCCTCCTACGCCCTGCTGACGCTGATGACGGCACAGGTCTGCGGTCTTCGCCCGGGCGAGTTCATCCACACGCTGGGCGACACGCACCTCTATCTCGACCACCTCGACCAAGCCCGCGAACAGCTCGCGCGCACGCCGCGCACGCTGCCGACGATGCGGCTGAACCCCGAGCGGCACTCGATCTTCGACTTCCGCTACGAGGATTTCACCCTCGAAGGCTACGACCCGTGGCCCGCGATCAAGGCTCCGATGTCGTTTTAGCGGCACAGCGCCGATTTTGCAGTTTCACGTTTTTTCGCGCAATTCACCATGATCCGCTCCCTCATCGTCGCCGTGGCCGAAAACGGTGTGATCGGCGACCGCAACGCCCTGCTCTGGCACATCTCCGAGGACCTGAAACGCTTCAAGCAGCTCACCTCGGGGCACCCCGTCATCATGGGGCGCAAAACGTTCGAGTCGCTCGGCCGCCCGCTGCCGGGGCGCACGAACATCGTCGTCTCGCGCGCCGGCACGCTGTTCGACGGCTGCACGACGGTGCGTTCGCTCGACGAGGCGTGGCGGCTCGCCGAAGCTGAAACGGGCCCGGAGGGCGAATGCTTCGTCATCGGCGGCGCGCAGATCTACGCGCTGGCCCTGCCGCTCGTCGACCGCTTCTATCGGACCGTCGTCGAACATCCGTACGAGGGCGACACCCGCTTCCCCGACTGGGACCGCGCCGCCTGGGAGCTCGAGGGCGTCGAACGCCACGCCTGCGGCGCACAATACCCCCACCCGTTCCGCTTCGAGGTCTATCGCCGGCGCTGACCGACGCTCCGCGTGCCGCCACGGCACACAAAAAAATGCAGCCTGCCGCCCTCCGGGCGGCAGGCTGCACGCACTTTTCACGGCCCGCGAACGGCCGCCGGCGGGCAAAAATACGCTTTTATACCCTTTCCCGATTCCGCCCGAAGCCGTACCTTTGCCCTGCAAAGGTTTTCGAACGAAGATGAAAAAGTATTACGACATGCTGCTGGAGGACGTGCGGTTCCGTGAAGGGCTCAAGGCCTGCATGAACTGCGGCGTCTGCACGGGCGTCTGCCCCGCTGCCGAATTTTACGATTACGACCCGCGGCAGATCGTCAGCATCGTCCAGACCCGCGACGAGGAGGCCATCGAAGAGCTGCTTCGCTCGGAGCGCATCTGGTACTGCGGCGAGTGCATGTCGTGCCGTCCCCGCTGCCCGCGCGGCAACACCCCGGGGTACGTCATCCAGTCGCTGCGCACCCTCTCGCAGAAGCTCGGCTTCTTCGTCGAGAGCGAAAAGGGACGCCAGCAGCTCTGCCTGAAGCGCACGATCGGCGAAAACATCCTCCGCACGGGCTACTGCATCACCCCGCGCCTCGTCCGCCCCGAGCTCCACGCCGAGCAGGGACCCGTCTGGCGCTGGATCGTCGAGAACGACCGCGAAATCTACGGACGGCTCACGCCCTGCTACGAGGAGGAGGGGGCGGGTGCGCTGCGCCGCATCGACGACGGGTCGCTGCACGAGCTGGAGCGCATCTTCGAGGTGAGCGGCGGCCGTCGGATGTTCGACCTCATCGAGGAGCACTCCGACCGCAAGGCCCGCGAAATGGGCTACGACGGCGCCGACGCCCGCTACGCCGCCGACACCTTCAGCCGAAACAGCAACCGACACGATTAAACGACCCACGCCATGGCAGGACGAGGAGCAAGCTGGCAGGATTACCAGAAACAGATTGCGGACGACCGCTACTACTATGCACGCAGCTGCATCCGGCAGAACTTCTTCCCGGGCAGCGAGCGCGCTTTCCTGCGCATCCTGCGCGACGAACTCGGACGCGACATCTGCGACGACCGGCTCCACACCTCCTGCACGGGCATCGGCTACCACTCGGACATCGTCCCGCTCGAGACGATCATGACCGTCGTGGCGCGGCAGTTCGCCCTGATGGCCGAGGCGGGGTACGAGAACCTCGTCACGTCGTGCATCACCTCGTTCGGCATCTACAACGAGATTTTGGCCACATGGGACGAGTTCCCCGAGACCGAGGAGCGCACGCGCCGCTACCTGAAAGAGGCCACGGGGCGCGAGCTGGTGCGGCCGAAGAGCATCGCCCACACGTCCGACATCGTCTATCACTTCCGCGAGGCGATCGCCGAACGGGCCCGCCGCCGACTGGTGAACGTCGTCACGGGCGAACCGCTGGGCGTCGTCGAGCACATCGGCTGCCACTACGCCAAGATCTTCCCCAAGTCGGGCATCGGCGGCGCCGAGTTCCCCTACGTGCTGGCGGGCATGATCGAGAGCTGGGGCGGCCGCTGCATCGACTACCCCGAACGGCGCCACTGCTGCGGCTTCGGCTTCCGCAACTACCTTGTGCAGGCCAACCGCGGCTACTCGATCGCCAACTCGCACAAGAAGCTCGAGAGCATGGCCCCCTACAAGCCCGATTTCATCGTCGCCAACTGCCCCGGCTGCTCGATGTTCCTCGACAAGTGGCAGTACGCCATCGCCGAGATCGAGGGGACGACCTACGGCGCCGAGGGGCGCGGCATCCCCGTGCTGACCTACGAGGAGATGGCGGGGCTCGTGCTGGGCTACGATCCCTGGGAGCTGGGCATGCAGTTCCACCAGGTCGACGTCGAACCACTCCTCGAGAAGATGGGCGTCGACTACGACCCCGCGGCCAAGTACCTCGGCCGCAACGGGAAATACATCGGCAAACCCGAGACGGCCGTCGTCAACGGCGGCCCCGACAAGCAGGTGTACCGCATCCGGGAATAACCGGCTGCAACGGTCCCCGGGACGCAGCCTGCGGGGGTACGCGCGCAAGCTGCGGGCCTCCGCGGGGCGAGGCTGCGGCCCGCGCGGCTCTTTGACAAGAGCCGCAACAAAAAAACAACCGAAAAAAAACAGAAGTTGCTATGATAAAACGAGTGTTGATCATCGGCGGCGGCATCGCCGGCATGCGCAGCGCCCTTCGGCTGGCCGAGGCGGGACTGCACCCCATCGTGCTCGAACGCGACGCCGAACTCGGCGGCAAGGTCCGCAACTGGCACGCCCTCTTCCCCGATTTCACGGCGGCGGCGGGCATCGTCGACACGCTGCGCGGCGAGATCGCCCGACGCGGCATCGAGGTCCTCACGGGCTGCACGGTGGTCCGCTTCGACGCCCGTCACGCCGAGCTGGCCGACGGCCGCCGCATCGAGGGCGACGCCGCCATCCTCGCCTCGGGCTTCACCCTCTTCGACGCCCGCATCAAGGAGGAGTACGGCTACGGCCTCTACCCGCAGGTCTGCACCTCGGCCGACATCGAACGGATGCTCAACGAAGGGAGCCTCCCCGCGGCGCCGCGGCGCATCGCCTTCCTGCATTGCGTCGGTTCGCGCGACGAGAAGGTGTGCCAGAAACACTGTTCGCGCGTCTGCTGCATCACGGGCGTCAAGCAGGCGATGGAGCTCAAGCAGCGCTACCCCGAGGCGGACATCTTCAATTTCTACATGGACATCCGCATGTTCGGCCCCGGCTACGAGGAGCTCTACCGCGAGGCGCAGCTGCATTCGAACATCCACTTCATCCGCGGCCGCATCTCGGAGGCGGCGCCCACGTTCGACGGACGCCTGCAGATCAAGGCCGAAGATACGCTCACGGGGCGTCCGCTGCGCATGAGCGTCGACCTGCTCGTGCTGCTCGTCGGCATGCGGGCCAATGCCGACAACGCCGCGCTGGCCGCCTCGGCGGGCCTCCGGCTCGCCCCGAGCGGTTTCGTGGCACCGAACGATCCCTTCCTCGGGAACGTCCGCACCCCCGCCGAAGGGGTCTTCCTCGCAGGCACCGTCTCGGCGCCCAAGACGATCGGCGAAACCCTGAACGAAGCCGTCGCCGCCGCCGACGCGGCGTGCGCTTACCTCCAACGACCGTAGCGATGGCACTCGATTTCGGATACAATATCTCGAAGCCCCGTTCGATCGACCTCGACCGCAACGAGTTCTACAAGGGGAACGCCGTCCTCGGGAAGATGCCCGAGCTGCAGACCTGCATCGGCTGCGGAAGCTGCACGGCCACCTGCACGGCAGGTGCCCTCACGGATTTCAACTTCCGCCGCCTCCACACGCGGATCCGCCGCGGCGAGTTCAAAGGGATCTACGACGAGATCAACAAATGTATGCTGTGCGGCAAATGCCGCCTCGGCTGCCCCCGCGGCATCAACACGCGCGGCGTCGTGCAGCTGATTAAACGCAATATGGGAGAACTGCAACCGGAATGACCTTTTACGCACCTTTCACCCTGCCGTTTATCGTCGGCGCCCTCGCCATGTTCCTCATCCTGGCGATCAAGTGGGGCGTCTGGACGAGCCGTCTCACCCCCGCGCAGCGACAGCTGCTGCTGCGCGGCCTCTTCACGCGCCGCACGCTGCAGGCCGTCTGGGAGTGCATCCGCGAGGCGCTGCTCCACCGCCGCATCTGGCGCGTGAACCCGCTGCTGGGCTACATGCACACCTCGCTCGCCTTCGGCTGGTTCCTGCTCATCGCTATGGGCTGGATCGAGACGCTGGCCGTGCTGGGGCCCCGCTTCGTGCCGCTGCAGGGGCACGTCTTCTTCAAGTATTTCGCCACGGAACTCCCCCACCACCCCTTCTTCGAGCAGGCGATGGACCTGCTGCTGCTCTTCGTCCTCTCGGGTGTGGCGCTGGCCTGGACGAAGCGTCTCCGCGCCCGCATGATGGGCATGCGCCGCACGACACGCCACCTCCTCGGCGACCGCCTCGCCCTCACGGCGCTGTGGTGCATCTTTCCGCTGCGTCTCGCCGCCGAGAGCCTTCTCTGCGCCCGCTACGGCGGCGACGGCTTTCTCACGGGATCGCTCGGACGTCTGCTGGCCGCACACCTCTCGCCCGAGCTTCTCGCACCGCTGAACGAGGCGGCGTGGTGGTGCTACTCGATCGCGCTGGGCGTCTTCTTCGTCGCCCTCCCCTTCTCGCGCTACATGCACATCTTCACGGAGATCCCGCTCATCTTCCTGCGCCGCTACGGCATCCGCTCGACCGAGAAGAAGGGCTTCTTCGACCATTTCCAGCTCGAAGCCTGCTCGCGCTGCGGCATCTGCATCGACCCTTGCCAGCTGCAACGCACGCTCGGTGCCGACGACGTGCAGTCGGTCTATTTCCTGCGCGACCGCCGCTACCACAAACTGCACCGCCGCGTCACGGACCACTGCCTCATGTGCGGCCGCTGCGCCGAACGCTGCCCCGTGGGGATCGACCTCAACATGCTGCGCCTGAACGCCCGCACGGCGATGCGCAACATCCCGACGGACCGCCGCTACGACTACCTGCAGGGGATCGACCGCTCGACGGGCGAGGGGCGCGTCGGCTATTTCGCGGGGTGCATGACCCTTCAGACGCCCCGCACGCTGCGGGCGATGGAGCGCATCTTCCGCGCCGCCGGCGAGGCGGTCTGGTGGGCCGACCGCGAGGGCGGCGTCTGCTGCGGCCGTCCGCTGAAACTCTCGGGCGAGGTCGACGCGGCCCGCAAGATCATGGACTACAACACGGAGCTCTTCCGCCGCCACGGCATCACGACGCTCGTCACCTCGTGCCCGATCTGTCTGAAGGTGTTCCGCGAGGATTACCGCCTCGAGGGGATCGAGGTGCTGCACCACTCGGAATACATCCTGCGGCTGCTGCAGGCGGACCGCCTGACGCTGCACCGCGGCGAGACCCGCTTCACCTACCACGATCCCTGCGAACTGGGACGCGGCAGCGGCATCTACGACGAACCGCGCGCCGTGATCGAGGCGGTGGGCAGCCTGCTCGAGCCCGCCGAGACCCGCGCCGAGGCGCTCTGCTGCGGTTCGTCGGTCGCCGACCTGGCCATCACGGACGGCGAACAGCTGGCGATCGCCCGCGACGTCGCCGCCTCGCTCGACCGCACGGGTGCCGAGCGGATCGTCACGGCCTGCCCGCTCTGCAAGAAGGCGATCGGCCGCGGCACGACGACCCCCGTCGCCGATCTGTCGGAGATCGTGGCTGAGGCGATCGCCGAATAGCGCATTTTTATCCGGCTGACTACCAGCCGACAAACCACCCGAGACGAAAATTGTCGGCAGAAAAGTTTGGCGGTTACCGATATTTGTATTATATTTGCAACGTCAAAACGAAAGAAAGATTTTTCAAAGATACATCGCGGGGTAGAGCAGTTGGTAGCTCGTCGGGCTCATAACCCGGAGGCCGGAGGTTCGAGTCCTTCCCCCGCTACCAAAGCGGATAACTTGAATAAGTTATCCGCTCTTTTTTTGCCTCACAAATTTTTAATAATTCCGTATCTGCATCAACGCAACAAGCTGATCCGCCAAATTATCGTAATGCAGCAGCGTAATGCCATTTTCTCGAAACAGCTCCCGACGCAAAGCATAGGTTCGTTCAATGTAATCCGACCGTCGACCGGCTACGACGACGTAATACAAGCGGAATTCATCCAACCGGCAGAACTCCCTCGGCAAACCAGCGGCTGCATCGGGTCCCAAATGCTTCTCGAACTCGCTTTGCAACAGGGCAAAATTGGCCGTAAGCCATCGCCTCCATTCCCGCACCTGCGCAATCCCCTTACGGATCGCTTCTCCGAATTCACCGTCGCGGGTCGTTATCGCACCTCGCGGGCTCTCCAGCTCCACGAAGATAAATTCGTAACCGCCCGATCCGCTCCCGCATACCAGGTAGTCGGCGACATAACTGCTTCCGAGCGGAAATTCGGGGAACAAGTATGCGGCGTGATGCCCGAAACGAAAACGAGGCACACTGCCATACTGAAGAATGCCCCCGATCAACGGCCATGCGCGCTCGTCCCGAATAAAATTCAGAATCTGCCGCTCCTTACACGCTTCCGTATCCAACAATCCGACAAAACGATTATGCACCGCTTCAAGCCGCTCCGTATCCTTCAACAGATCGGGATTTAAAAAATGATTCGGGAAAAGCGTTCGATAATAGGGAACAGCAGCCGGTAACATATCCCAGTAACGACACAAACTCGCCGCAGATACAGCTCCGTCATCTGTGGAGCGTCGAAGATATGCTTCCGCCCGCTCCCATTGCTCGCGTTCTTCAGCGGTCAACTGCCTATAGTCTCGTTCGTATAACATTTTTTCTTTCAAAATTACAACATATAGACGGGATATATACCGCACGCGACGAAAAAAGATGCAGCGGCACCCGGTCCCTGCCGACTGGTCAAGCAGCCGACGTTTTCAATGCCGACCGATTCATAGAAGCATTGCCAATACCTCATCCGGCGCTCATGTCTCTCGAGCCCCGCGCCTGTCCAAGTCGATGGATATACAAAGCCAGCGGACAACACTTTCGGGTTGTCCGGTGAACTTTTCGGCCGGCGGTCGGACGCAATCCTCCCTGCTCCGCTGCAGCAAAGCGGAACCTGCAAAACCGCCTACTCTTTTTTCAGATAGTCCGCCGGAATGGTGGAGGCATTGCCGTCGCGGCCCGCATAATAGTGCGGCGACATGATCTCCACGCCCGCCTCGTTGAAGGTGTCCTGAATATGCTGGTGCAGGTCGGAGGAGATCTGCGCCAGCCGGTCGGCATCCTTGATATAGGCATTGATCTGGTAGCAGGGATAGTAATCCTGCAGCTCCGTCTCCAGCACGAACGGCTTCGGGTGGTCCAGTACCCCGGGCGTGCGGCGGGCCGCATCGATGAGCAGCTGGTGCACCTGGCGCCACGGGGCATCGTAGCCGATCGTGACCGTCGTATGGATGATCAACCCGTACTGGCGGGCCGACGCACTATAGTTGACCGTGTGCGACGACATGATAAAGGCGTTCGGGATCGTCACGACCTCGTTCTTGGGGGTGCGCAGGCGGGTGACGAACGGCGTCTTCTCGATCACGTTGCCCACCGTGTCGTTCAGTTTGATGCGGTCGCCGATCTTGAAGGGACGCATGTAGGTGATGACCAGTCCGGCGATGATGTTGCCGATCACGGTGCTGGATCCGAGCGAGACGATCAGACCGACGAAGACCGAAATACCCTGAAAAACACCCGAATCGGAACCCGGCAGGTAGGGATAGATCATCGCGATCATGAACGCATAGAGCAGGAAGCGGATGATGTTGAAGGTCGGCTGCGCCCAATCGGGATAGAAGCCCGAGATCTTCAGCTTCTCGTTCTCGATCTCGTTGGCGATATACCGGAGGCCCTTGATGATATACTTGATGCAGTACCAGAGCACCAGAATGATGAACAGGTTCGGGATATACTCCACGACCGATTTCGCCACCATCTTGATCGGCTCCATGATGTAGAGGAAGATCTTCAACGCCAGTTTCTCGGTCTGCGGGAAGATGGCGAAGAGCATCGGGACGCTGAGCATCAGCTGGATCAGCAGCACGACATAGCGCAACAGGTTGCTCAACAGGATCAGGATGCGTCCGAGCCGGTCCGTATTCAGCAGCTCGTAGTCACGCACGATGACCGGCTTCAGCCGCTGCTGCTTGAAACGGATGATCCGTCGGCGCAGCTTGCGGAAGAGCAGGTTCGTCAACCGTACCAGCAGATACTGCACCGCCAGCACCAGCATGAACAGCGCCGCCCGCTTGGCGACCTGCAGGATGTTGTGCTCCTCCTTCAGCTCCTCGATTTTGGCCGCCAGCACAGGGGCATACTGCGCAGCCAGCTCCTGCCGCGTCGTTCCCTGCCAGATCGCGTCCAGATCGGTGAGCGTGACGATCACCTTGCGGCCGTACATGACGTCGATGTAGTCACCGTTGTCCAGCGTATAGACCGAATCGCGGTGCAGGCGCCGCTCGCGCCCGATCTTCGTTAGGACGTCGCTCACCATATCCGCACGGTCGAAAGCCGAATAGCCGCCCCGCTCGGCATAGAACGTAAAGAGCGTATCGCCATCCACCTGCACGGGAACACCCGGCGTGAGCACCCGCAGCGAGTCGATGCGGCGCCGCTGCTCGATCGCTTTCAACGAGTCGGCCGTCTGGTATCGGTCGCGCACCCGATCGAGCTCCGAGCGGAGAAGAATCTCGTTCAGCTTCATCTCCTGCATCTGGAGCATCATCTCCTGCATGCGGAGCGAATCCTGCCGAAGGCGCTCGCCAACCGTCAGCGTATCGGCCGCAGCGGTCCCGAGCGAGTCGGCACGGGACTCGCCGAAGGCCGCCTGAAGCAGCTGTTCGGCACTCTTCTTCAACTGCGCGGGAGCCTGCAGGCCGCAGGCGAAGATCGCGACAAAGAGCAGGAGGTAAACGCGTATCCGTTTCATGACAATAGCTGTTTGATGTCCGTAATTTGTAGGCCGATCTTCGATCGGTGCCGCCTGGCGCCGCCTCGTTTCCGCAACGCATTCGGGCTGATTTCCGACAAAGTTAGCCAATTTCCCCGATAAACGGATCATTGCGTCGCATTTTCTTTGCAGTCAACCGCTTATGCCGTCCGTTGGGCAAGGCCGCCGCCGCGTACGCATCGCAGGTCGTTCGCGGCAGCCCGAACCGGGACGGTCATACGCAAAAAAAAGCAGTCCCCGATGAACGGAGACTGCCTGTTACACCGGCGGACGGTTCGCGAACCGACCCGCATCCGTGTTCGATTTAGAAATACTGACCGCGCAGGTCCTCGATCTGGGCCATCTGCTGCACGGCCTGCAGGGCATACTGACCGACCATGCTCTCCAGCACGGCCTGGGCACGTACCTGCTCGGCCTCGACGCTCTGGTTCTCGTTCGCGTCGATTGCATCCACGCAGAAGACGTAGAGGCCCGAGAGACCCTTCACGGGCTCCGAAACCTTGCCCTGCTCGGCGGCCGTCACGGCACCGATCACGCGCGGCTCCAGACCCGGACCCGCCATGTAATAGGCACCGTAGGAAACATCCGAGAACTCGCCGACCTCGGCACCGAAGCTCTCGGCGATCTCCTCGAGCGTCGAGCCGCTCATCTGACCCTTCAGGTAGTCGAACTTCTTGTCGCGCAGCAGCTGCTGACGAATCTGCGGAGCCACCTTGCTCACCTCGGCGTAGTCGTTGTTGTCGATCTCGGTCAGCATGGCGATCACGTAGTCGTTGCCCACCTTGAAGATCTCCGACAGCTGACCCACCTTGGCACCGTAAGCCCAGCGGGCCACCTCGCGCGAATCCTCCAAACCGCGGAGCGTGCGGTCGCCCTGCACGAGCGTCGCCGTGCGCGGCGTTACGGCAGCGGCCGAAGCGGCCTCGGCGAAGGCTTCGCCGCCCTTCTTGGCATTCACCGTGAAGGTACCGGCCTGTGCGTGTACGGCGCGGCGTGTTGCGCTCGAAGCCTCGACAGGATAGGTGATCGATGCGATCTGCACGTGCTTCTCGGGCTTGCCGGCACGGTAAACCTGCATGAGCTGGATGGCGTCGCCCGAAGCGATCTTCACGACGTCGCCCTGCTTGGCCGAAGCCAGCGCAGCAACGAAATCGCCCGTAAAGGCCGAGAAGGGCACTACGCCCACCTCGCCGCCGTTAGCGCCCGTCTCCGCGAGCGAGTACTGGCGGGCAGCCTCGGCGAAATCGCCGCCGCGGCGCAGCACCGTCAGCAGGCTGTCGGCCAGCTCATCCTGCGTGTAGGAGAGTACGATGTGACGCAGACCGAGCGAGTCGGGCACCGTCTTCGTATCGAGCGCGCGGGCCATCGTCCACTCGTTGTTCTTCAGTACGGGACCGTAGGTGCGGCCTGCCATGAGGGCCTCGGCCTCTTCGCTCGTCAGACGGGCGGCCGGCACATAGTTCTCGGCGATGCTGCCGAAACGGTTGGCACGCGTGAAGGCCTTCAGGTCCTCGGCGGCGGCGAACTCCTCGCCCACCATCTTCACGTCCAGCTCGAGCTTCTGCATATCCTCGTCCGTCGGGCTCACCTCGAAGAGTACGTAGGAGAGCGTGCGCGACGGCGTGCGCTTGTAGGCGTTCTTGTGCGACTTGTAATAAGCCTTGATCTCGCCCGACGTTACCGTGAAGAGCGAATCGGGCACCTCACTGAAGCGCTTGCCCGTCCAGCGGCCCGCATAAGTCTCGTTGGCAGCCTTGCGGCCGTTGGCGACCTCGAGTTTGTTCACATAGGCACCGCCGCGAACCAGCCCGAAATATTTGGTCATCGTCGTCTCGAGACGCAGCTGGTCGCCGAGCTGCTTCCAAGCGGCCGCAGCTGCGGGATCGGCGTCGGCCTGCGCCAGGAAGTTGCTGACGGCTGCGACGTTGTACTCGCCCGTGCGCGGATCGGCGAAGGCGTTGTAGAGTGCCTGCGAGAACTGTTCGCCGCTCAGATAGGCCAGACGCTCGGCGTCGGTCATCTGCAGCCCCATCTTCGCCAGACCCGGCTCGAGCACGTAGCTCGAAACGAGCGACTGCCATACGGAGTTCGCCAGCATGGCCGACTGCTGCTCGTCGTTCTCCTGCACGCCGCTCTGCGACTTGATCTGCTCGTAACGGTCGTAATACTCCGAATAGGTGATCTTCTCACCGTCGATCACACCGACCTTGGGGTCGTTCCCCGAGAAGCCCATCTCGGTCTTCAGGGAGAGGATAAACGCCAAGAGGGCGAGTGCGATGATAATCGACAACACGATGCCGAACTTGGTGCGTAAAGTGTTTAAGCTTGCCATTATTTGAACGTATTAATTTTTATGTTGCGTTTTGAGCCTTCAAAGATAGTGATTTAATCCGAAAAGCCCGCATCCTAACGCACTTTTTTCATGCGGGCCAGCTCGATGCGCGAACCCGTCGTTCGCAGGACGCGCACCTGGAAATCGCCGATGTAGACCGTCTCGCCTGCCGAGGGGATTCCCTCGTAGTGGTAAAGGATCCAGCCGGCCAGCGTATCGTACTCGCGATGCTCCTCGATGCCGAAGCCGTAGCGCTCGTTCAGGTACTTCACCTCGAGGCGGCACGAGAAGACGTATTCGCCCTCGGCGACCTGCTTTTCGATCTCGTCGGCCACGTCGTGCTCGTCCTCGATCTCGCCGAAAATCTGCTCCAGCACATCCTCCAGCGAGATGATGCCCGCCGTGCCGCCGAACTCGTCGATCACGACGGCGACACCCGAGCGATGTTTCGTAAAGGTCTTCAGCACGGCCTGCAGCGGCATCGTCTCGGGAACGTAGTCGACCTCCTTCATCACATCGCGGATCGTCGCGGGATTCGTGAAGAGGCTCTTCGAATTGACGTAGCCGATGATGTTGTCGATGTTGTTGCGCCAGACGAAGATGCGCGAGTATTTCGTATCGACGAAGCGGGCCGTGATCGCCTCGATCGTCGTGTCGACGTCCACCGCCTCGACGTCGATGCGCGGCACCATGCAGTCACGCACGCGCAAATCGGCGAAGTCGAGCGCATTCTGGAAGAGCTTCAACTCGTTGTCGGCCTCGGTCTGCAGCTCCTGCGGGCCGCCCGTGTCGAGCAGCGCCGCCAGGTCGTCGTGGTTGAAGCGCGGCAGCGTGTCGTCGGCCTTCACCTCGCGGCCGAGCAGCCGCAGGATCCCCTGCGAGAGGAGCGTCGTGAGGCGCGCGATCGGATAGAGCACGATGTAGACCGCATAGATGACGGGGGCGAAGGTGCGGTAGTAGAAATTGGGGTTGTTGCGGAAGATCGACTTGGGCAGGAACTCGCCCGCGAAGATGATGATGAGCGTCGACACCACCGTCTCGATCGCCACGGAACCCCGCTCGGCCAGCTCGCTCCACCCGGCCAGCGCGAAAAGCGCGCGCAGCAGCAGCGACATGCAGAGCGTGTAGACGACCAGCGCGATGTTGTTGCCTACGAGGATCGTCGTGATGTACTGTCCCGGATGGCGGGCGAAGATCTCGGCGATCGAGTCGAACAGGCGGCTCTGCTTGCGGTCAAGCTCGAGCTTGAGGCGGTTTTTGCTCGTAAAGGCGATCTCCATCCCCGAAAAAAAGGCCGAGAGCAGCAGCGTGAGCAGAATCAACAGAATGGATGTCAACATCTTTCAGGATCGATAGGTAAAAATCTCATAGCGGGCGGCATTATGTTCCGAAGGGCTCACCGCCGTTCGGTACGAACCGCCGGCGCCGTGCGGCGCTCCTCCTCGGCCGGCCGCGGGCGCGCCTGTTCGGGCAACATCGTCTCCATGCGTCGTTCGGGACGGATTTCGGCTGCGGGCTGTTTCCGTGTCTGCCGCTCGCCGGACGGAGCCGGATGCTGCAGCTCGAGCGCCGCATCGGCAGCGGGCCGCACAGCCGACTTGCGCTCCAGCGGCACGGGATCGGAGGCGCGCACCACATCGTCCGCGGCCGTCGTGTCACGCTCCGAGGGCGCCACTTCGACCTCCATACGGCTCTTCTGGTAGCGGAAGCGCCAGTCCTTGAAATCCTCGTCCGACTCGAAGCGTTCGCCGATGCTCACGTTGTTGCCCTTGACGAGCTTCGTGTCGACGTTCGAATAGATCCGCTTCGTGCGGGCGTCCCAGAAGAGCTGCTGCGTGTAGAGCTCCGTGCCGTCGTACTTGCGGACCTCGACGTCGCCGCGCGCCTCCCACAGCTTGCGCTGCTCGTAGTAGATCGCGTAGTTGGCCGTCAGCACCGCATCGACTGTCGTCAGCGAATCGTCGCGGTAGGTCGTGATGCAGATACCGCGGCGGAACTCGCGGTAGGGCTCCGCAGCGAGCGTGTAGCCCTCGAGCAGCGGGGTCTCGAAGAAATAGGAGCGGCGGCCGTTCTGCGACATGACGATCGAGAGCCGCTCGCTGTATTCGGTCATCCGTGCGGCATCGCCCGCCGTGTCGGGCGCGGCGTCATGCCCTTCGCAGGAGAATAGCAAGATAGCACTCCCCAGCGTGAGGAGTGCTACCTTGAGGTTGCGTATGGTGCCTGTCGACGCCATCGTCCGTCCTGCGATCCGTGAAGATTTAGCGGTAACGGACCGTCGTCATCGTGCCGGCAGCCAGACCGCAGTCGACGCGGTAGCTGTCACCCGGCTTCAGGTCGAGCATGTGGCAGTCCTCCTGGCTCGGGAAGCTGCTGCGGAACGAAGCCTGCGACTTCTTGGCCGTATCGAGGTACTCGGCGTTGTTCTCCAGCAGGTTGACGGCCTTGGTCATCGTGTCATAAGCGACCCAGCAGGCAGCCTGGCGCGAGAACTGGTCGCCGCAACGCGAAGCCGAGATGCCGTAGCACTGTGCCAGCACGAAGACGGGCACACCGTCCTCGGGAGCGAGCTCCATGGCTTGCTTGGCGGCCGTGGCGGCAGCCGAGATGTTGTTGGCGACGAGCTCTACGACGGCGATCTGCGAATAGAGCTTGGCGCGCTCGGCGGGATCCTCCTCCGTGGCGAGCGAAGCATGCAGGTACTTCGAAGCCTTCTCGTAGTCACCTTTGTTCTTGAAGGCCGTGGCGAGGTAGATCGCCGTATCGGGCGACGGCTTCACGACGTAGTATTTCTCGGCGAGCTCGAAATAGTAGTCGCTGTCGCAGTGTGCGCGGGCCATGAGCGAAACGGCCTGGCTCAGCAGCGCCTCGTCGTCGGGCGTGGCGGCGAGCTTCGTGCGGAAGAGTTTCTCGAGGTTCTCGCAGCTGGCGGCACCGCTCGTACCGAACGCCGTGTCGAAGCTGGCCTTGAAATCGGGCGTACCCTCTACATAGGGGGTCAGACGGTCGTACTCGGCAATGACCTCCTCGGGCAGCACCTCGTCCGTATTCTTGTAGTCCTCGCAAAGGTTCGTGAAATAAACGACCACCGTCTCGGGGTTCGTCTTCTCACCGCCCGCCTCGATGGCGGCACGGAAGGCGTCACGAATGGCGGCGCGGTCGTTCTTCTTGAAGTTCAGCACGTCGCGGGCCTTCACGTCGAGGATGTAGGCGGCACCCTGTGTCGGGTGATCGCCGAAATATTTCAGACGCGTATCGTAAACGATCATCAGCGAATCGACCATCGCGTTCTTCTCGGCCAGCGTCTTCGCGCGGGCGATCTTGTTGCGGTAGATGGTCACGCCGTACTGATGCAGCGACGCCTGCGCCTTCGGGCAGGCCTCGACCAGCTTCTGGTAGTAACCGGCGGCCGCATTGAAATTCTTGTTCCGCACCTCCTCTTTCAGGAAGTTGCTGTTCAGAATGTTCTGCTCACGCTCTTCGGGCGTGGCGCCGTAGGCAGCATACTTCGGATCGCTGTAATCCTGCGCCAGCGCGGCCACCGCGAACATCGAGCAGGCCGCTGCGAGTAACATCTTAAACTTTTTCATGGCATTCGTTTATTTTTAGTTTTCGGTTTTCTTCTGTCGGGGAGGTTAGTCGTACTTGGGCCGCATGAACCAGTACTCGTAGTTCTCGCCGCCGGCGGCGAAGAGTTTGAAGCCGACGCCGAACTTGAAATACTGCTGGCGCACCAGTCCGAGGCTCTTCGAGACGTTCATGCCGCGCATGCCGTACTCGAAACCGATGTCGACGCCCGTCACACTGCGGAACTTCACGGGGATGCCCACGCCGAGCGTCACGGCATTCTCCAGCAGGCGATGGCCGCCGTAGGAGCGGTTGTGCAGACCGGCCCGCAGACCGGCCCGGTAGGACCAGCGGCGCCACACGCGGCGGGCGTCGTAGCGGGCGGGCGTGAACTCCATACCGGCCTTGAGGGTGTGCGTATCGACGTAGGCGACGCGCATCGAGGTGCCCGTGCCGCCGTCGACGCCCGTCTGCTCGGCGACGTTGTCGCGCGACCAGTTCTCGAAGGAGTAGTCGAGCATGAGCACCCACTTGGTCGTCTGGTAGCAGGCGCCGGCCGTCAGGCGGCGCGGCAGGGCGAGCGGCAGGCGGCCCTCCTGCTCCTGCACGGTGGTGTTGAAGAGGTCGTTGCCGTAAATGCGCTCGGTCACCTTCGGCCGCAGATCGCCGCCGAAATCGTAGGCGGCGCCCAGCGTCAGGATGCGGTGCGCGTTGAGAATCGCGTTCCACTGCACGCCCACCTGCGCCTTGAGGCGCGAAACGGCGTACTCGCTCTCGCCGACCACCGAGTTGAAAGTGCCGTCACCGGTGATCGAGACGGGGGTCATGACGAACGAACGGTCGATGTCGCCCCAGTAGTACTGCATCGAGACGCCGACCGAGAAATTCTTGAAGAGTTCGTAGCCGACGCCGGCCTGCACGACCGTCAGGTCGCCCTCGCCCGCGTAGGCGTAGTTGATGCGGCCGACGTTGCCCCACACGGGGTCGTTCGCATCGAAGGTGTGGTCGTAGGTCATGCGGTAGCCCACCGAGCTGTAGGGCGAGACGCCGACCGAGAAACCGAGGTTCTTGGCCAGCGGCATCAGGATCGCGAAGGAGCGGATGTTGAAGCTGTTGTTGGCCGACTTCTTCGCCTCGCCGCCGAGCGTCTGGGCGTTGTAGTAGTTCTGCCCCTCGAGGGCCGCGTCGAGCGTGAAGCTCTTCTGCGGCACCAGGCTGAGGCCCGCGGGGTTGAGCAGATTGATCGTGCCCGTCATGCGAGCAGCCACGCCGGCGCCGCCCATCGAGCGCAGCGACTGCGTGCCGGGCGTATTGATCTCGCCGATGCCGTACATCGTATAGGGCGAGAAGGCGTTAATGCTGCTCGTCTGCGCCGAGGCGGCCGACAGCGCGAGCGTCAGCAGCCCCGTTGCAAGGAGCTTGATCCGTCTGTTTGTGAGTCTTCGCATGGTACTCTAAAATTCGGTTTAAGCCGCAAAACACCAGATTCGGTTCTGCAAATATCGTATTTTTAATTCTTTTAACAAAGTATTTCGCCTCTCCGCCCGTAAAAATTACGCATAAATCCGCATTTTCGGCCCGCAGGCGCGCGAGATAGCCCTCGATTTCGAAGACAGCCGAGTTCAGAACGCCCCGCTCGATCGCCTCGCGGGTCGAGCGGCCGGCGAGCGCGCAAGGGCCCTCGCGCGAAGCCTCGCCGTCGGCCGCGAAGGGGTCGCAGAGGGGCAGCGAGGCGGTGTAGTCGTGCAGCGCGCGCAGCCGCATCGTCACCCCGGGCGAGATGACGCCGCCGCGGAACGTGCCGTCGGCCGTCACGCGGTCGATCGTCAGGGCGGTGCCGAAATCGACGATCACCGCCTCGCGCCCCGCATAGAGCGTCGCCGCGCCGACGGCCGCCGCCACGCGGTCGCGCCCCAGCGTGCGGGGCGTGGCGTAGTCGATCCCGATCGGCACGGGCGTGTCGGGCGTAAAGCGCACCGCCCCGGGGACCCGCTCCTCGAGCAGACGCCACACCTCGTCGGCGTCGCCGCGCGTCGAGGAGAGGATCGCCGCCCGAATGTCGAAAGCCAAGATCAGGGCGTCGAACCACGCCGCATCGGGCGTTTCGGTCACCCGCTGCGCCACGCAGCGCGGCCCGTCGAAGACGGCCGCCTTGACGCGGGTGTTGCCTATGTCGATCAGCAGGTTCACAGTGCACGAAGGGTTTGGCAGGCGTCTTCGACGTCCTTCACGTTGCGAACGGTCATCGCCAGCCGATTATTGTGCTGCTTGAGCACAAATCGGTCGGGATGGCGCACGACGCGCTCGAGCAGCGTGCGGAAGACGGCGCTTTGGTAATAGGGCGAGTTCTGCTCGCCGACGAACTGGACGATCATCAGGCCGTTCTTCACCTTCACGCGCTCCATGCCGAGGCGGATCGCCTCCCAGCGCAGGCGGACGACGTTCAGCAGCTCCTTCGCCGCGCGCGGCAGGGCGCCGAAACGGTCCTCGAGACGCTGCTCGAAGCCGAGAAGCGCCGCCTCGTCTTTCGTCGAATCGAGCTCGCGGTAGAGCTTCAGGCGTTCGGCCTGCTGCGCCACGTAGGTGTCGGGCAGCCCCGCCTCGACCTCGATCTCGATGTGCGAGTCCTCGATGTAGCGCACCTCGGCACCCTCCGTTGCCGTCGCGGCCGGCGAAGCGCCGAAGCGGTTCGCCGAAGGGAGCTCGAGCCCCTCGGTGCGCAGCTCGGCGATCGCCTCATTGAGGATCTGCTGGTAGGCCTCGAAGCCCACGTCGGCGATGAAGCCGCTCTGCTCGGCGCCGAGCAGGTTGCCCGCGCCGCGGATGTCGAGGTCCTGCATGGCGATGTTGAAGCCCGAACCGAGGTCCGAGAACTCCTCAATGGCCCGCAGGCGCCGCCGCGAATCGGCCGTCAGCAGCTCGTCGGGGGGCGAGAGCAGGTAGCAGTAGCCGCGGCGGTTCGAACGTCCCACGCGGCCGCGCAGCTGGTGCAGGTCGCTGAGGCCGAAGTTCTGGGCGTCGTTGATGATGATCGTATTGGCATTCGGGATGTCGATGCCGTTCTCGACGATCGTCGTCGCCAACAGCACATCGAAATCGCCGTAGATGAAGTCCATGATGAGCTTCTCGAGCTCCTCGGCCGGCATCCGTCCGTGGCCGACGCGCACGCGCGCCTTGGGGCAGACGCGGGCGAGCAGCCCCTCGATCGTCAGCAGGTCGCCGACGCGGTTGTGGATGAAATAGACCTGACCGCCGCGGGCGAGCTCCTGCTCGACGGCGTCGCGGATGATCTCCTCCGAGAAGGCGTGCGACTCGGTCTGGATCGGCTGGCGGTTGGGGGGCGGGGTCGAGATAACCGAGAGGTCGCGCGACCCCATGAGCGAGAACTGCAGTGTGCGCGGAATGGGGGTCGCCGTGAGGGTGAGCGTGTCGACCGAGACGCTCAGCTCGGTGAGCTTCTCCTTGGCCGCCACGCCGAACTTCTGCTCCTCGTCGATGATGAGCAGTCCCAGGTCGCGGAAACGCACCTGCTTGCCGAGCATCTTGTGCGTGCCGATCAGGATGTCGATGCGTCCCGCGGCCAGTTCCTCGCAGATCTGACGCACCTCTTTGGCCGATTTCGTGCGGTTCAGGTATTCGATCCGCACGGGGAAGTCGCGCAGTCGCTCCGAGAAGGAGCGGTAGTGCTGCAGCGCGAGGATCGTCGTCGGCACCAGCACGGCCACCTGCTTGCCGTCGGTCGCCGCCTTGAAAGCGGCGCGGATCGCCACCTCGGTCTTGCCGAAGCCGACGTCGCCGCAGACCAGCCGGTCCATCGGCTCGGGGGCCTCCATGTCGTGCTTGACCGCCGCGACGGCCGCCTGCTGGTCGGGCGTATCCTCGTAGCGGAACGACGCCTCGAGCTCGTGCTGCAGATAGCTGTCGGGCGAGAAGGCGAAGCCGGGCGAGGCCTTGCGCCGCGCATAGAGGGCGATCAGCTCGCGCGAAATGTCCTTGACGGCCTTCTTGGCCGCCGTTTTGAGCTTCTGCCAGGCGCCCGTGCCGAGCTTATAGATCTTCGGCGGCTCGCCGTCGCCCGACTTGTAGCGCGAGATGCGGTGGAGCGAGTGGACGTTGACGAAGAGCACGTCGCCGTCCTTGTAGACGAGCTTGATCGCCTCGT
>CAZVGH010000011.1:0-4819 GCA_964626515.1 uncultured Alistipes sp.
CCGCGGCGGTTGGGGGCCACGACGATATAGCCCTGCGCGGCCATCAGCTGGAAATTCCAGCGGTAGCTCCAGCCGTTCGAGACGACGCTCTGCGGGCCGCCTTGGCAGTAGAGCAGCACGGGGTACTTCTTCGCGGGGTCGAAATCGGGCGGCAGGATCACCCACGTGAGCATCTGCTTGCCGTCGGTGGTGGTCACCCAGCGCTTCTGCACCTCGCCCATGCGGATGCGGTCGTAGATCGGGCCGTTGACGGACGAGAGCTGCTCGAGCGTTCCGTCGGCGGGATCCACGGCGAAGAACTCGGTGGCCGACGAGATCGTGCAGCGCTCGGCGACAATGCGGCCTCCGGCGGCCGTGAAGGCGGTCAGGTCGTGGTCGCCGCAGGTCAGCACCTCGACCTCCTCGTCATCGAGCGAGATGCAGCAGAGCTGGTGCGTCGCCTCGATCGGGGCGATGAAGCGCAGCTCGCGCGGACCGTTCCAGACGATGTTCGAGGCGTTGTAGTCGAAATCGGCTGTCAGGTCGCGCATCTCGGCCGTCTCACAGTCGTAGAGGAAGAGCCGCTCCTTGTCCGACTCGTTGCCGGCGCGGCGCATCGAGGTGAAGGCGATCCGGCGGTCGTCGGGCGACCAGACGGGATACTTGTCGTAGCCCGGCATCGCGTCGGCGGCGGCCGCGGCGGGCTTGCAGATGTTCTGCGTGCGGCCGCTCGCGAGGTCGTAGACGAAGATGTCCGAGTCGGTCGATACGGCGTAGGCGGTGCCCGTCAGCGGCTTGCAGGTGTAGGCGAGCTGCGTGCCCGCGTGGTTCCAGGCGATCTCGGCCATGTCGAAATAGGGGGCCAGCGGGGCATCCCACGCCGCCTCGGCGCCGAGGATGTCCGTGCCGTCCGTCACGAGGCCGCTGCCCAGCTCGCCGACGAAGATATGGCGGTACTCGCCCTCGTCCCAATAGTTCCAGTGGCGGGCCATCAGGTCGTCGTAGATGCGCGCCTTCGATTTCGGCATGTCGGCGTGCAGGTCGGCCGAACGGCGCTCGGCACCCGCCGCGCGGACCGTCTGCACCCACCAGATGCGACGCTCGTCGGGGCTCACGCCGAAGCCCTCGACCTCGGGAATCCCCGTGCCGTCGGCTTTCGTGCCCGTAAGCTGCTCGGCGGCGCCGCCCGCGGCGTTCATGCGCCACACCTGCATCGAACCGCCGCGGTCCGAGAGGAAATAGATGCGGCTGCCGTCGGCGTTCCAGGCGGGTGCCGTGGCATTCGACGAGCCGTCGGTGAGGCGGGTCGCGACTTTCGTTTCGACGTCGAGCGTCCAGAGGGTCGTGACGCCGCGGTTTTCGGCCATCGCGTAGTCGGTCTGCGCGTAGAGCAGCGTGCGGCCGTCGGGCGAGAGCGTCGACTGGCCTGCGCGGCTCATCTTCCAGAGCACCGACGGGGTGAGCCGTGCGTCGGCGATCTCTTCGGCCGTCAGAGCGTTGTCGATCGGGAGCGGGGCGGGTCGCCGGTCGCACGACGCGGCCCCGAGAGCAGCAAGTGCCGTCATGAGGATCAATTTTTTCGGTTTCATGTTTTTCGTTGCGGTTTTTTCGATTTATTCGTACATTTGTCTGCAAATCGCATGTAGATGGAACAGATCGTCTATTTTCAGGATAAAACCTTGATTTTCACGTCAGACAATCCGCCCGCCGGGTTCGAGCCGCTGCCTTGGGTCGAAGACGGCGGGTCCGTTCGGACGAAGGTACTGAAAATTTTGGAATCGCACAACCGCGTCGCGCTGGTCGCCCCCGATCCGGTGGCGGCTTTCGACCGTTTCGCGGCGGAGTTCGCGGCCGTCGAGGCGGCGGGCGGCATCGTCGCGGACGGGGCGGGGCGGCTTCTGCTGATCTACCGCAACGACCGCTGGGACCTCCCGAAGGGACACCTCGATGCGGGCGAGACGCTCGAGCGCTGCGCCGCGCGCGAGGTCGCCGAGGAGACGGGCGTCGAGGCCGTGCCGTGCGAGCCGCTCTGCGCCACGCGGCACGCCTACTGGTTCGAGCCGACAGGCCGCTGGGAGCTCAAGCGCACGCACTGGTACCTGCTGCGCACCGATCGTGCGGCCGAACTGCGTCCGCAGCGCGAGGAGGGGATCGAGCGGGTCGTCTGGTGCACCCGCGAAGAGGCGACGCGCTGCCTCGATGCGGCCTATCCCACCGTGCGGCGGGTCTTCGAGATGCTGCACGCGAAGCATCCCGACCTCTTCTGATGCCGTTTCGGCACACTTTTTTCCGAAAAACGGGCGTATGATGAACTGTAGGCGGATGATCGGATGGCTGGCGGCGGCGTTGCTCGGGGCAGCGCCGCTCGGAAGCGCCGCGGCCGCCGCGGTTGCGAAAGACCCCTCGCAGGCTTTCGCCGCCCGTTCTTCGTCCGAATCCGCCGCCCGTCCGTCGGAGCGCGGCGACACCCTGCGCGTGACCCGTCGGGGCGCTCTTCCGCGCCGCGTCCGCAAGAGCCCGAAACGCTTCTCGCCCGAGCGGGAGCGGCCGGCGCCGGACAGCACCGGACAGCGGCAGGCGGACCGCAACGACCGCTTCTACGACAGCCTCCGCTCCAAAAGCTCCCGCCACGTCGTCTCGCGCGTCCTCTACCGCACGCTCGTCCGCCGCTCGCGCGACACGACCGACGGACGCGTCATCGACGAAAACCGCCTCTTCGCCCCCTATGCGGGCCGCGTGATCGGCGACATCGCGATCGAGCGCAGCGCGCCGTTCGGATCCTCCACGTGGCTCGAGCGGACGGCCAACCGCCTGCACACCGTGACGCGCGAACAGATCATCCGCCGCGACCTGCTCTTCCGCAGCGGCGAAAAGCTCGACCCGCAGATCATCGTCCGCAACCTGCAGCTGCTCCAGTCGCGCTCCTACCTCTCGGATGCCGTCATCGAGGTGCGCCCCGATACGCTCGATTCGGCGCGGGTCGACCTGCTGGTCCGTACGCAGGACCGCTGGACCATCGACGTCGACGCCGCGGCCCGTTCGGGCGGCGAGCTCTCGCTGGGACTCGCCGAGGCCAACCTCTTCGGCCGCGGTCACCGGCTGCGCCTCGAAACCAACATCGGCTACCGCGATTTCGACTACGGCGGCAACATCGTCGAGTACGCCGTGCCGAACCTCTTCGGCTCGTTCTTCGATTTCGATTTCGGGGCTGGCCGCTCGTTCCGCACGTCGCGCTTCGACATCCGTCTGCGCAAACCCTTCCTGCGCCCGACCGACTACGAGCTCGGCGTCGCGTGGCACGACGACAAGGTCAAGCACCGCTTCCTCGACCGCGACACGACCGAGGTGGTCGGGGCGCGCGACTTCGATCTGTGGGGCGGTTACGCGCGCTACCTGCCGCAGTGGCGCGTGAGCACCTACCTCACGGGGCGCTACAACCGCCGCCTCCTCCCGCTGCGCCCCGCCGACGTCTCGGCGACGCATCATCCCGCGCTGCACGGCTACGACGCGCTGCTCTTCGGAACGGGTCTTTACCGCGAACGCGTCTACTCGGCCAGCATGATCTACGGCTACGGCAGCCGCGAGTACCTCTCGGCGGGCTTCAAGAGCGAGATCGTGGGCGGCTTCCTGTGGGGCGAGTTCACCGACGAGCTCTACGCAGGCTTCTCGCATACGGCGGGCGGCTTCACGCCCCTCGGCTACCTCATGGGCAAACTCATGCTGGGCGGCTACGTCGCCTCGCGCGGCGGCGACTGGCGGCGCGCGGCGATGGACGTGCAGGTGCGCTGGTTCTCGAACCTCTTCGGTGCGGGCCGCAGCCGTCTGCGTCAGTTCGTCTCGCTCTCCTATACGCTGGGGCGCGGCCGCTTCACGGGGGCCGACGAGTGCATCGGCTTCACGCAGGCGCGGGCGCTGCACGCCTCCTCGACGCGGGCGACGGGCACGAACCGCATGCTGCTCAATACCGAGACGGTGCTCTTTACCCCTTACGAGCCGTTCGGCTTCAAAATTGCACTCTTCGGCTTCTGCGACGGAGGTCTGCTCGGCTACCGCGACAACATCTTCCGCAACCCGGGATTCGTCTCGCTCGGCTTCGGCGTGCGCATCCGCAACGAACAGCTCGTCTTTCGAACGATCCAGATCCGTCTGGGCATCGCCGTCGGACGCCGCGGACTGGCCGACAGCCGCTACTTCCGTTTCTCGAGCGAATCGGAGCTCGGCCAGTACAGCTTCACCCCCGAACCGCCCGAGCGCCTGTTATTCGAATAATGTGTGACGCCATGCGCCTTTCGCTGCTTTTTCCGCTTGCGGCGGCCCTCTGCGCCGCCTCCTGCTCGACCGCCCGCCTGTCGGCCGACCGCTCCGCACCGTCGGCTCCCGAACGGCCTGCGGCCCTGCTGCTCGTCTCGAAAGCGACGATGACCCTTTCGGTCTACGACGATGCGGGGCGGCTGACGGCCCGCTATCCGATCGCCTGCGGCGAGGCGTTCGGCGACAAGCGCCGCCCGGGCGACCGCCGCACCCCCGAAGGGGAGTTCCGCGTGCAGGAGATCCTCGACACCTCCCGCTGGCCCCGTCCTGCCGAGGCGCAGGACGATGCCGCGCGGCGCAGCCCTTACGGACCCTATTTCATCCGCCTGCTGACGCCGCCGCACGAGGGAATCGGCATCCACGGCACGGACGACGACGCCTCGATCGGCACGCGCTCCTCGGCGGGCTGCGTCCGCCTGCACGACGACGACCTGCGCGCCCTGCTGCGCCATGTCCGCATCGGCCTGCCGGTGCGCATCGAACCGTCCGAAGCGGATGCCGCGGCCGACCGCGCCGCCGCGGAAGAGGC
>CAZVGH010000011.1:4919-27100 GCA_964626515.1 uncultured Alistipes sp.
CGCTTTTTCTGAAGATTTCCCGCCTCCCGTTTGGCCGTTTCGCGGATTATGCGTACTTTTGACTATCCGTACCCGCTGCAGGCGCGACACGGATACGACCTTCGACAACAACCTAAAAACAACGTACCGCTTATGATCCGTATCGTCGCCGTCCACACGGCCATGGCTCTCGTCGAGCCGCTGACGAAGCTCTTCAAGGAGCATCTTCCCGAAGTCAAACTCAACCACATCGCCGATGACTCGCTCATCCAGGAGGTAATCGCCAACAACGCCGTGACGCCCGCCGTGCGCCGCCGTCTGCTGAGCTACTACACGGCCGCCGCCGATGCGGGTGCCGATCTGGTCTTCAACACCTGCTCGTCGGTGGGCAAGGTGGCCGAGATGGGCGACCTGACGGCTGCCGTTCCCGTTTTCCGCATCGACGGTCCGATGGCCGAGAAGGCGGTTCGCGAGGGCTCGAAGATCGGCGTGATCGCCACGCTGCCCACGACGCTGACGCCGACCGTACAGCTGCTCGAGGACAAGGCCGCCGCCGCAGGCCGCTCGATCGAGGTGGTCGAGGGGCTGGCCGAGGGTGCCTTCGCTGCCGGCATGTCGGGCGACAAGGAGACCCACAACCGCCTCATCGAGGAGGCTGCGCTGAAGATCGCCGACCGTGTCGACACGATCGTGCTGGCGCAGGGCTCGATGGCTGCTATGGAGGAGAAGCTGGCCGCCATGACGGGTAAGCGCGTCCTCTCGAGCCCGCTGCTGGGCGTGCTGGGCGTCAAAGCCTATCTTCAGGAGCAGGGTCTGATCTGATGCCGCAGCGATGAAAAAGCGCAACATACTGCTGCTGTTTCTGGTGCTGATCAGCGTCGTCACGTTCCTCGACCGCATCAACATCAGCGTCGCGGGTGCGACGATCATGGCCGACCTGGGCCTCACCCCCTCGCAGTGGGGCTGGGTGCTCTCGGTCTTCACGATCTCCTACGGCATCATGCAGGTGCCGCTCGGCGTCTGGGGCGACAAGCGCGGCCATCGGCTCGTGCTGGCGCTCATCGTCCTCTGGTGGTCGCTCTTTACGGGTCTCACGGGCATGGCGGCGGGCTTCCTGTCGCTGCTCGTGATCCGCTTCGGCTTCGGTATCGGCGAGGCGGGCTCCTATCCCTGCATGACGGGCGTCATCGTCAAGTGGTACCGCGAGCAGGAGACCTCGATCGCGCAGGGCTACATCTGGGCCGCCAGCCGCATGGGCGGCGCCCTGACCCCCTTCGTGGTGATCCCCGTGCTGGCCTGCCTCGGCTGGCGCGTCGCCTTCTACCTGCTCGCCGTGCTGGGCGTGCTGTGGTCGCTGGGGTGGTACCTGTGGTACCGCAACTCGCCGCGCGAGGTGAAGGGCATCACGGCCGACGAACTCGACCGCCTGCCTGCGCCGCGTCCCGCCGGCGAAAAGGTGGTCGTCCCCTGGGGGAAGATGATGCGCAGCAGCCAGTTCTGGCTGATCCTCGCCATGTACTTCTTCTACGCGTGGGGCAGCTGGTTCTTCTTCTCGTGGTTCCCGACCTTCATGGAGGCGGGCCGCGGATTCTCGCAGTCGCAGCTGACCTACGTCGTGGCCATTCCCTTCGTGATGAGCATGATCGGCAACATCGCCGGCGGCTATCTGAGCACGCGCCTCTCGGCCCGCTACGGCCTCAAGACGGGCCGCCGCCTGCTGGGTGTCGGCGGTCTGGCCGTCTCGGCCGTCTGCATGTTCCTGGCCGCCTTCATCCCGGGCAAGACGCAGGTCTTCGTCTTCCTGTCGCTCTGCTTCGGCGTGATCGACCTCATGCTGCCGAGCGCGTGGGCCGTCTGCTCCGACGTCGGCCGCCGCTATGCGGGCGCCGTCTCGGGTGCGATGAACACGGCGGGCAACATCGGCGGCTTCGCCTGCGCCACGGTCTTCGGCTATGTCGTGCAGGCCACGGGCAACTACAACGTGCCGCTCTTCGTGATCGCCGCCATGCTGGTGGTCGCCGCCGCGCTTTTCCTGCGCATCGACCCGACCAAACCGCTCGTCGAGGAGTAGCAGGGGAGTTCCGCATAGTTTCTGCGGGCCGCAGCCTTTCGGGGTTGCGGCCTGCCGTTTTGGGAGGGATGCCGTCCGACGGCGCTCCATGCCCGTGCGGCTGCCTGCCCGGCCGTTTGTTCCCCGGGCGCTCCGCCGTCTCCCCGGACCGCGGCGCTTGTTTCCGTGCCGCTTGTTTCCGTGCCGCTTGTTTTCGCGCCGCAGCCGCGCTTTGCGCCGCCTCCCGCCCCGCCTTCCGCGTCCCGTTCGTCCGGCCGCCGCCTGCTCCGCCGCGGCCGTTTCCGTACCGTCATCCGGGCCCTTGTGTGCGCCGCCGCCGTGCCCGACAGCCCCGAATGCGGGCGGAAAGGGGTGAAAACCCCTCGAAATGCGCATTTTTCCCGCCGCATGTTTTTCGTTTCACTTTATTTTTCTATCTTTGCATGCTATTATGCGACGTATGGCGAAAACAAACGAATAACAATAAAAAACAAATTCATTTTTAACAGATGCAAAGCAAAGGTTTCATCAAACTCATCGCCGTGCTGCTGGCGCTGGCGTGCGTTTACCAGCTCTCGTTTACGTTCAAGACACGTAGCGTGGAGAAGAAGGCGGCTGCCTACGCCGCCGCGTTCCCCCTCGAAGAACAGGCCGCGGCGGAACAGCACTACCTCGATTCGATCCAGAACCTGCCCGTCTACAACGTGGGCTTCAAGACTTTCACCTACAAGCAGTGCAAGGAGAAGGAGCTGAACCTCGGTCTCGACCTCAAGGGCGGTATGAACGTCATGCTCGAGGTGCAGGTCGAGGACGTCGTGAAGGCGCTGGCCGGTGACAGTGCGGCCGATCCCTCGTTCGTCGAGGCGATCGCCGAGGCCGGCAATAACCTCCGCAGTGGTTCGTCGAAGGATTATATCGCCGATTTCGTCGCCAGCTACGAGCGCCTGACGAACGGCGGTTCGCTGGCCGTGCTCTTCGTGAGCCCCGACCGCAAGGACATCACGCTCGAGAGCTCGAACAGCGAGGTCGAGAAGGTCCTCAAGCGCGAGACCGAGGCTGCGATCGCCGCTTCGTACAACGTGCTCCGCAGCCGTATCGACCACTTCGGCGTGACGCAGCCCAACATCATGCGCCTGCCCAACTCGCACCGCATTCTGGTCGAGCTGCCGGGCGTGAAGGAGCCGCAGCGCGTGCGTGACCTGCTGCAGGGCACCGCGTCGCTCGAGTTCTGGACCACCTACAGCGCCAACGAGCTCTTCCCCGCCCTGACGGCCGCCGACCGCCGCGTGAAGGAGCTGCTGGCCGAGCGCACGACCGCCGCTCCCGCCGAGGAGGCTGAAGTTGCCGCCGAGCCGGCTGCCGAGGGCCTGCTGGCCGAGATCGCTGCCGAGCCCGCCGTCGAGGAGGGTGCCGAGACCGGCCGCTTCGACCGCGAGCAGCATCCCTTCTTCGCCGTGCTCGATCCGAGCTTCGCGGGTGGTGCCGCCGTCGGTGCCGCCTACAAGGCCGATATGGCTACCGTCGAGGAGTACCTCGCCATACCCGCCGTGCGCGAGCTCTTCCCCGCCGACGTCGACTTCAAGTGGGGCGTCAAGGGCGAGGATTCGATGGACGGCCGCTACCAGCTCTTCGCCATCCGCATCGCCACGCCCGACGGCAAGGCGCCGCTGGACGGTTCGGTGATCACCGAGGCCCGCGAGCAGTACTCCCGTCAGGGTGCCACGGCCGAGGTACACATGTCGATGAACGCCGAGGGTGCCCAGGAGTGGGCGCGCCTGACGGGCGAGAACATCAACAAGGCGGTTGCCGTCGTGCTCGACGGTTACGTCTATTCGGCGCCCAACGTGATGAGCAAGATCGAGGGCGGCAGCTCGCAGATCACGGGCAACTTCACGATCCAGGAGGCGCAGGACCTCGCCAACGTCCTGAGCTCGGGTAAGGTCCCCGCACCCGCCAAGATCATCCAGGATACGGTCGTAGGTCCGTCGCTGGGTCAGGAGTCGATCGATGCCGGTCTGCTCTCGTTCGCCATCGCCTTCCTGCTCGTGCTCCTTTACATGGGTCTCTTCTACAAGACCGCCGGCTGGCTGTCCGATGTCGCGCTGCTGACGAACGTCTTCCTGCTGATGGGTATCCTCGTATCGTTCGGCGCCGTGCTGACGCTGCCCGGTATCGCCGGTATCGTCCTGACGATGGGTATGGCCGTCGACGCCAACGTGATTATCTACGAGCGCATCAAGGAGGAGCTGCGCGGCGGCAAGGGCCTTTCGCTCGCCATCACGGACGGTTTCTCGAAGGCTTATTCGGCCATCATCGACGGTAACCTGACGACGATCATCACCGGTGTCGTGCTCTTCATCTTCGGTACGGGTCCCGTGCAGGGCTTCGCCACGACGCTCGTCATCGGTATCGTGACGTCGTTCCTGACGGCCGTCTTCATCACGCGTCTGCTGATCGAGTGGGCCGTTGCGAAGTTCGGTTCGATCTCCTTCTCGCGCAAGTGGTCGGAGGACTTCCTGAACAACACGAACATCGACTTCCTCGCCAAGCGCAAGACGGCCTACACGGTCGTTGCCGCAGTGCTCGTTCTCTCGTGCATCTCGCTGGCCGTGCGCGGTCTGAACCTCGGTGCCGAGTTCACGGGCGGCCGCGCCTACGTCGTTCGCTTCGACAAGGCCGTGTCGGCCGAGGAGGTGCGCCAGAACCTCGCCGAGGAGTTCGGCAAGATCGAGGCTGCCGACGCTTCGTCGATTTCGTACGAGGTGAAGCAGTACGGCGGCGAGAACCAGATGCGCATCGTGACGCAGTACCGTTACGACGACACGTCGGACGAGGCTACGGCCGATGTCGAGCGCATCATCTACGACGCCATGAAGTCGCTCTACTCCTATGATATTACCTTCGAGCAGTTCCGCAATACGCAGACCGACGAGAACGGTATTCTGAACGCCGACAAGATCGGTCCTTCGATCGCCAAGGATACGACGTGGAATGCCATCTACTCGGTGCTCTTCTCGCTCATCGCGATCGGTCTCTACATCACGCTGCGCTTCAAGCGCTGGCAGTGGGCGTCGGGTGCCACGCTGGCCCTGGCGGTCAATGCGCTGGCGATCATCGGTCTCTTCTCGATGTTCTACGGTCTGCTGCCGTTCAACCTCGAGGTGAACCAGGCCTTCATCGCCGCCATTCTGACGATCATCGGTTACGCGATCAACGATACGGTGGTGGTATTCGACCGTATCCGCGAGTTCCTCGGCCTCTATCCGAAGCGCTCGCTGGGTGAGAACGTGAACAACGCCATCAACTCGACGCTGTCGCGTACGATCAACACCTCGGCCACGACCCTCGTGACGCTGCTGGCGATCTTCCTCTTCGGCGGCGAGACGATCCGCGGCTTCATCTTCGCTCTGATTCTGGGTGTCTGCATCGGTACGGCTGCGACGATCTTCGTCGCAACGCCCGTGGCCTACGACCTCATGACGCGTCAGGACAAGAAGGCCGCCAAGAAGTAGGACGGCCGCGCAGAGGGGGCGCCGCGGCGCCGTTTCCTGCAACCTATAAATAAGGTACGGTTTCCCGCAATGGAGACCGTACTTTTTTTGCGGCGCGGGGAGGGTGAATGCGGAATTCAGAATGCAAGATTCAAAATTCAAAATTGAGGTGAAGAGGGTGGGGCGAGAGTTGTGTGATGAACGATGCTGCAAGGCATCGGAGGACCGCAGCAGCCCCGGCGAAGCCCGCGGCTCCGGCGGGAGCGTGCGCTCCGCAGGCTGCGACCCGAAAAACAATCGGCGCTCGCTGCATCCCGCTTCGCTTTGCCGAATTTCTCTTCCCCCGCTTCGCGGTTTTTATCGATAATTTGTTATCTTTGTTCCGTCTAAAAGCCGAATCGAAGATGGAATCCCTGCTCCAATGGCTGCGCCATTACGTCTCGCCCGTGTTCATGCTGCTGCTCGTGGCGTCGTTCATCCTGTGGTATATCGCCAAACTCAGCTATACCTACACCACCGAACAGGTGATGCGGGTCAATATCGGCGGCGAACGGATTCCCGTGACCTGCGTCGTCGAGGGCGTGGGCACGAATCTCTTCGGCTACCGCGTCTATATGGACCGCACGCTGCGGATTCCCCTCTCGGAGCTGCGCGTGACCCCCTCCTACGAAACGGAGAGCTACGGCCGGCTGGTGATCGATCCCGTGTCGCTGCAGCAGGCGATCTCGGTTCGCTGCTCCGACATCAAGATCGTCTCGATCAGCGGCGTGATCCCCACGCTCGAAAAACCCGAAAAGTGACGCCCATGTTCAAGATCGGCATCACGGGAGGTATCGGCAGCGGCAAGAGCACGGTGTGCCGGCTCTTCGCCGAGCGCGGCGCGGCGGTTTACGACTGCGACAGTGCCGCCCGCCGTTTGATGGACGAGGATGCGGCGCTGCGGAGCCGCATCGCGGCGCGTTTCGGGGAGGAGAGCTACGCCGGCGGCACGCTGAACCGCCCGTTCCTCGCCGCCCGCATCTTCTCCGATGCCGCGGCCCGCGCGGCACTGGAGGCTTTGGTGCACCCCGCCGTCATCGCCGATTTCGAACGGTGGGCCGAGATGCAGGAGGGGCCCTACGTGGTGCTCGAGAGCGCCATCCTCTTCGAGGCGGGGCTCGACCGGCATGTCGACCGCGTCGTGGCCGTGCTGGCGCCCGCCGCCCTGCGGCTCGAGCGCGCCGCGCGCCGCGACGGCGCCGATCCCGAGGCGATCCGCCGCCGCATGGCGGCCCAGACGGACGACGACACGCTCTGCGCGCGGGCCGACCGCACGATCGTCAATATTCACGAAGAGGAGCTCGCGGCCGACGTCGCGCAGCTCGACTGCCTGTTCCGCCATGAAGCGCTCCGTGCCTGATCTCGATTTCTCCCGCCCGCAGGTGATGGCGATCATCAATGCGACCCCCGATTCGTTCTTCGCGGGGAGCCGCACGCCGCAGGCGGAGGAGCTCGCCGCGCGGGTGCGGGCCGCCGTTGCCGCGGGTGCTTCGATCCTCGACGTGGGCGGTTATTCGTCGCGCCCCGGCGCCGATGCGGTGCCGCCCGACGAGGAGCTGCGCCGCGTGCTGCTCGGTGTGGAGTGCTGCCGCCGCGAGGCCCCCGACGTTCCTGTTTCGGTCGATACGTTCCGCGCTTCGGTGGTCGAAGCGACAGTCGAACGTTTCGGCGGGGTGATCGTCAACGACATCTCGGCGGGAACGCTCGATCCGGCGATCGTCGGCGTCGCGGCCCGCTATGACCTGCCTTACGTCGCGATGCACATGCGCGGCACCCCCGCCACGATGCAGTCGCTGTGCGACTATCGCGACGTGACGGCGGAGGTGGTCGGCTATTTCCGCACGCGCATCGGCGAGCTGCGCGCCGCAGGGGTGCGGCGGCTGATCCTCGATCCCGGCTTCGGCTTCGCGAAGAGCACCGAACAAAATTTCGAACTGCTGACGGGGCTCGACCGCCTCTGCGCGCTGGGCTTTCCCGTGCTGGCGGGGCTGTCGCGCAAGTCGATGATATACAAAACGCTCGGCACGACGCCCGACGGGGCGTTGGCCGGGACGGTCGCCCTGCAGTGGGAGTGCCTGCGCCGCGGTGCCGCGGTGCTGCGCGTGCACGACGTGCGGGAAGCGGTCGATACGGTGCGGCTCTTCGAATGCTTCCGGCAGGCGGCCGCACGGCATACATCCGAATTATGATACGAGTTACGGAGATACACAAACGCTTCGGCGAACTGGAGGTGCTGAAAGGCCTCTCGCTGGAGGTGGCGCGCGGCGAGCTGGTCTCGATCGTGGGCGCCAGCGGCGCGGGCAAGACGACCCTGCTGCAGATCATGGGAACCCTTTCGCGCCCCGATGCGGGTCGGGTCGAGATCGACGGGACGGAGGTGTCGCGGCTCGGCGAGACGGCGCTGGCCCGTTTCCGCAACCGCCGCATCGGCTTCGTCTTCCAGTTCCACCACCTGCTGCCCGAGTTCACGGCCTTCGAGAACATCTGCATCCCGGGCCTCATCGCGGGACGTCCGCGGGCCGAGGTCGAGGCGCGTGCCGCCGCGCTGCTCGGCCGCATGGACCTGCTCCGCCGCCGCGACCACAAGCCCGCCCAGCTCTCGGGCGGCGAACAGCAGCGCATCTCGATCGCCCGCGCTCTCATGAACGAACCCGCGGTGCTGCTGGCCGACGAGCCGTCGGGCAACCTCGACAGCCGCAACCGCGAGGAGATCCACCGCCTCTTCTTCGAGCTGCGCGAGCAGACGGGACAGACGATCGTCATCGTCACGCACGACGAGTCGCTCGCCGCCCGCACGGACCGCTGCATCCGCCTCAAGGACGGCATGATCGGTTAATGCCCCGCCGCCGTGTCCGAATTCCGTTTCAAACGTTTTGCGATCCGTCAGGACGAGACCCCGATGAAGGTCGGGACGGACGGCGTGCTGCTCGGCGCGTGGGTCTCGCTGCGTCCGACCGACCGCCGTATCCTCGATATCGGTACGGGTACGGGGCTCATCGCCCTGATGCTGGCCCAGCGCGCCCCCGAGGCCGCGATCACGGGGGTTGACATCGCCCCGGTCGCCGAGGCGCGCCGCAATGCCGACGCCTCGCCGTGGGGGGAGCGCCTCCGCTTCGAGCAGCTCCCCGTCCAGCGTCTCGAGGCGGCGCCGTTCGACCTGATCGTATCGAATCCGCCCTTCTTCGTCGAGTCGCTGCAATGCCCCGATGCGGGGCGCACGCTGGCGCGCCATGCCGTCGAACTGCCCTTCGACGAGCTGCGCGACGCCGTGCTGCGTCTGCTGGCGCCCGAAGGCCGCTTCGCGCTGGTGCTGCCCGTGACCGAGGCGGAGCGTCTGCTGGAGCTGTGCGCGGGAGGGCTGCGCCTCGTGCGCCGCACCGAAGTGCGCACGACGCCGCGCCGCGCCCCGAAGCGGGTGCTGCTCGAACTGCAGCGCGTCGAGGCGGCCGCTGGCGTCGCCGCCGAGCTGCGGACACTCACCATCGGGACGGGCGAACACGAAACCTATACGGAGGAATATCGGGCGCTGACGCGCGATTTTTACCTGAAATTTTGAAAGTCGCGCAAAATTCGTTAAATTTGTAGAATCTCAACCAATAAGTTCGTGCTTATGAAACGCCTTTTGTCGACCATCGTGCTGCTTGCAGCCGCCGCGACGCTCTGCGCCCAGAACCGGAATCCGTACATCGCCCCGCTGGGGGTTGTCGAGGGTGCTGCGGGCATCGAGCCGCAGGCCGAGCCCCGCACGGTGATCGCCGTCGACGTGACGGTCGAGTGCGACCGCACGATCAGCGGTCCCTATGCCCGTTATGCCCAGAAATACCTCGGGGTGCGTGCCCCGCTGACCGATAAGAGCAGCTGGCGCGTCGTCGATGCGCAGATCGCGCTGGCCGCCCCCGATGCCTTCACTGCCGGCCCCGTGGCCGAGCCGCGGCAGGAGGTCGTCTCGCACGCGACGAGCGACGACTCCTTCACGCGCGTGCAGCCCGACCGCCGGCAGTCGCTCATGCCCTCCGACGAGCAGGCCGCCGCAGCCGCTGCGGCGACCGTCTTCTCGCTGCGCAAGCACCGCCTGGAGCTGATTACGGGTGATGCGGGCGAGAACGTCTTCGGTGCCGGCCTGCAGG
The DNA here is from genome assembly GCA_964626515.1 of uncultured Alistipes sp. Taxonomy (GTDB): domain Bacteria; phylum Bacteroidota; class Bacteroidia; order Bacteroidales; family Rikenellaceae; genus Alistipes. Next base: position 14,606 of record CAZVGH010000011.1, read on the forward strand.
CCGCGCTCGACGAAATCGCCCGTCAGGAGCAGGCTCATCTCGAACTCTTCCTCGGCAAACACGTCGTCTCGACCGCCACGAAGCGCTACTACGTGCGTCCCGCGGCGGACAAACTCCAGTATGTGGTCTGCCGCTTCAACGGCGAGCAGGGGCTGCTGCCGGCCAGCGATCTGACGGGCAACCTCGTCGTGCTGCAGATCACCCCGTCGGAGACGACCCCTTCGTCGATTCCCGAAACGACGCTCAAGGATCCCAACGCGGCCCGCTGCCGCGTGGCGAACGAGGCGACCTGCACGCTGTCGGTGGCGGGGGAGACCTGCGCCGAGGCGGTGCTGCCGATTTTCGAGTTCGGCCGCACGATCGTCTATTCGCAGCCGCGCCGCCGCTAACCGCACTCCGCTGTGGCTGACTTTACGGTACGCATGGTCGCCCTGCTCGGGGCCTTCCGACGGGAGCGCAACGGGCAGGTCGCCGATACGATGCACTACGACGGTGCCCGCTACGGACTCAACTACGGCGTGAGCCTTCCCACGGTGCGCCGTTTGGTGCGCGCCGAACAGACCGACCACGCCTTCGCCTGCTTTCTGCTCGCACAGCAGGTGCGCGAGCTGCAGCTCGCCGCCCTCCATTTGGCCGATCCCGACCGTTTGGCCGATCCCGCCGAGGCGGCCCGCTGGTGCGCTGCGCTGGTCAACACGGAGCTCGCCGAGGAGGCCGCTTTCGCCTGCCTCTGCCGCTCGCGGGCGCTGCCCGATCTCTTCGAACGGTGGCTCTGCTCCCGCGAGCCGCTGACGGTCTATGCGGCGCTGCTGGCCGCCGCCCGTGCGCCGCAGCCCTCCGCGGCGTGGATCGGGCCGATGTGCGACGCCCTGCGGCGGATCGCCGCCGATCGTTCGCTGCCCGCCTACGCCGCCCGCCGTGTGGCCGAAGGCGCCGTGGCGCTCGCCGCCCGTCTGGCCGAAACGGACGAGGCGGCCCGCACCCGCCTCTGCGAGCTGTCGGACCGCCTCGGATCGACTGCCGCGGAGCACCTCTTCGCCGACGAGCTGGCGTGGCGTCTGCCCCGTCGATAAAATCCCTTTTTACATAACTTTGCGACAGCCTCCGGCCCTACTATCGGGCGCCGGCCAGCTCGTACTGCTCGAGCTCCTCGAGCACCGTGACGAGGTAGTTGTAGCCGACGCTGCCGCTCTCTCGCCACAGCACCTCGCCGCGGCGGAAGAACATGAGGGTCGGCACGGAGCGGATGTTGTAGCGCCGCACGATCTCCCGCATCTCGGGATCCTCGATGTCGATGCGGCAGACGTCCGCACGTTCGCCCATGCGATCCTCGAAACGGTCGACGATCGGGTGCATCTGTCGGCAGGGGGCGCACCACGAGGCGTAGAAGTCGACGAAGGTCAGCTTCTCCTGTCCGATAATCTGATCGAAATTTCTCATAGTCGGTATTGCTTTAGTTGTTGATCTCTACCCAGGTCATGAAGAGGCTGGCCCGCTCGGAAAGTTCACGCTCGACGTAGCGGATAGTCCGCTTCAACCCTTCGGCGAGGGTCGTCGACGGGCTCCAGCCGAGCATCGTGCGGGCGGCCGTGAGGTCGGGGAGGCGGTGCCGCCCCTCGTCGGTGCGCGCCTCGCCGTGCGTGATGCGCGAGCGGCTGCCGCAGAGGGCGACGATCTGCTCGGCCAGGGCGAGGATCGACGTCTCGCGGTCGGCCCCGAGATCCACCGTGCACGCCTTCCCGACCGCGGGAGCCTCCATGAGCCGCACGAGCCCCTCGACGATATCGCCGACCCAGCAGAACGAACGGCGCTGCTCGCCGCTTCCCTCGACGACGATGTCGCGGTTCTGGAGCGCCGCGACGATCATCTTGACGACGACGCGCTGGTCCATCAGGTCGGCGCCGTCGCCGTAGGTGTTGAAGATGCGGGCGATGCGCGTGTCGACGCCGAACTCGTGGCGGTAGGCGCGGTGCAGCGCCTCGGCGCTCCGCTTCCCCTCGGCGATCACCTGCTGCGTCGTGAGCGGACGGTCGTCCGTCTCGCCGGAGCGGAGGGCGGTGTAGAGCCCGCCGGTCGACCCCAGCACGACGCGGGCGTGTTCGCTGCGCGCCGTGTCGAGCGCATGGATCGAGCCGAGCATGCTCACCTTGAGCGTCTCGACGGGCAGCGCCTTGCTGTAACGCACCATGTTCGGCGCGGCGAGGTTGTAGATGCGGTCGCAGCGGATGCCGAACGGGTGGATGATGTTGTGGTGGATGTAGCGGAATGCGGGGTGGCGGAGCGAATCGCGCAACAGGGGGGCGTTGGTGACGTCGCGGACATCGACACAGAAGACCTCGTGTCCGTCGTCGAGCAGACGCCGGCAAAGGTGTGAGCCGATGAATCCCACACCGCCTAAAACGACTATTCTTTTTTGCATCTTGCGTGGTTCTTTTGGAACCCGTCAAGAGCAAATTCTATTCCATAAAGAGGGCCTTCGGCAGTTCGGTGACGCTGTTGATCGGGACGATCTCGATCCCCTTCGGCCGTTTGAGATTTTTGGCGATGTAGCCCGAGACGACGATGCGGCGGAATCCGAGGCGGGCCGCCTCGCTGATGCGCTGTTCGGTGCGCGGCGCGGGGCGCACCTCGCCCGAGAGGCCGATCTCGCCCGCACAGCAGACCCGGTCGTTGACGGCGCGGTCGTAGTAGGAGGAGATCACGGCCGCCACGACGGCCAGATCGAGCCCCGGATCGGCCACCTTGAAGCCGCCCGCGAAGTTCAGAAAGACGTCCTTCTGGAACATCTTCATCCCGACGCGCTTCTCAAGCACGGCGAGCAGCATGTTCATGCGGCGGGCGTCGAATCCCGTCGTCGAGCGCTGCGGCGTTCCGTAGGCGGCGCCGCAGACGAGCGCCTGCACCTCGATCAGATAGGGGCGCAGCCCGTCGGCCGAGGCGCCGACGGCAATGCCGCTCAACGGCTCCTCGTAGTGCGAGAGGAGGATCTCGGAGGGGTTGGCGACGCTGCGCAGCCCGTTGTCGAGCATCTCGAAGACGCCGATCTCGAACGTGGCGCCGAAACGGTTCTTGATGCCGCGCAGGATGCGGTAGCAGTTGTTGCTGTCGCCCTCGAACTGCAGGACGACGTCGACGATGTGCTCGAGGATCTTCGGGCCGGCGATCGTGCCGTCTTTGGTGATGTGGCCGATGATGAAGATCGCCGTGCCGGTCGTCTTGGCGTACTTGAGCAGCGTCGCGGCGCACTCGCGGATCTGCGAGACGCTGCCCGCCGAGGATTCGATGAGGTCGGTGTAGATCGTCTGGATCGAGTCGATGACCACCAGGTCGGGCTTCTGCTCGGCGATCTGCGCCGTGATGTTTTCGAGCAGCGTCTCGGGGTAGATCAGGCACTCCTCGTTGCGGATGCCGATGCGGTCGGCGCGCATGCGGATCTGTTCGGCCGACTCCTCGCCCGAGACGTAGAGCGTGCGCAGGCGGTTGTCGGCGAGGGCCAGCTGCAGCGAGAGGGTCGACTTGCCGATGCCCGGCTCGCCGCCCAGCAGGATGAGCGATCCGGGCACCACGCCGCCGCCCAGCACGCGGTTCACCTCGGCGTCGCCCGTGTCGATGCGGCGGTGGTCGCTCTCGTGGATCTCGCGCACGCGCTGCGGGAGGCTCGTGCCGCGCAGCTGGGCCGCGGCGGCCGACGACGGGGTGGTCTCGCGGGCGATGATCTCCTCGGTGAACGAGTTCCATTCGCCGCACGAGGGGCATTTGCCGAGCCATTTCGGGGCCTCGAAGCCGCAGTTCTTGCAGAAAAAAGCCTTCTTTACCTTCGCCATGATATCGGGGGGATGAGGGGTTAGTCGATCAGTGCGATAATCGGGTGGGCGGTGCGCTCGATGCGGTAGATCTTCGTCACGAGGCAGGCGGCCGGCAGGTGGTCGGCGTAGCGCTCCGTCACGTCGACGCGGAACTCCGTGTAGCCCGTGACGCCCTGCGGCAGGGGCTCGCTGTCCGTGTAGGAGGCGGTGTAGACCGTGTAGCGCTCCTCGCCGAACTCGAAGGTCATCCGCTGCGCCGCGGGCTGCTTGGTGAAGATGCCGACGACCGGCTCCTCACCCTCGGCGGGCAGCACGCGCAGGATGCCGCCGTCGTAGCGGTCGAACTCCGTGCGGTAGCTGCCGCCCTCCTGTACGGGGGCGTCGAACCGCACGCTCGACTCGAGGGCGGCGAGCTGGGCGGCCGTAGGGGCGGTTCCCTCCTCCTCCTGCTCGACGGCGACCGTCAGCGAGCGCACGGGGTAGTCGGCCGTGTAGAATACTTCGGCCTTTTCGGAGCAGGCGGCGCAGCCGCAGAGCGTCAGCAGGGCGCAGAGCAGGTGTTTGAGCATGGCGTCAGCGCAGTTTGCGTTTTACGACCGCGGGGTTTCCGGCGGCCAGCACGTCGTCGGGCAGGTCCTTCACGACGACGCTGCCGGCGCCGACGATCGTGCGGTTGCCGATGCGGACGCCGGGGCAGACCGTGACGTTGCCGCCGAGCCAGCAGTCCTCGCCGATCGTGATCCGCAGGCCGCGCTCGACGGGTTGGCGCCGCTCGAGGTAGTCGATCGGGTGTTGCGGCGTGTAGAGCTTGCAGTCGGGACCGATCTTCGTGCGGGCCCCGATCTCGATGCCGCCGCCGTCGAGCATCGTGGCGCCGCCGTTGACGAAGACCCCTTCGCCGATCCGGATCGGGTAGCCGTGGTCGCAGAAGAAGGGCGGCACGACGACGGCCGTGGGGTGCGCGCCGGGCAGCAGCTCGCGCATGGCGGCGGGGTAGGCCTCGTCGTCGGGCGTCAGCCGGTTGAATCGCTGCAGTTTGTGTCTGGCGGCACGGACGCTGCCGTCGATCTCCTCGGACGAGAAATCATAGAGTTCGCCCGCGGCCATTTTTTCAAGTTCGGTCATGGCGTTATTTGATGAAGAATCGGTAAATATCGTTTCCGTTTACGTAGAGCACCAGCGCCAGCAGCAGCACGAGGCCGATGTACTGGGCGATCTCGAGCACGCGGTCGCTCACCTTGCGGCCCGTCAGCATCTCCCAGCAGGTGAAGAGGGCGTGGCCGCCGTCGAGCCCCGGGATCGGCAGGATGTTCATCACGGCGAGGATGATCGACAGGAAGGCGGTCTTGAGCCAGAAGTCGAGCCAGTTCCACTCGGGCGCGAAGAGGTTGCCGATGGCGATGAAGCCGCCCAGCTCCTCGTACATCTTCGTCTCGGGTTTGACGATCAGCTTCAGCTGCTCCCAGTAGTTCGCGACGGTCTGCCCCGCGCGGCGGAAGCCGGCGGGAATCGCCTCGAGAAGGGTGTATTCGCGCGTGCGGAGGGGCAGCGGCGAGGTGTCGAGCAGCACGCCGATCGTCCCCTCGGCCGACACGGGCAGCACGGCGACGAAGGCCGAGTCGCCCCGGATGACGCGCAAGGCTACGGTGTCGCCCGCGGCTGCGCGGATCGCCTCGCGGATCTGCAGCAGGTCCATATCCTCCCTGTCGCCGATGCCGGCGATGCGGTCGCCGCCCTGCAGCAGGGCCGCGGCGGCAGGTGCGGTGACGCTGTCGACGAGGAAGGGGAGGCGCGGGGTCACGAAGTGCTCGTAGCCCTTGTCGCGGCGCATCTCGATGAGCGACGCGAGGGGGATGCGGAGCGTCAGCGGGGCGCCGTCGCGCTCGACGACCACCTCGCGGTCGCCGTCGACGAGCAGCAGCGACGTGGTGATCGCGGCGTAGTTGTCGACCGGCTCGCCGCCGATCGTGCGGATGCGGTCGCCGTCGCGGAAGCCGAGGGCGTGTCCCGCCTCGTTGAAGGTGTAGCCCAGCCCGACATCCTCGTTGGCCAGGTAGCTCTCGCCCGCGTGGTAGCAGACGGCGCAGTAGATCGCGATGGCCGTCAGGAGGTTCATCACCACGCCCGCGATCATCACGATGAAGCGCTGCCAGGCGGGTTTGGCGCGGAACTCGTCGGGTTGCACGGGCTGCGCGAGCTGCTCCTTGTCCATCGACTCGTCGATCATGCCGGCGATCTTCACGTAACCGCCCATCGGCAGCCACCCGAGGCCGTACTCGGTCCCCTTGCGGGTGAACTTGAAGAGCGAGAACCAGGGGTCGAAGAAGATGTAGAATTTTTCGACACGGATGCCGAAGAGGCGCGCCGTCAGAAAGTGTCCCAGCTCGTGCAGCCCCACGATGAGGGTGAAGCAGAGGAAGAATTGCAGGATTTTGATCAGGATTTCCATGGGTTCGGTTACAGGTGCAAATATTCGGCCGCCAGCCGGCGCGACTCGTCGTTCGCCGCGGCGAAGTCGTCGAGCGTCGGCGCGGCGGTGAAGTCGGCCCGCTCGAGGGCGTATTCGATGGCGCGGACGATCCCGGTCCAGGGGCAGCGGCGGGCGAGGAAGGCGGCCACGGCCTCCTCGTTGGCGCCGTTCATCGTGCAGGCGGCCGTGCCGCCGCGGCGCAGGCATTCGTAGGCGATTCCGAGGGCCGGGTATTTCTCGTTATCCACCGCGGCGAAGGTCAGCTCGGGGTGGGCCAGGAAGTCGAAGCGTTCGCCGGAACGCACGGCGCGCTCGGGAAAGAGCAGCGCATAGCTGATCGGCATCCGCATGTCGGGGGTGCCGAGCTGCGCCTTGATCGCGCCGTCCTCGAACTCGACCATCGAGTGGACGATCGACTGCGGATGCTGGATGACGGCGATGCGGTCGGCCTCGACGTCGAAGAGCCAGCGGGCCTCGATCACCTCGAAGCCCTTGTTGACGAGCGTCGAGGAGTCGATCGTGATCTTGGCGCCCATCGACCACTGGGGGTGGCGCAGCGCCTGCTCGACCGTGACGTCGGCCAGCCGTTCGCGCGGCAGGTCGCGCAGCGAGCCGCCGCTGCAGGTGATGATGAGGCGCCGCAGGGGCGACCGCTCGCCCACCAGACACTGGAAGATGGCCGAGTGCTCCGAGTCGATCGGCAGGATCGGGGCCTGTCGTTCGCGCGCCAGCGGCATCACGTAGGAGCCGCCGACGACCAGCGACTCCTTGTTCGCCAGCGCCAGCTTCTTGCGCGCCTCGATCGCCGCCACGGTGGGGGCGAGCCCCGCGTAGCCGACCAGCGCGTTGACCACGACGTCGACGTCGCCCGCCGCGGCGACCTGCGCCACGGCCGCTTCGCCCGCGTAGACCTTCGTGTCGGTGTCGGCGAGCGCCTCCGCCAGCGGTGCGTAGCAGCGTTCGTCGGCGATGACGACCGTCGCCGCGTCGAAGGCGCGGGCCTGCTCGGCCAGCTGCTCCCAGCGGTTGCGGGCCGTCAGGACGCGGGCTTCGAAGCGGTCGGGATTCTCCCGCACGATGTCGAGGGTCTGTATGCCGATGGATCCCGTGGATCCCAAGATGGCCAATCGTTGTTTCATGCCGTTTTCGGTGAAAAAGTGTTTTGGGGGCGCCGCCTCGGCGGCGCCGGGGTCAGAAGACGATGTATCCTTCGGGGTCGATCGCCTGGCCGCGGTGCCACAGCTCGAACTCGAAGGGCTGCGCGCTTCCATCGTCGGTGGCCGCCGTGTGGCCGACGAGCTCGCCGGCGCGCACCGACTGGCCCGTGGCGACGAGCGGCTGCGACAGGTTTTTGTAGATGGCGATCAGGTCGTTGCCGTGCTGGATGACGAGCTGGTTGCCGTGGTCGGGGGTCCAGAGCGAGGCGATCACGGTGCCGCCGTCGATTGCCGTCACGCGCTCGGAGGCGGCCGTGGCGAGGCGGATGCCGAAGCGTCCCTCCTCGATGCTGAAGCCCTCGGTGACGATCCCTTCGACGGGGGTCACGAGCTCGACCGCCTCGCGCATGGCGCGGCGCGACGATCCCGCGAGGGCGTAGGCTCCGGTGCCCTCCATCTGGGCGCGCAGGAGCGAATCCTCGGCCGACGGCATGACGAGGATCGTGCTCGTGCGCGAGCTGTCGGCCGCGACGATCGTGCGGGCTACGGGCGACTTGCCCGCCATGATGAGGGCGATGTCGCGGTTGTAGGAGAGCATGTCGTTCATGACGCGCTCCATCGAGTCGAGGCGGATGATGTTGCGCACGAGGCTTTCGCGCGAGCGGTCGGCCTCGGTGCGGTAGCCGGGCAGCAGCTCGAGCACGGGCGAGTAGGCGACGAGCGTCAGGACGATGATGAAGAGCATGAGCAGCAGCCCGACCGAGGCGGCGAAGATGCCTGCGGGCGAGATGTGTACGTACCACTCCTCGCTGTTGTCCGTGGCGTTGAGCATCGCGATGCGGCGCTTGCGGAAGAGGTCGCGCGAGGCGGCGACGAGGGTTCCGAAGATGTTTTTCTGCTTCATAGGGGTTCGGTGCGGCGCTGGCGGCGTGCGGCCGGCAGGAGCGCGCGCGACCGACAAAGATAACCATTTTTGTTCGATTACTTGGCGCTTTGATTTGAAATTTTTACCTTTGTATCATTACAGCAAACAAGTCAAACCGAATACAACTATGGTCAAACCGACTTTACTGGTCCTTGCTGCCGGCATGGGTTCGCGCTACGGATCCCTCAAGCAGATGGACGGTGTGGGCCCCAATCAGGAGGCCATTATCGATTATTCGATCTACGACGCGATCCGCGCCGGCTTCGGCAAGGTGGTCTTCGTGATCCGCCACTCGTTCGAGAAGGAGTTCCGCGAGATCTTCACCCCCGCACGCTTCGGCGGCCGCATCGAGGTCGATTTCGTCTTCCAGGAGCTCGAATACCTCCCCGAGGGGTGCGCGGTTCCCGAAGGACGCGTCAAGCCGTGGGGCACGAACCATGCGCTGCTCATGGCCAAGGAGGCGATCCGCGAGCCGTTCGCCGTCATCAACGCCGACGACTTCTACGGGGCGGAGGCCTACGCCGTGATCGGCGCCTACCTCTCCGCGCTGGCCGGGTCGCACGACCGCTACTGCATGGTCGCCTACGACCTGAACCGCACGCTCTCGGAGAACGGCACCGTTTCGCGCGGCGTCTGCGGCGTCGATGCGGCGGGCAACCTGACGTCGATGGTCGAGCGGACGAAGATCGAGCGTACGGCCGACGGCCGCATCGTTTTCCACGACAACGGCGACGACGAGGAGCTGGCCGAGGATACCCCCGTCTCGATGAACCTCTTCGGCTTCACGCCCGACTATTTCGACCACACGGAGCGCTATTTCCGGCAGTGGTTCCGCGAGAATACGGACCACCTGAAGGGCGAGTTCTACATCCCGACGATGGTCAACCGGCTCATCGCCGACGGCACCTCCGAGCTGCGCGTGCTGCGCTCGGACGCGCAGTGGCACGGCGTGACCTACAAGGAGGACAAACCGGCCCTCGTGGCGGCGATCCGCGCCATGATCGACGCGGGCAAGTATCCCGAGAAGCTCTGGGAGTAATCCTTCGGGTCGACCGACAGACGGACGGGAGGCGGCTGCGGCTGCCTCCCGTCTTCGTTGCGGGGGCGCACGATTTGCACGGATGCCGAAAAAAACGTATCTTCGTCTGCCGAAAAAAAGCCCCCGGTTGCCGGTGCGATGCGCGTGGGGCCGAAAAAACGAATGACTGCGATGATACATCCCGCATGGAGCCGTCAGGCTGTCCTGTATGAAATGAACGTGCGTCAGCTGACGCAGGAGGGTACGCTGCGCGCCGCGCAGGGCCGCCTGCAGGGGCTGCGCGAGCTGGGCATCGACGCCGTGTGGCTCATGCCGATCCACCCGATCGGCGAGCAGGGCCGCAAGGGGTCGCTCGGCTCCTACTACTCCGTCCGCGACTATACGGCCGTCAACCCCGAGCTGGGCGACATGGCCGATCTGGACGCTTTCGTCGCCGAGGCGCACCGCCTGGGCATGAAGGTGCTGCTCGACTGGGTGGCCAACCATACGGCGCGCGACGCCCGCTGGATCACCGAGCACCCGGCGTGGTACGAGTACGAGAACGGCGAGCCGAAGGTCCCCTGGGACTGGACCGACACGGCGAAGCTCGACTATGCGAACCTCGAGGTGTGGCGCGGCCAGGTCGAGGCGATGCGTTTCTGGGTGACGGAGCACGCCGTCGACGGCTTCCGCTGCGACATGGCGATGCTCGTGCCGACCGATTTCTGGGAGTTCGCCACGCGTGAGCTGCGCCGCACGAAGCCGGACCTCTTCATGCTGGCCGAGGCCGAGCAGCGCGACCTGAACGAGCGGGGCGGCTTCGACGCCTACTACGGCTGGGAGCTGCACCACCTGCTGAACGACCTGGCGCAGCAGCGGGTCCGCGTGCCCGCCCTGCGCGACTACCTCCGCAACGACTCCTTCCCCGCCTCGGCGCTGCGCCTGAGCTTCACGTCGAACCACGACGAGAACTCGTGGAGCGGTTCGGAGTTCACCCGCATGGGGGCGGCGCACGACATCCTGTCGCTCTTTACCTTCGTGGCGCCGCGGGCGCTGCCGCTGCTCTATACGGGTCAGGAGATCGGCTACGACCACGTCTTCGCCTTCTTCGACCGCGACCCGATTCCGGACTACACCTTCAATGCGGCCACGGAGCGCTACCGGCGGCTGATCCGTCTGCACCGCGAGCATCCGGCCCTCGCGGCGGGCGGCGAGGGCGGTCCCTTCGTCGAGATCCGCAACAATGCCGAGGACTGCCTGATGATCCTCGTGCGCGAGGTGGCGGGCGACCGCGTGATCGCCGTCATGAACCTCTCGCCGTGGACGATCCAGGCCGAATACAATACGGGCATCTACGCGGGGCGCTACACGGAGCACTTCTCCGATGCGGCCTACGAACTGCCGCCGCACGTGAGCGAGATCATGGCGCCGTGGAGCTTTCGCGTGCTGACCTGCAACCCCGACCGCGCATGAGACGGCTGCTGCGCTGCGGCTGCCTTGTCGGCCTGCTGCTGATGACTTTTGCCGCTGCGGCCCGCGGCTATCGGGTCGACGAGATCCCGAATGTGCAGCGCGCCGACGCCGGACGCTTCGTCTCGAATCCCGACGGCATCCTGTCGGCGGAGGCGGTGGAGCGGCTCGACCGGCTCTGCGACTCGCTGCGGCGGGCGGGTACGGCCGAGACGGCCGTGGTCGCCGTGCGCGAGATCGACGGCGACGACCTCTTCGAATTCGCCCATGCGCTGTTTACGGCGTGGGGCGTCGGCCGCGCGGAGCGGAACGACGGACTGGGCATCCTGCTCGTCGAGGGGCGCCGCGAGGTGCGTTTCGTGACGGGCGACGGCCTCGAAGGAGTGCTGCCCGACGCCGTCTGCAAGCGCATCCAGCTCAACGACATGATCCCGTATTTCCGCCGCGGCGACTACGGCGGCGGCATGGTCGCGGGGCTCGAGGCGGTGGCGCGCCGGCTTTCGGACGCCGACGCGGCCGCAGAGGAGGCGGAGCTTGTCGACGCGGAGGAGCTCAGGCTCGTCCTCTTCTGGGCCGTCGGGGCGCCGCTGCTCTTCGTGCTGCTGCTGTGGCTCTTCACAGGCCGCTGTCCGCGGTGCCGCCGCCGCAAACTGCAGCTCGAACGGCAGGAGGTGGTGCGCCGCTATCCGACCTGTCGCGTGGTCGAAGCGACCTACGTCTGCAAGGCGTGCGGCAAGAAGGTGGTGCGGCGGCGCAATGAACCGCTCGACGGCGGCAGCGGCACGCAGAGCGGCCTGCCGCGCGGCGGCGTATGGCTCGGCGGCTCGGGCGGTTTCGGCAGTGGCAGCATGGGCGGCGGCTTCGGCGGCGGTCATTTCGGCGGCGGTCATTTCGGCGGCGGCGGTGCGGGCAGCCGCTGGTAAATACAGGATGTACACTCAACAAAACGACGATAAGCAATGAAAAAATGGATTCTTTTGGGGCTGTTGGCGCTCCTGGCTATTTTCTTTTACACGACCTACAACGGGCTGGTCGGCCGCGACGAGGCGGTCGCCACGGCCTGGGCGAATGTCGAGACGCAGTATCAGCGCCGCTCGGACCTGATCCCGAACCTCGTGAACACGGTGAAGGGCTATGCGTCGCACGAGCGCGAGACGCTCGAGTCGGTGGTCGAGGCGCGTGCCGCGGCGACCTCCGTCACGCTCTCGGCCGACGAGCTGACCCCCGAGGGGCTGGAGCGCTTTAGCCGGGCGCAGGATGCGGTCCGCTCGGCATTGGGCCGCCTGATCGCCATCTCGGAGAACTATCCCGAGCTGAAGGCCAGCCAGAACTTTCTCGAGCTGCAGGCGCAGCTCGAGGGGACCGAGAACCGCATCGCCGTGGCGCGCCGCGAGTTCAACGACGCGGCCCGCGCATACAACGTCGCCGTGCGCCGCTTCCCGGCCAATGTGGTGGCGGGGCTTTTCGGCTTCGACCGCAAGGCCTATTTCGAGGCGGCCGCAGGTGCCGAACAGGCGCCGTCGGTGACCTTTTAGAGGGGTCGTTTTTCCCGGGGCTTTCGCAGGCCCGATCGTTCGCAGCGTGTGGCGGTCGGGCCTGCGTTTTTGTCGGGCCTCCCGTCCGTCGCGGCCTGCGTGCGCCGCAAAAAA
>CAZVGH010000012.1:0-25412 GCA_964626515.1 uncultured Alistipes sp.
CCTCCTCGCCCATGGGGCGCAGCCGCGATGCGACCGCTTCTGCCCGATTCGTCTATTCCATTCATGATATGTGGCTGACTGCTGTCGATATGTCGTACGATTTCCGGTACGGGTACAACAAGAGCCGTCGTCTGCGCTATGACGTGCTGCGGGACGAGCTCGATCTTCCCGCCAGCACCGACTACACCTACGATTATGTGACCCATACGCCGCAGTTCGCCCTGTTTGCGGGTAAGAACGGGAATAGTTTCTATCTGAGCTTTCCGCTGCAGATCTCGACGTGGAACCGCAGCGACGTCTTCCCGACGGAGGATGTCGTGCGGCGGAGCTTTGTGGCGCCGCTGCCGCATCTGCAGTACCAATTCCAACGCGGTATGACGGAGTTGACGGTTTCCTATGAGACGGGCACCGACCTGCCGTCGACCGAGCAGCTCTCCTCGCGCATCAACGACGCCAGCCCGCTCTACGTCGCAACGGGTAATCCCTCGCTGAAACAGGCCTATTCGCACAAACTGGAGGTATCCTATCATACGTTTACCCCGAAAGGGGCTATGTGCTCGTTCTCGCTTTCGGGCTCGGTCCGACAGCACTCCATTGTCGATCGGACGCGGTTCTATGCGGACGGGGCGGTGTTGTCCGACTACGACGATTATACCGTTCCGGCGGGCGGATCGTTCACGACTTACGAGAATGTCGGCGGTTTCTATACGGGTTTCGTCTCTGCTGCATACAACAAACGGGTGAAAGCCCTCCGGTCGCGGCTGAGCGTGTCGGCCAGCGACAGCTACACCTGCATGCCGAGTTTCGTCGGTGACCGCAAGATACTGACCCGCAGCAATTCGACCAACTTCCGGGTGGCGTTGAAGAGCAATTTCTCGAGAAATTTCCGTTTCGAACTCGCCTCCACCAACGCCTACGTCAGCTCCCACAACGACGCCGGCAACAGCAGCCGCTATTTCCGCGAGCAGGTCACCGGCTCCCTCGAGAGCACCTTCGCCAAGCGGCTCTTCTTCAATGCCGCCTACGAGTGGACGCTCACCACGCCGGTCGGCGGCAGCGCCGGTGTCCGCAACGACCGCCACATGCTCAACGCCGTGGCGGGATGCAAGTTCCACAAGAACATGGGTGCGGTGAGCATCCTGTGCTACGACCTGCTGAACAGGGGCTCGGTCTTCACCACGCGGATGCGTTCGGACTATGTGTACAACCGCTGGACCACCGCGTTCGGCCGCTACTGGATGGTCAACGTGAGCTACAAGTTCAACCGCAAGCAGTCGTCCGTCAAGCCGGGCGGCGTCTCGCTCGACGACGGCAGCGACGCCACGCGCAGGAATAACATCTTCCGGTAGGCTGTTCGGGGGACCCGCCCGTCCCCGCCCGCAACGACAATCCCCGCAGGTCGAAAAGGACCAGCGGGGATTTTTTGTGCGCGCGGTGCGGCCCGACGGGCCCCTGTGCCGCTGCGTGCCGCGGGCAATTTTACTTTTTCGCGCATTTTTTGATACGAATTTTCCTCCGAAAAGTTTGAAAGATCGACAAAATGGCTAATTTTGCAGCCGAGGTTAGGTTACTTCCTGCCTGCGAAGTTCGGGAAGTGAAATGAAAATTGACGTAACGCGTATAAAACGACACGACGTGGACCATTTCGAAATGGTCTACAACTATTATATGCCCGTACTCTACCGCCTCGCCCTGCACTACGCCTACGACCCCGAGACGGCCAAGGATCTGGTGCACGACGCCTTCGCCTGGCTGTGGAACAATCCCGACAAGATTCGCGACGACGGAAACGTGGCGGCCCTGCTCCACCGGCTGGTCCGCAGCAACTGCCTGAACTACCTGCGGTCGCTCGACATCCGCGACACCCACGACCGCAAATACGCCGAAACCGCCCATCTGACCGAACTGCTCTTTGCGGAGGAGACGGACGACGACAGCCGCATCGTCGGACAGCGCCTGCAGCGCGCCCTGGAGACCCTGCCCGCCCGCGGCCGCCAGGCGCTGGAGATGCACTTCGTGGGCAACATGCGCATCAAGGCGATCGCCCGTGTCATGCACGTCTCCGAGTCGACCGTCAAGACGCACATCAAACGCGCGCTGAAGGCGCTTCGCGAAGACATGAAATGTTTTTTGATGATTTTTTGACAAAAAACGATCGTTTTTGTCCCCCTTTTTCTCTTTTTGAGTGTATATACAAACATGGATCGGTCCGGAAACGAGCGACATCGTGCCGGAAACTTTTTTTTTCGCCATCGCGCAAAAGAGAACGGCGATCCGAACTGACGAAAGGAACATGTGCATGAAGCATCATCCGACAATCGACTGGAGCCTGATCCTCAAGATGCTGGATCGGACGGCGACCGCTGCTGAACAGGCCGAATTCGAGCAGTGGCTGCACGCCGACGCCCGGCATCGCGCCTACTACGAACGGCTGTGCGATTTCCGTGCCGGGGATTCGCTGCATCCGCTCGAACTCGACCGCACGTTCGCCGAGTTGAAAACGGTGCTGGGAATCCGGCCGCGTCGCAACCTGTACCGCCTCTGCCGCCGGACGGCGGCGGTGGCCGCCACCGTCGCCCTGTTCGTCGTCGCGGGGCTCGCCTGGCATAAGAGCCATACGGAGGCCGCCATCATCCGCGTCTGCGACGAACTGGCCCGCGAATACGCTCCGGGCACGGACAAGGCCCGGCTGACCGTCGGCGACGGCCGCAGCTACGACCTGGGAGGCGGACAGTCGCTCTCGCTGGACGTGGAGGGCGGCGGCCACATCGAGAACAGCGAGGACAATCGGCTCGTATATACGGCGGACACGAAGGCCCGGGCGGTCGAAAACCGGCTGACGGTTCCGCGCGGCGGCTCCTACTCCCTCCAGCTGGAGGACGGTACGACCATCCACCTCAACTCGGAGTCAGAGCTGGTCTACCCGTCGGTCTTCGCCTCGGACTCGCGTACCGTGTCGCTCGTCGGCGAAGCCTACTTCGACGTGGCGCACGACGCCGGCCGGCCCTTCATCGTCGATCTCGACGGCTATCGGATCGAAGTGCTGGGCACGCAGTTCAACGTGACGGCCTACGCCGATGAAAATCTCTGCCGATCGACGCTCGTCGAGGGCAGTGTCCGCATCGTCCCCTGCGACGCGGAGCAGACCGGGCAGGAGCAGATTCTGCTCAGCCCCGGACAGCAGCTCGTCCGCAATACGGAGTCGGGCGCGCTGTCGGTCGCCAGCGTCGATACGAAACGCTACACGGCCTGGATGCAGCGGGAGTTCGTCTTCGACAACACGCCGCTGTCGGAAGCGCTGCGCACCGTCTCGCGCTGGTACGATTTCCGGTACGAGATCACCGATCCGGAGCTGGAAAAATATTCGGTGTCGGGCGAGATCAGCAAGGACGGCGGACTGGATTACCTGTTCCGCGTGCTCTACGGCGTGCACATGCCGATCGCCCTGCGCTATGAAAACGGAATTCTCTTCGTCGACAAGCGTTAGCGCGGCCGACGGATCCGAATGATAAAAAATGAATGTTTAACCTTTACGATTTTTCGATGAAGCAAATCTACATGCTGAACATCAGCCGTTCGCGCTGCTTGTGGCTGAGCCTGTTTTTGATCGGATGGTGCGTAACGGCAACTGCGCAGTCTCTGCGGCGCGACTCGGTCGCCGTGCGGCTGCCTCTGCCCGCATCCGTGCAGACGGATCGGATCGCCGCTACCGATCTGGTGATCTCGGCTGCCCAGCTCCGGGCTGTCAATCCCGTCAATCTGTGGGATGCCGTTTCGTTCTACGATCCCTCGATCAGCAATTCGTGGGAGGAGACGCACGGCTCGGATCCGACCTACGGTCCGGGCGAAATGACCATCCGCGGTTCGAAGCGGTGGGCCAGGGACGAGGCGGCCAAGCCGTCGCGCCCCGTCTACATCATCGACGGCGCCCTGGTCGACGCCCGCAAGTTCTTCGACACCGACATCAACGACATTCGTCAGATCATCATTCGCAAGGATCCCGTGTCGCTGGCGCAGTACGGCATCCGGGGTGCCGACGGCGTCGTGGAGATGAGGACCCTGAAGCCCGTCAAGGGATCGCTCAAGGTGCGCTACATGTTCGACGGCACCGTCGAATGGGCCGACCTGAGCTCCTACGACCTGATGAACGCCTCCGAGCAGCTCTCGCTCCTCGAGCGCGAAGGGCTCACCACCGGTAGCGCCGCGTCGATGCAGTACCACAAGTCCGGCAAAAACACCGACTGGCTGAAGGAGCTCACGCGCGCCACGTTCCAGCACCGCCACAAGATCACGATCGACGGCGGCGACGACAACGTGAAATACTCGCTGACGGGCCGCATCGCCCCCTCCGGAAAGAGCGCCGTGCAGGGCGTCGAGAAGGATGTGATCGGCATCGGGAGCTATATCGAGTACCGCTACAAGTCGTTCCGCATCTCGAACGACCTGACCTTCGACAAGGTGGAGAAGAGCTCCAAGCTCTTCGGCACCTTCGCGGATTATGCCGCGACCCCCGCCTGGCTCGATCCCAAAAACGGCCACGGCGGATACATCAAGACGATGGGACACGCCGAGGATGCGCTGCAATTCGACAACCCGCTGTACGAGCTCTCGCTCGGATCGAACAACACGTGCAAAACCTACTCGGTCTTCGACAACGTCCGCCTGTCGCTCGACCTGGGAGCCGGATTCTCGCTCAACGGCCGCTTCGCCTTCATCCGCGACTTCATCCGCTCGGACATCTACGTCTCCCCCGGTTCGCGCCTCTACGCTTCGCAGACCACCGACTCCTACACGGGCCGCTACGACATCGCCCGCTCGTCCGTTCAGAGCTACGACGGCGCCTTCGACCTCTCGTACAACCGGACGCACGGCCGTTCGACCTACTCGGTATCGCTGCAGGGAGGCATCTTCGGCGGCACGTATAACATGGAGAGCTATGCCGGCGTAGGCATCCCCTCGGACAAGATGGGGTACATCTCCTTTACGAAGGCCTACGATCCCGACACGAAGCCCTACGCCTGGCGCTACTACGACCATACGGCGAGCGGCTCGCTTTCGGCCTACTACTCCTACGACGACCGCTACTCGGTCTCGGCGCTGGTGCACGCAGACCGTTCGTCGATGCTCGCCCCCGAGAAGCGCACCGCCCTGTTCTACGGCGCTTCGGTGGCCTGGAACATCGGCAAGGAGCAGTTCCTCAGCGGCGCCGAGTGGCTCGATAAGCTGACGCTGAGCGCATCGCTGGGCACGTCGGGCGCCGTCGACGCCCCCGGCTCGGACTACGTGGTCTCGTACAGCTACAACATCGACAACGAATACATTTACAATTACTACCTGATCGGCGCCGCTGTCGACGGCATGCCCAATCCCAACCTCAAGTGGCGGACGCTCCAGAGCCGCAGCCTGTCGCTGCAGGCCGAGTTCGCCCACGCGGTGCGTCTGCGCCTGAATTACTACAACAACGACTCGAAGGATCTGCTGACCGTCGGCGAGCTGCCGCTGGAAACGGGTTACCGCTACAACACCTCCAACGGCGGCCGGATCCGCAATGCGGGCGTGGAGTACTACCTGAATGCCACGCTCTACAGCCGTCCCGGCCTGACCGTCACGGCTTTCACGTCGGGCAGTCATAACCGCAACTCGATCAAGGAGCTTCCCGAGTACTTCGCCGCCTGGTACAACGCATCGCTCGGCGAGGGCGAGGCGCCGCTGGTCAAGGGGCAGTCGGTCAATGCGATCTACGCTGCACCGAGCACCGTCGACTCTTCGACCGAACGCGTTACCGGTCCGGCCGTGGCCGTGGCGAACACCGAACCCGCCCTGCGCGGCAACTTCGGCGTGAACGTGAACTGGCGGAACTGGAGTTTCGGCGCCGCGTTCGACTACCGCCTCGGCGGCAGCGTCTTCAACCGGACGCTCTACGACGTGCAGTTCGCAAGCCCGCTCTACAACCTCGACCGCCGCGCACTCCAGTCGCAGTACCGCCATGCCTTCACCGGCGAGCCGACCCGTCTGGCGCGCTTCGTGGAGCGCTACAACGCCTTGGATCTCTCGACGCTGCAGGTCGGATACGTCTTCGGGGAGAAGGCCGCATCGAAGCTCTGCATGCGCAATCTGGCCGTCTACCTTACGGGCAACAACCTCTTCCACGCCTCCAGCGTCGACATGCAGCGGGGAACGGCTTCGCCCTTCACCCGCACCGTCACCCTGTCGCTCCGGGCCACCTTCTAAACGCATCAAAGAAGCAACGACATGAAAAAGATATATCTACTGTTACTGTTGTGTGTCGTCTCGGCATCGTGCAACGACTGGTTCGATGCGACACCCGACGGGACCTCGGTCCCCGAAGACAAGATCTTCCGCAATGAAAACGGGTTCCTCAACGCGCTGACCGACATCTACACGCAGCTGCGGCAGGAGCATCTCTACGGCCGCATGCTCTCCGTCGGCGAGCTGGAGTTCATGGGACAGAATTTCCGGCCCGAGGGCACGGATCTGCAGGCTGCCGCCGACCTGAACTACGCCGACGCGCAGCTTCGCGCGAACATCGAAGAGACCTACGTCGGGATGTACAAGGCGATCTCGGACTGCAACAACGTCATCGACCACATCGAGACGACGCAGGCCGTCTTCAACGACAAATCGCGCAAACGGATCATCACGGGCGAGCTCTACGCGCTGCGCGCCGCCCTGCATTTCGACCTGCTGCGCCTGTTCCACCCCGCCTATGCCGTCGATCCCGCCTTCGTCGGGCTGCCCTACATGACCCGTTTCGGCATGGAGACCTCCGCGCCGCTCTCGACCGAGGCGTTCGTGGGCAGGGTGATCGACGACCTGAAGCGCGCCGTCTCGGAGCTCGAGAATTCGGACCCGATCCGCAGCGGCCTCTCGCTGGGAACCGTGCTGCCGGGCGAGATCGACTCGAAGCTGCGCACGTTCTGCATGAACTACTACGCCGCCACCACGATGCTGGGCCGCGTCTACCTCTACATCGGCGACTACCCGCAGGCCGCGACGTGGGCCGCCAAGGCGTTCGAGCACCAGACCGAGGTAGAGAAGCGCTACCGCCTGTTCTACTATTTCGGTCCGGGCGAATACGTCGACGACCTCAGCTTCTCGCGCGAGCACCTCTTCGGCATCGCCACGCAGCCCGAGGGTTTCCCCCGGCTGACCGCCGCGCTCTACGGCATGGGCGGGGCCTCCGTGACGGAGCACTACGGCGCCGTCTTCGACAATGCGAAGGATACGCGTTACCGCGACTGGTTCGACAACGGCAGCACGGTCTACATGGCCTACAAGTTCGGTGAGAGCTCGGTGCTCAATGACTATACGTCGGTATCGGGCAACGAAAGCGTCCTCCCGTGCCGCATCCCCTTCATCAAGCTGAGCGAGGCCGCGCTGATCGAGGCGGAGGCCCTCGTTCGTCAGTCGGCCGACAATCTGGAGCAGGCCGCCGCCCGCATCGTCGAGCTGCAGAAGGCCCGCGACATCACCGAGATGAAGGACCTGACCGATCGTCCGGAGTTCGGCGTCGACGCGCTGCTCGACGCCGTGGAGCGCGAGTACCGCCGCGACTTCTTCGGCGAGGGCCAGCTGTTCTACTACTACAAGCGACTGAACCGGTCCCGCATCCCCAAATACGACGGAACCGAACGAAGCATCTCTTCCGACGAATATACCTGGCCGATCCCGGCCGCAAGGGGGGGGGAATCTACGAACGCAAAACAAGCACGCTAAACCCAAGAAATCATCATGACTGCATATACTCAAAATATGAAGCGAGCCGCACTGCGGCGTTTCGTGCGCCTGTTCGTCATCGCGATCGCGCTGTTGGCCCCCGCGCTGCTCCGGGCCCAGCAGATCACGGTCAATGTGAAGGATCGTCCGCTCAGCGAGGTATTCCAGGCCATCAAGCGGGCGTCGGGCTATCAGGTTTTCTATGCCAACCAGCTGGTCGACGACCGGCGCAAGGTCACCTTCTCGGTTTCGGGCGTCGACCTGCGCACCGCACTCGACAAACTCTGCTCCACGGTGGGGCTGAGCTATAAGATCGTCGACCGCACGATCACGATCTCCTCGCTCCCGCAGCAGACCGCGCGGCGGACCGCCGCCGCTCCCGCCGCGCAGCGGCGCCCCGCGGGATTCGTCATCACCGGTACGGTGCTCGACGAGAACAAGCGCCCCGTACCTTACGCCTCCGTCGTGCAGAAGGATGCCGGCCAGAACGGCGTATCGACCGATACGAACGGAGCGTTCCGGCTGACGCTCCCCTCCGGGCGCACGTCGATCGTGGTTTCGTGCGTCGGCATGAAGACGCAGACCATCGAGGTGAACAACCAGAACTCGTTCGACGTCTATCTCGAACCCGCGGTCAACGACATCGAGGCCACGATCGTGACGGGCTACATGCCCAAGGCCAAGAGCAGCTTCACGGGAACGGCCGTGCTGGTCAAGGGCAGCGATCTGCGCACGGTGAACAACAACAACTTCTTCGACGCCCTGAAGGTGTTCGACCCCTCGTTCCAGGTCGTCGACACGCGCGGCATGTTCGGTTCGGACCCCAACTACATTCCCGAGCAGATCGAGATCCGCGGACAGAACAGCTTCCCCGAGATCTCGGGCAGCACCCTGAAGACGATGACCAGCCTGCCGATCTTCATCCTCGACGGTTTCGAGGTCAAGGTCCAGCAGGTGTACGACCTCGATATGAACCGCATCCAGAGCGTGACCATCCTCAAGGATGCGTCGGCATCGGCCATCTACGGCTCGCGTGCGGCCAACGGCGTGATCGTCATCGAGACGAAGAACCCCGAACCCGGCGCCCTGCGCGTAAGCTACACGCTGACGGGCGGCGTGAACATCCCCGACCTCTCGTCGTACAACCTGATGAACGCCTCCGAGGCGCTGGAGTTCCAGCGGCTGTCGGGCCTGTTCAACCCGGTACACGCCGGTGAGGACGGCGGTTACTACCTCAACTCCTACAACCTGATCCGCAAGGAGATCCTGGCCGGCGTCGACACCTACTGGCTCTCGAAGCCCCTGCGCGTGGGTCTCCAGCACCGCCACTCGGTGATCATCGAGGGCAGCGTCAACCGGCTGCGCGCCAACCAGGGCAATGTCCGCTACCAGGTCAACCTCTCGCTGGGACAGAACAACGGTGTCATGAAGGAGTCGGGCCGTACGACCTACGGTGCCGGCACGAAGCTGATCTACTCGCATTCGAGCCTGCGCATCACCAACGACCTGCAGTTCTCCGTCTCGAAGAGCGAAGAGTCGCCCTACGGCTCCTTCTCCAGCTATACGAAGGCGCTGCCTTACCACCGCGAGCGGGACGAGAACGGCGACTACTACCGCACGCTGACGCTCTACAACGTGGCGCCCGAAGGCATGTCGCTGGCCGTCACCTCCTCGCAGCTCTCGCCCGTCTACGAGGCCAAGTACCTGAGCAGCTTTACCAACGGCAGCCAGACGAACGTGACGAACAATACGGCCATCGACTGGACGATCGTCTCCGGCCTGAAGGTGCGCGGCGACCTGTCGGTCAGCAGCGACTTCTCGCGCGATGACATCTACCTCTCGCCGATGAGCTACTCCTACATCCAGAACAACAACAACGACGTCAACGACCCCAGCGTCCTCTACGCCCGCGGCCGTTACAGCCTCAACAACAGCACGGAGATGTCGCTGTCCGGCAAGCTGATGGTCTCCTACACCAAGCAGCTGAACAAGCACCTGCTGCAGGCCGTGCTGGGCGGCGATCTGCGCGAAGTCAAGCGCGAGACCGACGGGTATGTGACCACGGGCTTCATGGACGACGTGCTGGACTACATCTCCTACGCCGTGCAGTACCAGCCCAACTCCCGCCCCTCGGGCAACGAGTCGATCGTCCGCTCGGCCGGCGCCTACCTGAACGCCAACTACTCGTTCGACGACCGCTACCTGCTCGACCTGACGGGCCGCATCGACGGTTCGTCGATCTACGGCCGCAAGCAGCAGACGGCCCCCTACTGGTCGGTGGGTATGCGCTGGAACCTGCACAACGAGGCCTTCATGAAGAGCAACGGCGTCTTCTCGGTGCTGGCCCTGCGCGCCAACATCGGAACCACCGGCAACCAGAACTTCACCCGGAACCAGTCGCGAAGCATGTACACCTACCAGAAGCCCGTGTACGGCAACCAGTTCGGTACGAGCATCTCGGAGCTGGGCAACCCCGATCTGGAGTGCCAGACGACCGTCACGCGCAACGTGGGTGTGGAGATGAGCGTGCTCGACCGGCTGATCAACTTCGATATCAACTACTATTATAACACGACCAAGGGAAGCCTGACGTCGGTTACCATCGCCCCCTCGATCGGTTTCAAGGAGCTGAAGGTCAACCAGGGCGATATCGTGAACAAGGGCGTCGACTTCTCGCTCTCCATCACCCCCGTTCGCACGAAGGACCTCCTCTTCTCGGTGAACTTCAACGGACGCCACAACTCCAACGTCCTGAGCAAGATCTCCAACACGCTGAAGAACTACAACAAGATGGTCAGCGAGCGCGCCGAGAGCACCAACGACGCCAACGTCTTCCTCTTCGAGGAGGGCCAGTCGCTCAACACGATCTACGGCGTGCGCAGTCTGGGTATCAACCCCGGTACGGGCCGCGAGGAGTTCCTCACCAAAGATGGCAAGCGTACCGACACGTGGAAATACGAAGACATGGTCCCCATCGGTGTCGGCGAAGCCACGCTCGAAGGATACACCGGCTTCAACTTCCGCTACAAGGATCTGGAGGTGGGCACCAGCTTCAACTACTCGTTCGGCGCCGACCGCTACAACTACACGCTGCACGAGAAGATCGAGGGTGCCAATCCCACGTCGAACAACGACGTGCGCGCACTGACCGAGCGCTGGAAGGAGCCCGGACAGATCGCCCGCTACAAGGCCATCGACGATACGTCGCCGACGCGCTCCACGTCGCGTTTCGTACAGCGCGAAAACCGCCTCTCGTTATCGTCGCTGCGCGTGGCCTACACGCTGCCGGTTGAGCGGTGGGGTTGGAAAGGCATCTCGATGCTGCGCCTGCAGCTGACGGCCAACGAACTCTTCTACCTGTCGACGATCCGCCAGGAGCGCGGTCTGTCGTACCCCTACGCACGTACGATCAGTTTCTCGGCCCAGGTCAACTTCTAAAACGAACCCACAATGAAAACGATGAATTTAGCAAAGATAATCCTGCCGTGTGCGGCCCTGCTGCTCTGCGCGTGCGGCAAATGGCTGGACGTCACCTCCAAGTCGGAGGTCGACATCGACGACATGTTCTCCTCCGCCGAGGGCTACTACAACTCGGCGACGGGCATTTACAACGGCATGGGCAGTTCGTATCTCTACGGCGGCTACGTCTCGCTGACGGCCCTCGAACCCCTGACGGGCCAGTACACCATCTCGGGCAACAACGAGAACCGCCGCAAGTGGGCGGCCTACGACTACGCCAGCGATGGTTCGAAGGACATCATCGACAACATCTGGCTGACGATGTACAACAACATCTTCAATGCCAACCTGGTGATCGACAAGCTGCGTGACGAGACGCTCTCGTTCTTCGACGAGGGCGTGCGCGAGACCATGCTCGGCGAGATGATCGCCCTGCGCGCCTACATGTATTTCGACCTCTTCCGCATGTTCAACGAGGCCTATGCGGTGAACCCCGCGTCGAACAACGTGCCCTGGAAGACCACCTGGGACGCCACGATCGGCGAACGGCTCACCTCGCAGCGGCTGCTCGCCCAGCTGATGACCGAGCTGGCCGAGGCCAAGCTGCTGCTCAAGGGGTACGATCCGATTCTCACCGGCCGCAGCTCGGCCGATCCGTATGTGAGCTACAACCGCACCAAGCGCATGAACTACTACGCCGTCTGCGCCCTCAGGGCCCGCATTGCCCTCCATACGGGCGACTGGGCGACGGCCTATGACGAGGCGCAGGAGGTCATCCGTTCGGAGAAGTTCCGCTTCATCACCGCCCCCGAGATCGTGCAGACCGACACCTACGGCGAGGAGCTGAAGTCGAACCGCGTCTTCACGCCCGAGCTGGTCTTCGCACTCGACAACGACCAGATCACCACCAGCGCCCGCTCCTACTACGAGGGCCTGTCCGAGGATATGGTCGCCTCGCGCAACTGCTACGAGGCGAGCGACCTGCGCCGGAACGCCTGGCTGGCCGACAACTCGATGAACCGCATCAACATGATCAAGTACAAGCGTTCGGCTCTGGCCGCCGACAGCTACAAGTACCCCAAGGCCTGCACGCCGATGCTCAAGCTGAGCGAGATGTACCTGATCGCCGAGGAGGCCGTCATGAACGATCCGCAGCTCGATCCCGGGCGGCTCTCCTTCATCAACACGCTCAAGCAGCACCGCGAGGTCTCCACGCTCGGCGAGGGTACGTCGGACGAGGCGCTGCGCACGGCGCTGACGCGCGAGTACATCTGCGACTTCAAGGGCGAGGGACAGCTGTTCTTCTACTACAAGCGTCTCGATCTGGAGCGGATCGACAACGGCAACTACAACGGCAACACCGTGGCGATCAACCGTGCCGTCTACACCTTCCCGCGTCCGGACAACGAAAACGATTTCGGTAACTAAATCAGCCAACACACCATGAAAACGATCAAAATCTGCCTGCTCCTCGCACTCGTCGGCCTGTTCCAGAGTTGCCGCGAGCACGAGATCGGAGTCTACGACGCGAGCCGCGTCTCGCTCAATATCGCCAAGGGATCGTTCCGTCCCAACACCTATCCCGAATCCTACTCGTTCAACGCCTACTTTCTGGGCGTCGGCGCCGGCGACTACACGCTCGAGATCCCGGTGCGTCTGACGGGCGCCATCGACTACGACAACGACCGCGAATACCGGCTGCGGGTCAACGAAACGCTCTCGCAGGCGGCGACCAACGGCGTGGAGTACACGCTCGACACCCGGCAGGTGTTCCACAAGGGGCTCTACGAAGATACCTTCGCGCTGACGATTCACGTCGCCCGGCTGAACGAGACCGACGATTACAAGCTGCGCATCGAGCTGGAGCCCAACGAGAATTTCGTCGAGGGTCTGCCCGACTACCAGTGGGTGGAGGTCTCGTTCGTGAAGAACGTCAACACGCCCCCCCCCTTCTGGACGCTGAACTCCAAGCTGAGCAAGCTGACCTACCACCCCAAGAAGTGCGCCAAGTTCCTCGAGGTGAGCGGTATCACCGATCCCGACTGGAAGGACCAGGGAACCAGCATCGCACTGGATTACTGGATCGAGGTCTGCACCGAGTATTTCCAGCAGAACGAAATCTACGACGAGCAGACGGGCAACCGTATTTTTTTCGACGAATAGTCTCAAAGCCTGCATATCATGAAAATCAAAGCATACATACTGGTTCTGGCGGCACTCGCTGTGGTGTCGTGCTACGGAGACAAGGACAGTGAGATCGGTCCCGATCCCGATTACGTGATCTCGGTCGATGGCGTAGGGGTCGAAAGCGACCTCTATTTGGGCGACCGCTTCACCTGCAACCCGACGGTCGTGCTTCCCGACGGATGCGACGAGCGCAACTACGAATACGAGTGGATCGTCGGCAAAAGCGAGACGATCTCCACGGAGAAGGATCTCGACTGGCTGATCTATCTGCCCAAGGGCTACTCGCTCAACAGCGATATTCCGGGCAGCTTCGTCGTCCGCAACAAGGTCAACGGGCTGGAGTTCCGCTCGACCTTCAAGTTCAAGGTGCTGAACGGTTATACGCCCAAGTTCGTCGCCCTCTACGAAACGCCCGAAGGCGCGATCGAGTGGATGTCGATCCAGACCACCGGCACCTCGGCCTCGACCATCTCGCCGAAGAACGGCTTCACGCGCTGGTTCCCCGACATGGTGAGCCGCGTGAACGGAGCCTCGAACCGGATCGAGGGCCGTTACGTCGGCTCCATCAGCGCGAAATCCGAGCTGGTGGTATTTACCGACAAGGGTCCCGAATGCGGCGCCTCGGTGAGCATGGTCGACACGCAGGGCGACCAGGACTTCACGGCCAACATGGGCGAGATCATCGCTCCGGTGAACGGCCGCATCTACGTGGGCCGGTCGGCCGCACCGCACATCACGAGCGCCTTTTTCTCCTCGGGCGGTGCCAAGTACGCCGTGTGCGACGGCAAGGTGCATATGTTCAACGCTTCGGACACGAAGACCCCCATGTTCGACGACGATGCGTTCGTCATGGCCGACGACGTGAAGCAGATCATCGGCTCGAAGCAGTTCATGCGCTACAAGCGCGCCCTGTTCGTCCTCCGCAACGACGGTACGGTCGGCTGCCTGCAGCAGTACAACAAACCGGCGACCGACGTCCCCGGAGCCGACGGCGAGACGGTGCTCACGGCCGACGAACTCTGCGGCGCATTCTCCGAAGCGACGGGCAAGGGCAACAACCAGCCCTATCTGATGCACCTCGTGCTCCGCAAGGGCAGCGAATACTTCCTCTACGTCTTCAACGCCAAATCGCACTCGTCGGCCAACGATCCGCTGACGCTCAAGAGCGTCGTCCCCGTGCCGGCCGAGGTGGGACGCGAGGCCGTCACCTGGTTCGGCGCCTTCTCCGTCCGATACGGATTCTATGCCGTGGGGAACAAGATCATGAAGTTCGACTACCTGAACATCGCGGAGTTCTCGCCCGAGGCCGCCCCGTTCCGCTCGTACGATTCGAAATACGAGATTCTCGACGTCTTCGTGCTGATTGCCGGTACGGCCCTCTCCGACAAGGACGACTGTACGGTCGTCTATCTCTACGATCGCACGAAGCAGACGACGACCATCGACGTCTACGACACCGTGACGGGAGCCACGCTGCATACCTACGAGGATATTCTTCCGGGACGCGGCATAGAGTTCATCAAACGATAGCCGTCCGGACCGGGTCTCGGCGGATCGTCTCCCGTTCCGCCGCGACCCGGTTCCGTGCTTCCTGCGTACGGGAACGCTCCCCGGCAGACGACCGAGCGAAGTTACAACACACACCAACCTCTTAACAGTTCGTGATGGAACAATACAAAAATGTGATAGAGTGCCGCAATCTGACACACTATTATGGCAAGAAACTGGTTTACGAAAACCTCAACATCTCGGTAGGGGAGGGGCGCATCCTCGGCCTGCTGGGCAAGAACGGCGCGGGAAAGAGTACCACGATCAACATCCTCAACGGATTTCTGGCTCCCCGTTCGGGACAGTGTCTGATCTACGGCGAGGACACGCAGAACCTTTCGACCGCGACCAAAGCCCGCATCGGCTACCTGATCGAGGGGCATATCCAGTATTCGTTCATGAATGTCCACCAGATCGAGAAGTTCTATTCGGGCTTCTACGAGAAGTGGGACCGCGACGCCTACTTCAACCTGATCAACCGGCTGAAGATCCTGCCCACGCAGAAGATCTCCACCATGTCGTGCGGCCAGCGCGCGCAGGTGGCGCTGGGACTGATTCTGGCCCAGGACCCCGACCTGCTGATTCTCGACGACTTCTCGCTGGGCCTGGATCCGGGCTACCGGCGCCTGTTCATCGACTACCTGCGCGAGTACGCCAAATCGAAGGGCAAGACGGTATTCCTCACCTCGCACATCATCCAGGACATGGAGCGCCTGATCGACGATATCCTGATCATGGACTACAACCGGGTGCTTTACCAGGGGCCGCTGGCCGATTTCCAGCGCGATTTCAAGGGCTTCTTCTTCGAAACGGACCGTGCGTTCGATCTCTCGGACAGCCCGCTGGTGGTCAATATGGAGCGGCTGAACAACCACTGCGAACTCTACACCTACGCGTCGGAGGAGCAGATCGTCGACCTGCTGAACCGGCACGGCATCGAGCCGGTCAACTTCCGCCGCGAACCGCTCACGCTCGAGGATGCGTTCATCGGACTGACGGGTAAATATTAATGCGGCAGCCGATGATACTCTTGCATATTTTCTACAAGGAGTGGATCAAAACCCGCTGGACCTATCTGGCGACGTTTCTGCTCGGTTTGGCCACGGTCTTCTACCTCTTCATCCGCGTGGAGAACGGCATGGAGCGGTTCGGGGCCAAGGCCTACATGCTCAAGGTCCTCTACGACAATCCGCCGCAGATCTACTACGCCATGCTGCGCTGCATCCCGCTGCTGATCGCCGCGGCCGTCGGCGTAGCCCAGTACCTGCCCGAGACGGTCAACCGCCGCATCCGCCTGATGCTGCATCTGCCGGTGAGCAACACGCGCCTGATGCTGGGCATGGCCCTCTACGGCGTGGCGGTGATCACGCTCGCGAACGTCGTGCTGCTGGGATGCTTCGCCGCGAAAAACTGCGCGCTGTTCCCCGTCGAGATCACCCGTCCCGTGCTGGAGTCGGTGCTGCCGTGGTTCGTGGCGGCCTATCCCGTCTACGGATTCATCGCCATGATCGCGCTCGAACCCAACCGCTGGCGCGCCCTGCTCTACGCCGTTGCGGGCTACTGCCTCATCTCGCCCTTCGTCGCCGTCGGCGAAGCGCCGGGGAGCTACGCCGCGACGATCGTCCCTCTGGCCGTGATCGCCTTGGGGTCGGTTCCGCTGCTGTTATATACGTCGTACCGTTTCAGTAAAGGAGAACAATAGTCATGTACCGCAATTTCATACGCATTATCGCCGTATTGTTCGCCACCTTCGCGTGCTGCATGGCGCTGCCGGGCCTCTACCGCATGCTGCCCTCGTCGTGGCACGGCGATTACCGGAAAGTGAGCTATTCGGAGGTGCTCGGCGACTTCATCATCTCGCAGCATGTCTATTCGGACGATCCGGCCGCCCGTTCGGGCGTATCGCTGGAGGCGGTCGACACGCGGGGCAACAGCTACACGGCCGAACAGCTGGACACGCTGCTGCTGCTCGAGAACGCCCCGCAGCTCATCTACGAAGGACGGCTGCCCGAAACGATCTGCGGCGTCCCCGTCACACCCGCGTCGATCGCCGCCGCCGATTACACGGTCTACTTCGGCGACGGCGGCGGTGCGGACTACGGACTGCTGGACCTCAAGGACAAGCTCTCCTTCCGGTCGAGCGACTATCGGACGCAGGATCTCTTCCGCTTCCGGCCGGAGGGGATCGAATTCCTCGATGCCCCGTCGAACAGCGTCGACACCCGCAAGAGCGCCTCGTTCAGCGGTGCGCTCGCCGAGGCGGGCTTCGTCTTCCCGGCTGCCGGCGCCTGGTCACCCGTCGACCGGACGGATGCCGAGACGCTGGGCTATTTCCTGACCGACAGCCGCGGCGGATTCTTCCGCATGGGCATGTGCGGCGGCGAGCCCGAGGTGGAGCGGATCCGGCTGCCCGAAGGCTGTGCGGTGCGCCACCTGAGTTTCGTCGACCGTCCCGAGTTCCTCGCCATGCTGCTCACGTCGGAAGGGGCGGTCTACCGCATGGGCCGCGACTACTCGTTCGTCCGCCTGCCGCTCCCCGACACGCGCGGCATGCGCGTGTCGATGCGCAACACGCAGCTCTTCGCCAAATTCACCTACTCCTACGGCGACCGGCTGAGCTGCTATGTCACCGATCCTGCATTCAACCTGCTCGACAGCTGCACGATCATGCTGCGCAGCAGCCGCGAGACGCCGAAGTACAAGGCCCAGCAGGTCGTGTTCCCCTTCACCGTGCATCTGACCGCATGGCAGGGGCTGCGCCTCGCGTGGTCGCGCGGCCTGCTTTGGCTGGCGGTCAACCTCGAGCTTGCGGCGATCATGATCTGCCTGAAGCGCCGCCGCCGCGAATCGCTGACCGATCCGTTCGTCGTCGTCGATCTGATCGTCGTGGCGGTGTTCGGCATCTACGGATTTTTGGGCGTACTCGTCATGCCGGGCCTCGGCACGCCGGGCGGACACAACATTTAAACAACTGAAAACATGATTTTGCATCTGATATATAAGGAGTGGATCAAAACCCGCTGGTTCGCGCTCGTCGCGCTCCTTGCGGGGCTGGCCGCCGTCGTCGGCATCGTGGCCGGCGTCATCGGCGGCATGCGCGCCGACGCCGCGTTCTATCTCTCGCAGCTGCTCACGGGCAGGGAGCAGTTCTTCGCGCTCTTCCGTTTCGTCCCGCTGCTGGCCGCCGTACTGATCGGGATCTCGCAGTTCCTGCCCGAAGTGGCCGACAAACGCATCAAACTCTCGCTGCATCTGCCCCTCAGCCCCGTCCGTGTCGTCTACACGATGGTACTTTACGGCGTCGTGCTGCTCTCGGCCGTTTTGTTCTGCTGTCTGGCGCTGTTCACGGCCGTGACGGCCCTGTATTTGCCGCGTGAGGTGATCGCCGCGGCGCTCGTTACGATGACGCCGTGGATACTGGGAGGTATGACAGCCTATTTCTGGATCGCGATGATGGCGATGGAGCCGGTGGGCAGGTTCCGCTTCTTCTATTTCCTCGTCGCGTATCTGCTGATTTCGATTTTCATGAAAAAATTTGCGATCGGTAACGTGCAGACCCTGCTGCCGGTGTTCGTAGTCCTCACGGGCATATCGAGCGTCTCGGTGCTCTTCACGGCCCGCCGCTTCAACAAAGGAGAATTATAGGATATGACGGCCAAAATCGTACGAGTACTGCTGGTGCTCACCACCATTCTGGTGCTGGGATTCTATCTGCCCGATCTGTACCGCAGCCGCTTCGAGAAGCGCGCGGGCAAACGTCTGCTCTATTACAGCGAGGTCAAGCGCGATTTCGTCTTCAGCGAGGAGATCTACGACTCGCTTCGTCAGGACAACCGCATGGTCTACAGCGACCGGCAGGGCAATCCGCTGACCGAGAACGAATACGCGCGTCTGCTCCCCTTCGACAACGCGCGCAAGCTGAAGATGCTGGGAGCCATGCCCGACTCGGTGATGGGCGAGCCGCTCACGCAGGAGGTGCTGCGCAGCGTGCGCCGCCTGATGCTCGTCGGCGACCGGAGCTTCGAATTCGGACTGGCTCCGCTCTTCGAGTCCTCGCCGGGACATCCGGGCGTCGATCTGCCCGAGGATCTGTTCCGCATCGGCAAACGGGGCATCGAGTTCATCGACGCGGCGACCAACCGGGTCGACAAGGAGAAGAGCCGCCTGTTCGACGATGCGCTGCGGACGGCCGGGTTCCGCGCTCCGGCGAGGGATATCTTCGGCATCCCCTCGACGATCAAGTCGCGCGACGACGGCTATTTCGTGGTCGATGCGGGCGGCAAGCTGTTCCACCTGCTGATGGTGCACGGACGGCCGCAGGTGGTTGCTATCGACAACGATTTCGAGATCAAACAGATCAAGTGCCACGTGCCGGGTGAGATCTATTGCCATATCTTCACGCCCGACAACGAGCTGTATGCGCTGCTGACCGACTATACGCTCAAGAAACTGCCGATCGGCCCCAACAACGGACGGTTCATGCTGACCTACAACCGCTATTTCCGCTCCTACAAGAATCTGGGACAGGACAGCAGCACGATGTATGTGCTCGACCCCGACTTCGCGCCGGTCGACCGCTGCGCGATCGCCGTGAACAACTACCGCAACTCGCCCGAAGCCGCCCTGGAGGCCCGCATCTTCCCCTTCCGCGTCATGCTGACGCCCGGTTATGCGCACCTCGTTCCCCTTCCCAACCCCGTGCAGGGCTTTTGGGCGGTCAATCTGTTGTTCGTCGTCCTGCTGCTGCTCGTCAAACGGCTGACCCGCTGCCGCCTCACGGGCGCATTCCATCTGGCGGACCTGGCGCTGACGGCCGTATTCGGCATCTACGCCTTCATCGCCGTATTGATTTTCCCAAACAGACAGTAGTGATATGAAACGAAATCTACTCTTGCAGGCGCTTCTGGCCCTGGCGATCATCGCCGCTGCCTATGGTCTGTTCCGCGCGCTGGTCGCCACCAAGCCGGTGGCGGAGAAGAATGCGGAGAAAAAATCCGTTCTCCACGTCCGGGTCGACACGGCCGCGCTGGCCGCCTGCGACGTGACCTACACCTGCTTCGCGAAGGTCTACGCCGGAGCCACCGTGCGGCTGAGCTCGGAGGTCAGCGCCCGCATCGTCGAAGGGCCGGTCGCGCTGCGCGAAGGAACGCGCTTCGGCAAAGGCGACCTGATCGTCCGCCTCTACGACGACGACGCCCGCGCCGCGCTGATGGCCGCCCGCAGCCGCTACATGAGCCTGCTGTCGCAGCAGCTCTCCGACCTCGCCGCCGACTTTCCGGAGCAGGCCGCCAAGTGGCGCGCGTTCTTCGAGTCGATCCGTGTCGAAAGCGACCTGCCCCCGCTGCCGGAGATCGGGAGCGAGAAGGAGAAGGTCTACCTGTCGGTGCGCAACGTCATCGCGGAGTACTACGGCGTCAAGCAGTCGGAGATCAACCTGAGCAAATATCGCATCTATGCCCCCTTCGACGGCGTATTCTCGTCCGTGAGCAAGGAGGTGGGTGCCATCGCCTCGGCGGGCGGCGAGATCGCGACCCTCACCCAGACCGACCGGCTCGAACTCGAGGCGGGCGTCGAACCGCAGTACGTGCGGTATCTCGCTGCCGGACGTGCGGTGACGGTGGAGCACGACCGGGGTACGTGGCGCGGCACGGTCGACCGCATCGCGCCGTTCGTCGACGAGGCCACGCAGCGCGTGAAGATCTACATCCGCGTCGACGCCCCCGACCATAACCTGATTCCGGGCCAGCTCTACCGCGTGCGCATCGAGGCGACCCGGCTGCAGGAGGTCGTGCGGCTGCCGCGCGAGGCGCTGGCTGCCGGCGGACAGATCTATGTCTGCATCGACGGCCGTCTCTACGCCCGGCAGGCCGAGGTGGCCTATACGGACGAGGACTACGTCTACCTGTACGGCATCCTCCCCGGCACGGTGCTGGTGGCCGAGTCGCTGGTCGATCCGTACGACGGCATGGAGGTCAAACTGCTGCCGAGTCTCCGCACACCCGCTAAAACCGAATAGAGATGCGCAAGGTAATCACCGCATTCGTCCGCTATCCGTTCTACTCGAAGGCATTGGTTTTTCTGGTGCTCGTGTTCGGCATCGCGGCGCTGATGTCCATCCGCAAGGCTTCGTTCCCGATCACCGAGTCGCGCCTGATCACCGTCTCGGTAACCTATCAGGGAGCCACCCCCAAAGAGATGGAGGAGGGCGTCACGACCCTGGTCGAGAACGCGCTGCGCGGCGTGGTCGGCATCAAGGAGATCAGTTCCAAATCCATGGAAAACCAGTCGGTGGTCACGATCCGGATCCGCACCGACTACGACGTCGAGGTGGTGCTCAACGATATCAAGAACGCTATCGACAAGATCTCGAACTTCCCGGCCGGAGCCGAAAATCCGGTCATCACCAAGACCAAGACCACGTCGCTCTCGGGCTTCTTGGCCCTGACCCAAACGCGGGGCGAGGAGGATATCATGCAGCTCAAACGGACGGCCCAGCGCATCGAGGACGATTTTCTGGGGTCGGGGCTCATCTCGCAG
This sequence comes from uncultured Alistipes sp., assembly GCA_964626515.1. Lineage (GTDB taxonomy): Bacteria > Bacteroidota > Bacteroidia > Bacteroidales > Rikenellaceae > Alistipes. The sequence continues at coordinate 21,469 of CAZVGH010000012.1, forward strand.
GTGACGCTCATCGGCTACCCCGCACGACTGGAGATGTCGGTCGAGGTGAACGAGGCCATGCTGCAGCGCTACGGGCTGAGCTTTACGCAGATCAAGGATGCCATCGCCGCCAATAACCTCGATATCTACGGAGGCAAGCTGAAGAACCCGCGCGAGGAGATCAAGATCAACGCGCGCTCCCGCACGGTCTCGGCCGAGGAGATCGCCCGCATCGTCGTCCGCGCCAACGCCAACGGCGATCTGATCCGCGTGGGCGATGTGGCCGACGTTCGGATGATCTTCGAGGATACGCCCACGGCCAGCTACGTCGACGGCGAGCGCAACGTCATGCTGCGCATCGACAATCTGGCCACCGAGGATCTGGAGCAGATTTCGGCCTTCCTGCATGACTACATCCGCTCGTTCAACGAGCGCGACAACGGGTTCCGCCTCGAATTCATGCACGACTTTCTGGAGACCCTGCGCGGACAGCTCCATATCCTGTACAGCAACGGACTGGCCGGCATGCTGCTGGTGGTGCTGTGTCTGTCGCTGTTCCTGAGCTTCCGCCTGTCGGTGTGGGTCGCCTGGGGCATCCCGATGGCCTTCCTGAGCATGTTCGTTGTGGCCGTGCTCATGGGGCTGACGATGAACTTCATCTCGGTATTCGGCATGATCCTCATCGTGGGAATTCTGGTCGACGACGGCATTGTCATCAGCGAAAACATCTACACGCGCTTCCAGCAGGGGCTGCCGGCCCGGCAGGCCGCCGTCGAGGGAACGATGGAGGTGCTCCCCTCGGTGCTGGTGTCGGTGCTCACGACGCTGGTGGCCTTCCTGCCCATTCTCTTCATTCAGGGCAACTTGGAGATGATGTACGAGATGGCGGTGGTGGTCATCGTCTGCCTGCTCTTCTCGCTGCTCGAGAGCATGTTCATGCTCCCGTCGCACTGCGCTTCGAACAAAGTGCTGGAGGCCCCCTCGACCAAGACCCTCTACGGCCGTATCCGCAGCGGATTCGACCGGGGCATGCAGGCGGTCTGCACGCGCATCTACCTGCCGTTCGTGCGCTGGGCCCTCTGCCACAAGTCGATCGTGCTGTCGCTGCTCGCGGCCTGCTTCCTGCTGACCGCCGGTCTGATCGGCGGCGGCCGCATCGGATTCACCTTCCTGCCCTCGATGAACGAGGACAATTTCAACATCGAGCTGGCCATGAAGCCGGGCACGAACTTCGACCGGCTAGTCGCCGAGCTCAAGCGCATCGAATCCGTCGTCTGGCGGGTCGACTCCGCGCTCATGGAGCGCTACCGGGAGCCGTCGTTCATCAAGCTCATCAACATGCGCACCGGAACGGCCTTCTCGGGGAGCGAGACGGGCAGCCATGCCGGTTCGGTGGTGGTCTTCCTCCGCCGGCTGGACAAGTCCGAGATCGGAACCGACGAGATCAAGGCGGCCATCTCCAAGGAGCTGGGCACGATCCCGGCGGCCTACAAATTCGCCATCGGAGCCGGCCACCGCTTCGGCGCGCAGGTCTCGATCAGCCTGTTCGGCTACGACATGCCCACCCTCGAGCGGGCCAGCCGCGAGTTCCAGCACCGGCTGCGCGAGCTCGATGCCCTCTATAACATCGTCGACAACGCGCAGCTCGGCGGTCAGGAGGTGCGCGTGAGCCTCAAGCCGCTGGCCTACAGTCTGGGGCTTACGCAGCAGCAGGTCATGGGACAGGTGCGCGAAGCATTCTACGGCTCGCTCTCCCAGCGCCTGCAGGAGGGTAAGGACGAGGTGTGGTTCTATGTCCGCTACCCCGACGCAGGGCGCAGGACGATGGGCGACCTGTCGAAGATGATGATCCGCACGAGCCGCGGCGAATACCCTCTGGGCGAGCTGTGCGAACTGACGCCGGGACGCAGCGTGCTGTCGATCAACCACTACAACGGCCGCAAGGAGATCCGTGTCGACGCCTATATGGAGGACGCCTCGGCATCGGTGATCCCCGTCATGGAGGAGATCGAGCAGCACATCCTGCCCGATATTCTGGCCCGATATCCCGAAATCACCTACATGCAGCAGGGCCAGATGAAGGACATGCGCGACGAGATGGAGACGATCAAGAACTTCTATATGGTCGCCCTGTTCATCATCGTCATGATTCTGGTCCTCTACCTGCGTTCGTCGCTTCAGATGTCGCTGGTGATGCTGATGGTTCCCATCGGCTGCATGACCGCCATTTGGGGTCACTGGATCGAGGGCGCGCCGCTCTCGATGATGACCATCTGGGGTATGGTGGCCCTGTCGGGTACGATCATCAACGACGCCGTGGTCTTCATCTCGCGCTACAACGACTGTCTCCGGCTGTCGATGAGCGTCGACGATTCGCTCCTCGAGGCGGCGCGGTCGCGTTTCCGCCCGATCATCATCACCTCGCTGACCACCACGCTCGGCCTCTTCCCGCTGATCCGCGAGGGCAGCAGCGACGCCCGCTTCGTGATGCCGATGGCCATCACGCTGGGATACGGCATTATGCTGGGCACGTTCTTTATCCTGGCCTGCTTCCCGGTGCTGATCAAGTCCGCCAACCGGCTCAAGCTCTTCTTCGCGCGGCTCCGTCACCCCGAAGCAACTCCCGAAAGCGTGGAGACCGCCGTGCGGGACATGGTGCGCAACGCAGCTTTCAACGACTGAAAATTATGAAACGAAGGATCTTCCTACTCGCAACTGCCTCTCTGCTGATCGTCGGCCGAGGCGCGCTTATGGCGCAGCCGACGACGGATCTCTCCCTGGCCCGCGCCATCGAGATCGGTTTGAAAAACAACTACGACCTGCAAACGGCCGCCCTGCAGACCCGAACCGCCGAACTCAACAACACGTGGGGTGCGGCGGGGCTTTATCCCTCGGTGGCGGTCGGCGCCACGGCCAACTACAGCCGCACGATGCCGCAGGGCTCCGGGGCGGAGAACTACTCGTCGCTGGCCGTGCAGCCCAATGCCGAGCTGTCGTGGACCCTTTTCAGCGGTCTGCGCGTATGGCGCACCAAGGCCAAACTCGCCGCCGCGCAGGAGCAGGCCGAGGGGTCCGAGAGCGTGCTGATCGAGAATACGCTGCGGTCGATCATCGCGGCCTACTACCAGGCCGTCGTGGAGCAGGAGAAGGTCGCCATCGCCGAACGGCTGATGAACGCCTCGTTCGAACGCTATCGCCGCGAACAGGACGCGGCCGATCTGGGCGTGATCCGCAACCTCGAGCTGCTGCAGGCCCAGAACGCCTGGCTGCAGGACCGCTCCTCCTACCTGAGCCAGCAAAACGCCTGCGAAGACGCCCGCCGGCAGCTGGGCTTTCTGCTGGCCATGGAGCGCCCCGAGGCGTGGCGGCTGACCGACACCGTCCCCGCGATCGACGAGCGGTTCGATCCCGGGGAGCTGCACCGCATCGCCCGCAGCGACAACACCTCGATCCGCAAACAGTATGCCTCCATCAAGCTGCGCTCCGAGGAGGTGCTCGTCGCCCGTTCGGATTATTACCCGACGCTGAGCGTGGGAGCCGGCGCCTCGTATGCCTACAACCGCATGTCGGGCATCGACAACCGCCAGATCCAGCCCTACATCTCCGCCAAGCTCTCCTTCAACATCTTCAGCGGCGGGCAGCGGCGGCGGGCCGTGCGCGCCGCGCAGATCAACCGCGAGATCGAACAGCTCTCGCTCGAGGAGATGCAGCTCTCGGTGTCGTATGAGGTCGACAAGCAGTACGACGCCTACCGGCTCCGCCGCGAACTCGTGTCGCTGCGCGAGGAGCAGCTGACGGCTTCGGAGCTGAGCCTGCGCATCGCCGAGCAGAAATATGCCGACGGAAACATGACGATCTTCGATTTCCGCGACGTGCAGATTGCCGGCTCCAACGCGGCGGTCGAACTGCTGACGGCGCGCTACAACCTGCTCATGGCGCACGTCGACCTGCTGCTCACCACCGGC
>CAZVGH010000013.1:0-22047 GCA_964626515.1 uncultured Alistipes sp.
GAAAGTGGTTAAAACCGACTCCGAACGCGTGAAGACGATCCTGAACGTGGCGCTCCAGATCACGGCCAACACGGCGGTGGCGATCGAGCCCTTCATGCCCTTCTCGGCGGCGAAGATCCTCGCGATGCTCGCCGTCGACAGGTTCGGCTGGGAGCAGCTCGGTTCGATGGAACTCGTCGTGGCCGGTCACAAGATCGGAACCCCCGAACTGCTGTTCGAGAAGATCGAGGACGACGTCATTCAGCGGCAGCTCGACAAACTGGCCGCGACGAAGGAGGCCAACCTGGTTGCTGAAAAGACGCAACACGTTGAGGAACAGAAAGATAATATTACTTTCGACGATTTCCAGCGCATGGATATCCGTGTCTCGACGATCCTTTCCGCCGAAAAGGTGGCCAAGACGAAGAAGCTGCTGAAGCTGACGGTAGACACGGGTATCGACCGCCGCGAGATCGTTTCGGGCATCGCCGAACACTTCACCCCCGAGGAGCTCGTGGGGCGTCAGGTGCTGGTGCTCGTCAACCTCGAGCCGCGCGAGCTGAAGGGTACCCTTTCGCGGGGCATGATCCTCATGGCTGAAGATGCTTCGGGCAAACTGCGGTTGCTCGAACCGAACGAACGGACGAGCAACGGAGCCGTGGTAGGATAAAAAAAACGGAAATTTCGGGTTCGGCCTTCGGGTCGAACCTTTTTAACTTTGTGCGATATGTTGCGGCGCTTTGCGAGCGCTTTTTCCGGCGATGCTTCGCTTTCATGAGCCTTGCGCGCCGCAACGCATGATTTTTACATCGGTTATGGAAAACAACACTTGGGATTGGGAATCGCTCCTGTTCGACTATTACAAGACGGACTGCAACATCCGCTATGCCTATTCGGCCGAACGCGGCGGTTGGAGTTCCATGTCGGTTTGCGAGGATGATACGATTCCCGTTCATGTGGCGTCGTCCTGTCTGAATTACGGAACGGCGCTTTTCGAAGGTTTCAAGGCATTCCGCGGCGTCGACGGCCGCATCCGCATCTTCCGCATCGAGGATACGATCGCCCGTCTGCAATCTTCGGCGCGACGCCTCTGTCTGCCCGTCCCTACTGCGGAGATGATCCGCGAGGCGAGCATCGAGATCGTGCGCCGCAACCTGCGCCACCTTCCCCCTTACGGCAACGATGCCGCGCTCTATATCCGTCCGCTCGAGATCGGTACGACGCCCGGGCTCGGTGTCAAAGCGTCGCGCGATGCCCTCTTCGTGCTCTTCTGTTCGCCTGTCGGTCCCTATTTCAAGGGGGGCATCCGTCCGATTCGCGTGGCGATCGACCGCGAACAGGACCGTGCGGCACCGCGCGGAACGGGTGACGTGAAGATCGCCGCCAACTATGCGATGAGCATCCTTTCGGGCGAACATGCCCACGAGGCGGGCTATTCGAGCGTCATCTATCTCGATGCCGTCGAGCACAAATACATCGAGGAGTGCAGCGCGGCCAATTTTATTGCCATTCGCGACGGCAAGTATATTACGCCGAAATCGCATACGATCCTGCCGTCGATTACCAACCGAAGCCTGCGCACGCTGGCCGAGGAGATGGGATTGGAGGTCGAGGAACGCCCCGTTTCGGTTGACGAACTCGAAACGTTCGAGGAGTGCGGCGCCTGCGGTACGGGGGCTGTGATTGCTCCGATCGGTACGATCTACGACATGCAGATGGGAAAAACGATCGAATACGGCCAAGAAATAGGTCCTGTCAGTCTGGCGCTGTACAATAAATTGAAAGATGTGCAGTACGGCCGTACGGAAGACAAATACGGCTGGTGTACGATTGTCGAGGAGGCGTAGACTTGTTCCACGTGGAACAAAACAACGGAGGTGTTCCACGTGGAACACCTCTTTTGTTTATCGTCCGAATTTTACCAGCAGTACGTTGATGTCGGCCGGTGAAACACCCGGAATGCGCGAAGCCTGACCGATCGTAGCGGGGCGGATGCGGGTCAGTTTTTGGCGGGCTTCGATCGTGAGCGACTGCATGGCGTTAAAATCGAATCCGTCGGGAATGGCGATCGCCTCTAACCGGTGCAGCTTTTCGGCGATCTGTTTTTCGCGTTCGATGTAACCGCTGTACTTGATGCAGATCTCCGCCTCCTCGATCTCTTCGGTCGTGATGCCGTTTTCGCGCAGGTATCGGCTGACGGCGGCGACGGCCTGCCCCACCCCTTCGAAGGTAACTCCGTTGCGCATCAACAGTTCATAGAGCTTTTTTCCCTGCGTCAACGGCTCCGATCCGATTGATTTCAGATAGTCCTGAATTTCGGATATTCTGATACTCCGTTCGCGTGCGAAGGAAATAAGCGATTCTACGTGCGATTTTTTTTGGAGAAATTCTGCGTAGCGCTGTGCGCCGATCAATCCTATTCGGTGACCGATCGGTGTCAGTCTGACGTCGGCATTGTCCTGTCGAAGCAAGATGCGGTACTCGGCCCGTGAGGTGAACATGCGATAGGGTTCGTCGACACCCTTCGTCACCAGGTCGTCGATCAGCACACCGATGTAGGCTTCGTCGCGGCCGAGGACGAGCGGCGTCTCCCCCACCCGCTTCCGGTGTGCGTTGATGCCGGCCAGCAATCCCTGTGCGGCGGCCTCCTCGTAGCCCGTCGTGCCGTTGACCTGTCCTGCGAAGTAGAGGCCGTCGACGCGCTTCGTCTCGAGCGTGTGGCGGAGCTGCGTCGGGGGAAAATAGTCGTACTCGATGGCATAGCCTGGACGGTAGATGTGCAGCTGCTCGAATCCCTCGATGCGGTGCAATGCCTCCCACTGCACCTCCCAGGGCAGCGACGAGGAGAAACCGTTCAGGTAGTATTCGTTCGTCGAACGTCCCTCGGGTTCGAGGAAGAGCTGGTGCTGCTCCTTGTCGGCGAAGGTGCGCAGCTTGTCCTCGATGCTCGGGCAGTAGCGGGGACCGATGCCGCGGATCGTGCCGTTGAAGAGCGGCGAGCGGTCGAAACCGCTTCGCAGCAGCTCGTGCACGACGGGCGACGTATAGACCGAGTAACAGGGTAATTGCTCTTTAACCGATTCTGTTTCAGATGAAAACGAGAATTTCGAAGGAGCCGTGTCGCCGTATTGCGGTTCGAGGCGCGCGAAGTCGATCGTGCGGGCGTCGAGACGTGCCGGGGTGCCCGTCTTCATGCGGCCCGTTTCGAATCCGAGGGCCGCGAGCGACTCGGTAATGCCGTGCGAGGCGGCATCGCCTGCGCGGCCTCCCTCGGCCTGCGCCGTGCCGCAGTGCATGCGTCCGTCGAGGAACGTCCCCGCCGTCAGCACTACGGCGCGGCAGGTGAAAGTGACCCCCATGCGCGTTCGAACTCCCTGAATGCGAGGTTGTTCGTCTGTTTTGTCGAACAGCAGCTCCGTCGCCGCATCCTGCCAGATGCGCAGGTTCGGCGTCTCCTCCAGCTCGCGGCGCCAGAGGGCCGAGAACTCCGCCTTGTCGCACTGCGCGCGCGGGCTCCACATGGCCGCCCCTTTCGAGCGGTTGAGCATGCGGAACTGGATCGTCGAGCGGTCCGTGACGACGGCCATGCGCCCGCCGAGGGCGTCGATTTCGCGCACGATCTGCCCCTTGGCCACTCCGCCCACGGCCGGATTGCACGACATGGCGGCGAATTTGGTCATATCCATCGTCAGCAGCAGCGTGCGCGACCCGAGCCGCGCGGCCGCCGAAGCCGCCTCGCAGCCGGCATGGCCGCCGCCGATGACGATGATGTCGTAGTCGAGCGTCATAGCGCAGTGCTTTATTCCTGTTCGGACCAGAATTTCAGATACTTGTCCTCCTTGCGGTGCATCTGTGCGTTCGTGCGCGGCGTCTTGTCCTTCTGGCCGCAGAGGTGCAGCAGGCCGTGCACGACCACGCGGCGCATCTCCTCGAGCCGCGTGGAGCCGTAGATGCGGGCGTTGTCGGCCACGGTCTCGACGTCGATGAAGATATCGCCCGAGACGACGCGCGTATGGCGGCGGTCGCTGTAGTCGAACGTGATGACGTCCGTGAAATAGTCGTGTCCGAGGAATTCGCGGTTCATGGCGAGAAGCCGCTCGGCCGAGCAGAAGATGTAGTTCAGCTCGCCCGCCGCATACCCTTCCGCCTCGGCCACCGCGTGCAGCCAGGCCGTCGTCCGCCGCTTTTCGGGGAGGCGGTAGCGGCAATCGTCCGTATGGTAATGTACAGCCATTTGTGTTTCGTTGTTGTTCGGCCGACGGGCCGCGGATTATTTCTTGAAGCAGTTCGCCGCCGACAGGGTCTCTTTCGGGTCGGGCGAGTAGATGCCGAAGACGATCTTGTATTCGGGCTCCATCGTCAGGGCGTTCACCGAGGCGCCGATGGTGCCGATCTGCTGGTTTTTGGCCACTTTCGCCCCCTTTTCGACCGTGACGGACCCGAGGTTGGCGTAGGAGGTGATATACTCGCCGTGGGCCACGAAAACGTCGTATTTGGCCGTGATGCGGTTGCGCTTCACCTCGACCACCTTGCCTTCGTAGATCGAGCGGACGGCGGCCCCCTTCTTTCCGGCGATTTCGGCCATGTTGCCCTTGTAGCGCTTCACCGAGCCTTCGGCGACGGGCAGATTCAGCCCGGCGGTCTTGCCTGTGAACGAGGCGCCCTCGCGGTTGCCTTTCGTCAGCTTGCGCAGTTCGTCGATCGCCACGCTCAGCTGCTGCTCGTTCTGCAGCTTGCTCTGCAGGGCCGCTCGCTCGCGCTGCGACATGTTGCGGATCTCGCGCTTGGCCGCCTCGGCATCCTTTTCGAGTCGGCGGCGCTGGGCCGTGGTCTTCTGCGTCACCGAATCGAGGCTGCGGCGCCGGTTGTCGAGGCGCGTGCGGGTCTCGTGCACGGCCGTCTGCTGCCCGGCGATCTCGTGCAGCTTGCGTTCGCGCAGCGCCGCCATTTCTCGCAGCGCCGCCAGACGGCGGGCCACGTCGGCGAAGCTGCCTGCCGAGAAGATATAGCTGAGATAACCGTGCCGGCGGTAGTTGCGGTAACTTTCGCGCGCCAGACGGGTGTAGAGCTCGCGGTTGCGGGCGAGGGCCGTCGAGAGATCCCCCGCGAGGCTGTCCGTGCGGCGGATCTCCTCACGCAGCAGCGCTGCTTCGCGCTCGGTCTCGACGAGCAGCTGGTTGCGCGCCTCGATCTGCTTCGCCAGTCGGCGCGCCCGCTCCTCGGTCGCCGAACGGCCCTTCTTGAGCTTGGCGATCTGCGCCTCCTCGGCGGCGATCTTCTGTTCGAGCGACGCGATGACCTTGCGCTGCTCGGCGATGCGGCGGTCGTTGTTCTGCGCCGCGGCAGGCCGTGCGAAGGCGAACAGCAGGAGGATAAGAAGATGAGGGAGGTGCTTCATGGGTCGTGGCGGACAAAGAGAGGGGCTTATTCGGTGGAGGCTGGCGGTGTGACGCGCGGCTGACGGAGGCGGCGTTCGATCTCGGCCGCCTCGTAGCCGTTTTCGAGCGCCCGTTTCCAGTAGGTCTCGGCCATGAACTGCTCGCCGAGGGCGTGCAGGATGTCTCCGTAGTGGACCAGCAGCTCGAGGCTCTTTTGGCCGTCGAGCGCCACGGCCTGCCGCTGCAGCACGCGGGCTTCGGTGAGCCGTCCCAGCCGATAGAGGATCCAGGCGCGCGTGTCCATGTAGGTCGGATTCCCCGGGAGGAGCTCCTCGACGCGCTCGGCCATGCGGAGCGCCTCCTCGAGGTCGCTCTTCTCCTCGAGGGAGCGGAAATAGGCCAAGTTGTTCAGCACGAGGACGTTGTCCGGATCGTAGCGCAGCGCACGGCGGTAGGCGTCGTAGCACGCCTTCTGGTAGCCCTTGCGGGCCTTCGCGTTCGGTGTCTCCTCGGCCTGACGGTGCCGGACGTCGCCGATCTGTCCCCAGATGGCGCTGCGCAGCGAGTCGCTGTCGGCCATCCGCAGCGAGGAGCGGTAGATGCGCACCGCCTCGTCGTACTGTTTCGTGTAGTAGTAGACGTTGCCCCCCGCGAGGTGGAGTTCGACGCGGTCGGGGAAATGCCCGAGGGCCCGTTCGACGTAGAGACGCACCGAGTCGGGCCGCTGCCGGTACCCCTCGATGTCGATGATGGCACGGTAGTAGCTCTCCTGCGGCGGTTCGTCGTCCGCGTGGATCTTGTAGTATTCCAGCGCGCGGTCCAGCTGGCCCGAGGCGACGAGGTGCTTGGCGTAGAGCTCGACGACGCGGGGATCGGCCGGATAGCGGATCGAGAGCAGTGTCGCCAGATCGTTCAGGGCGAAATAGTTGTCGCGGTAGAAGTTGATGTCGGAGGTGAGCGCCTCGAAGCGTTCGATCTTCGTCTCGAGGGGCATCCGGGGATGCTCGAAGATGCGGCGCAGCATGCCGAGCATCGCGCGGTAGTCGCGCTTCGCGTTGTAGAAGTTGTAGAACGAGGTGAGCGTCCCGAGGTTCGTCGAGTCGATCCGCAGGGCGGCCCGGTAGGATTCGAGGGCGAGCGAATCCTTGCCGCTCATGGCGTAGAGATCGGCCAGCACGATGCGGTGCTCCGCCTCGTAGGGCTGTTCGTCGACCAGCGCGCGGGCCTCGTCGATCGCCCGTCCCGGCTGCTTCGTGGCGATGAGCAGCTGCCGTTTCATGCGGCTCAGCAGGGGGATGCGTCCGAAACGCATCTCGGCCGAGTCGAGCGTGACGATCGCCGCGAAGGGCTGGCGCTCCTGCTCGTAGAGGGCTGCGAGGATGCGGTAGTTGTCGGGATTCTTCGGGTCGCGCTCCTGCAGCCGGCGGAAGAGCGGCAGCGCCTCGCGGTAGCGTTCGGCCGCGAGGAGCGTCTGTCCGTAGAGGCGCATGTACCACAGGTTGGCCGAGTCGAGCCGGTAGGCGCGGCGGGCCAGTTCGACCGCCTCGTCGGGCGAGGCGTAGTGGCCGCCCGCGGCCAGTTCGTAGTAGGCGGGCGCGAAGAGCGAATCCTGCGCCACGGCGGCCTGCAGCAGCTCGCGGGCCTGCAGCGTGTCGCCCGCGATCGTGCGCTGCTTGACCGCCTCGGTGTAGAGGCGGACGCTCGAGAGGCTGTCGGCCGCCCCGTCGGCGGGACGGCGGCTTCCGCCGCCCGCGAAGGCGGTCGTGAAGAGAAGCCCGCAGAGGGCCGTTATGGCAGCGATGCGTTTCATGGGCTGTTCGCGGTGTTGGTGGCGGCGCACCCTCTTCCGCGGCACCTTCGGCCGCGCGTTCGCGCGCTGTGTTTAGAGGGCGTCGTCGAACTGGTGCAGGAAGCGGACGTCGTTTTCGAAATAGAGGCGCAGGTCCTTGACGCCGTATTTGAGCATGGCGATGCGTTCAATACCCATGCCGAAAGCGAAGCCCGAATACTTTTCGGGGTCGATGCCGCTCGCCTTCAGGACGTTCGGGTCGACCATGCCGCAGCCCATGATCTCGAGCCATCCCGTTCCCTTGCAGACGGCGCAGCCTTTGCCGCCGCAGAGGTTGCACGAAACGTCGACCTCGGCCGAGGGCTCGGTGAAGGGGAAGTAGGAGGGGCGCATGCGGATGCGGGCCTGCTCGCCGAAGATCTCTTTGGCGAAATAGAGCAGCGACTGCTTCATGTCGGCGAACGAGACCCCCTCGTCGATGTAGAGGCCCTCGATCTGGTGGAAGATGCAGTGTGCGCGGTAGGAGATCGCCTCGTTGCGGAAGACGCGGCCCGGGCAGATCACGCGGATCGGGGGCTGCTGCTGCTCCATCGTGCGCACCTGGATCGACGAGGTGTGCGTGCGCAGCAGGATGTCGTCGGCCGACGGCTCCTCGCCGCTGCGCTCGATGAAGAAGGTGTCCTGCATGTCGCGGGCGGGGTGCTCGGGGGCGAAGTTGAGCTTCGTGAAGACGTGGCGGTCGTCCTCGATCTCGGGACCCTCGGCCACGGTGTAGCCCAGGCGCGAGAAGACCTCGACGATGCGGTTCTTGACGAGCGAGATCGGGTGGCGCGAGCCGAGCTCCTCGGCCGATCCCGGGCGGGTCATGTCGCCCACGGCCGAAGCCTGCAGCTCGGCGGCGTTCTGCAGCTCCTCGCGCAGGGTGTTGATGCGCGTCAGGGCGGCGTTCTTCAGGCCGTTGAGCTTCTGGCCCAGCTCGCGCTTGAGCTCGGGGGCTACCCCTTTGAACTCCTCCATGAGGGCGGTCAGCTCGCCCTTCTTGCCGAGCAGACGGATGCGGAACTCCTCGATCTCGGCGGCCGCTTTGGGATGGAACTCTTCGACTTGTCTCGAAAGTTCGTTGATTTTGTCGGTCATATTTTGAATGTTTATACTTTTTCTCTACTTTTGAGGGATGTGTTTAACATGCAAAGTTAGTAAAAAAAATCATATCATGCGCATTCGCAGCCTGTTTCTCGCCGTCGTCCTGTCGACGCTGCTCTTCGCGGCGCCGGCCGATGCCGCTGCGGCCCCGCGGAAGGGGGGCGTGGGGGTCGTGATGAGCGGCGGCGGCGCGAAGGGCCTCTACCACGTGGGCGTGCTCGAGGCGCTCGAGGAGTGCGGCGTGCCGATCGACTGCGTGGCGGGCACCTCGATGGGATCGATCATCGCGGCGATGTACGCCTCGGGCTACTCGCCCGCCGAGATGCGCGCCATCGTCCGCTCGGGCGCCGTGCAGGAGTGGGTCTCGGGGCGCATCGACCCGTCGCGCTACAAACCCTACTACCGGCAGGCGGACGTCTCCCCTTCGTTCGTCAACCTCTGGCTCGATTTCCGTTCGCAGGACAAGGTCTTCGTCCTGCCCAAGAGCCTCATCTCCTCGACGCAGATCGAGATGGCCTTCATCGACCTCTTCACCCCCGCGGCGACGGCCGCCGGAGGCGATTTTTCGAAGCTGATGGTCCCCTTCCTCTGCGTGGCGGCCGATATGAACCGCCGCGAGCCGGTGACGCTGCGCAGCGGATCGCTCCCCGAGGCGGTGCGGGCTTCGATGTCGATTCCGCTCGCCTTCAAGCCGCTGAAGCGGGGCGAACGCCTCTACTACGACGGCGGCATCTTCGACAACTTCCCCTGGCGGCCGCTCGACGAGAGCTGCACGCCCGACCTGCTCATCGGCTCGATCTGCACGAAAGGCAACGTGGTGCCCGACGCCGACGATACGTTCATGGAGCAGGCCTTCATGCTCGTCATGAGCGACACGGACTACACACTGCCCGCCGGGCGCAGCGTGACGATCCGCCGCGCCGTGCCGGTGGGGATGCTCGACTTCGACGATGCCGAGGCGATCATGGACGCCGGCTACGAGGACGCCATGCGGCAGATGCCCGAGATCATCGCCCGCATCGACACGCTGTGGAGCCCTGAGCAGCATGCCGCCCGCCGCGAGGCCTTCCGCAGCAAGTGCCCGCCGCTCGTCTTCAACGACTACCGCTTCGAGGGGCTCAGCGAGCGGCAGACGGCCTACGTGCGCGACTACGTGCGGGCCGACCTCCACGCTCCCGGACGGCAGCGCCAGATGAACTTCGAGGGGCTGCGCACGAACCTCTTCCGCGTGCTGGCGAGCGGCGACTACACGATGGACATGCCCCAGGTGACCTACGACTCGATCACCGAACGCTACTCCTTCGCGGCGACGCTCCACACGAAGCCGAATTTCAAGCTCATGATCGGCGGCAACATCTCCTCGACCGCCTTCAACCAGGCCTACATCGGCATCAACTACCAGACCGTGGGGCGCGTCGCTCACCAGCTCGGCGCCAATCTCTATCTCGGACCGACCCATACGTGGGGCTCGTTCGGCGGGCGCGTGGACTTCTTCCTGAACGACCCGTTCTTCCTGACCTACGGCTACAATTTCGCGGTGAAGAACCTGCTGCACGGCTCCTTCGGCCGCATCTCGCACATCGACAATACGCTCGAAATCAAGACGGGGGACAGCTACGCGACGCTCGGCACGGGTTTCCGCCTCACCTACCGTTCGATGGTCGAGCTGAAGCTCCGCGCCGGCCATGCGACCTACAAGTACGACGCCGCGCCGCTGCCGACGGGTTACGACCGCACCCGCTTCGGCTTCTTCGGCGCCCGCCTCGAACTGGCGCGCAACACCTTCGACAAATACATCTACCCGACGCGCGGCTCCGAGCTGCACCTCTCGACGATCTACATCGACGGCCGCGAGCGGCTGCGCGTCTTCGGAGCACAGCGTTTCGCCCCGGGCGTGCACCGCAACTGGTTCGGCGGCCGGTTCCGCTACGAAAAGGTCTTCGACATGCCCGCCGTGCGGCGCTTCTCGCTCGGGCTGCACCTCGAGGGGGTCTATACGAACCACCCCGATTTCTCGTCGCTCGGAGCGACGCTCCTCACGGCACCCGCCTACGAGCCGATCCCGCATGCGCGTCAGATCTTCATGCCCGATTTCTGCGCCCGCCGCTACGTCGCGGGCGGCCTGAACCCGACGATCGCCCTGCTGCCGAACTTCTTCCTGCGCATGGGAGCCTACGCCATGTACCGCAGCGCGAACGGTTACGACGGCGAGCCGCTGGTTCCCCGCACGGACCGCCGTCTGCACTACATCACCGAGGCCTCGCTGGTCTACCACACGCCGATCGGTCCGGTGAACCTCTCGATGATCAAGTACGACTACCACGGCTGGAGGAACACTTACCTCATGTTCAACTTCGGCTACCCGATCTTCGCCCCGAAGGCGACGTTCTATTGACCGGAATACGAAACAGCCCTCGGCATTGGCCGGGGGCTGTTTCGTAAAGGAACGTCGGATCGGCTACTCCTCGTCGAGAAAGATGCCGTCCATGAGCGTGTCGAGTTCGCGGCGCTCCTTTTTGGTCGGGCGGCCCGTGCCGCGGTCGCGGAAGACGAAGATCGTCTCGCGCGGCACGTTGAGCTTCGCCAGCTCGTCGGGCGACGTGATGTCGAGGCAGTACTGGGGGACGTTCTTCGCCCCCTGGCGGCTCGAGACGAGGTCGAGCACCTTGTACGAGTAGGTCACCGCCTGCTTCCGCACGGCGATCACGTCGCCGATCTTCACCTCGCGCGAGGGTTTGGCGTAGGCGTCGTTGACCAGCACGCGGTTGTTGCGGATCGCATCGGCGGCGTCGCTGCGCGTCTTGAAGACGCGCACGGCCCAGAGGTATTTGTCGAGTCGGATATCTTCCATGGCAATGCGTTTTTTTGCGGTTCGGGATCAGCGTTTCTTCGACGCCTGCTTGCGGCGGAGGACCGACGGGCGCTTGCGCACCGACCAGCCGAAGGTGCCCAGCTGTTTGCCGAGCTCGTAGTAGGCGCCGTGGGCGTAGGCGACGAGCTCCGCGCGGTCGAGGCGGAAGCGGCCCGTCTCGGGGTCGATGTAGGCGGGGTCGACCTCGATGCCGACCACCTCGGCCAGGAACATGTCGTGCGAGCCGAGCGGGATGATCTGCTTCACGCGGCACTCGATGTTCACGGGCGACTCCTCGATGAGGGGCGCCGCGACGAAACGGGCGGCGGCGGGCGTGAGCCCCGCCTCGCGGAACTTGTCGAAGTCGCGGCCCGAGCGGACGCCGCACCAGTCGGTCGCCCGTGCCAGCGGGCGTGTGGTGAGGTTGATGACGAACTCGCCCGTGCGGCGGATGATCTCGTAGGAGTGGCGCTCGGGGCGCACCGAAATGTAGCACATCGGCGGATCGCTGTTGACGGTGCCCGTCCAGGCGACCGTCAGCACGTTCTGCTCCTCGGGGGTGGCGCCGCAGCTCACCAGCGCCGCGGGAACGGGGTAGATCAGCGTTCCCGGTTTCCAGCTCTCTCGCATGTCGTCGAAGGTGTTTTCAGCGGAGGCTTCCGTGCCTCCGCGGGACAAAGATAGGCAAAAAAACGATGCGGCGGCGCGCCGTTTCGGTCCCGAAGCGGCGATTTATGCCCTCCCGAAATTTGTTTCTGCCCGCCGTATGCCCTATCTTTGTTCCATGCTGAACGATTTCATCCGCTATCTGGAGGCCGAACGCCGCTACTCGCCTCTCACCGTGCGCAACTACCGCCGCGATGCGGAGCGCTTTCTGGCGTGGCTCGGGGTCGACGACGCCTCGTTCGATCCGCGCCGCGTCACGATCGAGGATCTGCGCGAGTGGATCGTCGCGCGCAGCGAGGAGGGGACGCTCAAGGCCTCGTCGATGAACCGCGAGATCGCCTCGCTGCGGGCCCTCTTCCGCTGGCTGCTGCGCGAGGGGCGCATCGACAAGGAGTTTTTCAGCCGCCTGCCAAGCCTGCGCACGGCGCGCCGGCTGCCCGTCTTCGTCCCCGAGAGCCGCATGGAGCGGGTGCTGGAGCAGTGCGACGAGGCGACGGCTTCGGAACCCTCCGGCGAGGAGGAGCGGACGGCCGAGCGCGACGCCCTGATCGTGTTGCTGCTTTACGCCTGCGGGCTGCGTCTGGCCGAGCTGATCGGGATCGACTGCGACGATTTCTCGGCCGACGGCCGCACGCTGCGCGTGCGCGGCAAGGGGGACAAGGACCGGCTGCTGCCCGTGCCCGATTTCGTGCGCGAGAAAATTTCGCACTATCTGGAGACGGTTCGTCGGCAGCAAATTTGCATAAGTGGAGAAAAAGCGTTATTTTTATCGAAGAAAGGTCGGCGCATCTCCCGCACGGCGGTCTACCGCCTCGTGCAGGCGGCGCTCGAGGCAGGGGGTGTACAGGGCAAGAAGAGCCCGCACGTGCTGCGGCACACCTTCGCCACCCACCTGCTGAACGACGGGGCCGACCTGCGCGAAATTCAGGAGCTGCTGGGCCATGCCTCGCTGCAGGCGACGCAGGTCTACACCCACAACAGCATCGCGCGGCTGCAGGCCGTCTACGCCCGGGCGCACCCCCGCAGCCGCGGCTCCGGGAAGCCCGATGAGCGTTGAGGCGGCGGATGGCGCACACGAACAAGCAACGAACGCGGCCTTGCGCAGCGCGGAAGGCCGGTCCGATAAGTCGAACCAAAAAACAGCAGGCTATGAACGTACAGATTCAGTCCGTGAAATTCGATGCCGACAAACGGTTGGTCGAATTCGTGAACGCCAAGATGGCGAAGTTAGATCGGTTTGCCGAGCGCGCCACCGGAGCGGAAGTGGTGCTCAAACTCGACAAGGACCCCGAGAAGGGCAACAAGATCGCTGCTGTGACGCTCCGCATGCCGGGCGGCGACCTGCGTGCGCAGGAGCAGGCCCGCAGCTTCGAGGAGGCCGTCGACGCGTCGATCGACGCGCTGAAGCGCCAGCTCGAAAAGCAGAAGGAGAAATAGCGGCCGCGGCCGCATGCGCGAAGAGCGCCGCCCCGTCGGGGTGGCGTTCTTCTTTGTTTCGGGGGCGCTAACGGGCCCGCTTGAGCTCGTCGAAGGCGGCGCGGAGCTGCTCGCGGTCGTCGAAGTGGTGCTTCTCGTCGCCGATGATCTGGTAGGTCTCGTGCCCCTTGCCCGCCACGAGGAGCATGTCGCCCGGGCGGGCGAGCATCACCGCCGTGCGGATCGCCGCTGCGCGGTCGACGATCCGCAGGTAGCGCGTCGAGGGGTCGAGCCCCGCGGTCATCTCGTCGAGGATCGCCTCGGGATCCTCGTGCCGCGGGTTGTCCGAGGTGAAGATCGCCGTCGAGGCGTGCGCCGCGGCGATGCGGGCCATCTCGGGGCGCTTCGTGCGGTCGCGGTCGCCGCCGCATCCGCAGACGACGATCAGCTGCCGGTCGGCGGTGCGGATCTCTCCGATCGTGCGCAGCACGTTCTCGAGGGCGTCGGGCGTGTGGGCGTAGTCGACCACGGCGAGCGTGCCGTCGTCGGCGCGCAGGCACTCGAAGCGGCCGCTGACGGCTCCGAGCGTGCTCAGGGCCGCCAGCACCTCGTCGGCGCCGAAGCCCAGCCGCAGGGCCGCGCCGTAGACCGTCGCGAGGTTGTAGGCGTTGAAGCGGCCCGTGAGGTGCACCCACGCCTCGCGGCCGTCGAGCAGCAGCTGCATGCCGTCGAGGTGCATCTCGAGGATGCGGCACCGCACGTCGGCCATCTCGCGCAGCGAGAGGGTGGCGACCTGCGCCGCCGTGTTCTGCACCATGACGCGGCCGTTGCGGTCGTCGATGTTGACGAGGGCGAAGGCCTCCGCGGGCAGCGTGTCGAAGAAGCGCTTCTTGGCCCGCAGGTACTCGGCGAAGGTCTTGTGGTAGTCGAGGTGGTCGTGCGTGAGGTTCGAGAAGAGGCCTCCCGCGAAGTGCAGCCCGCGCGTGCGCTGCTGCACGATGGCGTGCGACGAGCACTCCATGAAGCAGTAGTCGCACCCGGCGTCGACCATCGCGCGCATCATCGCGTTGAGGCGGATCGCGTCGGGGGTCGTGTGGGTCGCCTCGACTGTCCGCTCGTCGATGCGGTAGACGACCGTCGAGATCAGGCCGGCCCGGTAGCCGAGGGCGCGGACCAGCTCGTAGAGGAGCGTCGCGGTGGTCGTCTTGCCGTTCGTGCCGGTGACGCCCACGAGTTTCAGTTCGCGGCTCGGGTGGTCGTAGAAGGCGGCGGCCATCTCGGCCAGCGCCCCCTGCACGTCGTCGACGCGGATGTAGACGACCTGCGGATCCTGCTCGGCGGGCAGGCGGCGGCAGACGACCGCCGCGGCTCCCTGCGCCACGGCCGCGGGGATGAAATTGTGGCCGTCGCAGCGGACACCCTCCACGGCGAAGAAGCAGCTGCCTGCCGTGACGCTCCGCGAATCGTAGGTGAGGGCCTCGATCGGCGTCCCGACCGATCCGCGGCACTCGGCATCGGGCAGTGCCGCCAAAAGTTCGGAGATTCGTTTCATATGCGTTCTCAAATCGTTGTTTCAACCGGTTGTGTGCGCGGGGCGCCTATTGCAGGGACAGCTGCACGGCCTCGCCCGGGGTGATGCGGGTGCCGGGTGCGACCGACTGCCGCACGACGCTGCCGCTGCCCGTCGCCGTCACGCCGAGGCCGCGGCTCTCGAGCAGGAACAGCGCCTCCTTGAGCCCCATGCCCCGCACGTCGGGCATCTGCTCCGTCGCCGCGGAGAGGCGCTCCACCGTGACGCCCGCCGCGCTGTCGACCGTCGCATGCCCCCAGCCGTGCCGTTCGTCGCTCCGCACGCGGGGCGAGAGGCGTTTGGCCACGGTGCGGATCTGCGCCACGTCGCCGCCCTTGATCCGTTCGGGGCGGTGGCGCTGCCCGTCTTTCGCGATGCGCTTCGTGTGGTCGGGCTCGCGGGCGTAGAGGTAGTCGACCACCTGCTTCACGACGGGGCCCGCCAGCGGACCGCCGTAGTAGGCCTTGCCCGCCTGGTGGCGTGTCTGGATGGTGGTCAGCACCGTGTAGCGGGGGTTGTCGGCGGGGAAATAGGCCGCCATCGAACCCAGGTAGCGGCCCGCGTCGCCCGAGGTGACCTGCGCCGTACCCGTCTTGGCGGCGACGCGCAGGCGGGTCGTGTCGCTGAAATAGGCGCTCGCCGTACCCGTCTTGGCCACCTCCTCGAGGCACTCGCGCACGATGCGCAGCGCACGGTCCGAGCAGATGCGGCTGCGGAGGGTCTTCGTGCGGAAACGCTCCTCGGTGTCGCCGTCGCGCCGCACCTCGCGCACCAGCACGGGGGCGACCTTGCGGCCGCCGTTGGCGATCGCGTTGAAGAAGGTGAGCATCTGGATCGGGGTCAGTCGCACGCGGTAGCCGTAGGCCATCTTGACGAGCATCACGCCCGGGTCGGGAACCTTCCATTCGCGGGTGATCTGCGGAGGCCGCTCGCCGAGCGCCTCGAGGCCCACCGTCTCGCCGAGCCCCAGTTTGTCGTGGAGGTAGTCGCTGAACTGCCGTTTCTTGCCCGTTTCGCCGTAGTACTCCCAGATCGCCCGGGCGAAATAGACGTTCGACGAGCCGGCCACGGCGCGCCGCAGGGCGATCTCGCGGTCGCCGCGGTGCGAGTCGCGGATGTTGGTCGCGGGGCCGATGCGCACGGGGTCGCCGTTGTTCGTCTCGTAGGTGCGGTCGGGCGACATGCCGCAGTCGTCTATCAGCGCCAGCACGGTGGCCAGCTTGAAGGTCGAGCCGGGCTCCATCGAGCGGCCGAGAGCATAGTTCTCGCGCTCGGAGATCGTGCCGTCGGCCGCGCGGCCGAGGTTGACCATGGCGAGGATCTCGCCCGTCTCGACCTCCATGACGAGGGTCGTGCCCCACTCGGCGTTCTGCTGCTCGATCTGGCGGCGCAGGGCGCGGTCGGCGACATCCTGCAGGTTCAGGTCGATCGTCGTCACCACGTCGGCGCCGTCGACCGCCTCGCGGTGGTCGCCGTGGGCCACGCGGCCCGAGAAGCCGCGGGCGATGCGCTGGCGCGTCGAGAAGCCGTTGCGCCCCGCCAGCTCGTCGGCGAAGAGCATCTCGAGGCCGTAGGTGCCGCTCGTGCCGAGGCGGCCGATCGTGCGGCGGGCCAGATCGCCCTGCGGGTAGATGCGGCGGTCGTACTCGGCCAGCGTATAGGTCATGCCCATGTTGTAGTTGAGGATCGGGTAGCGGCGCAGCGTCTCCCACTCGGCGTAGTCCACCTCGCGCGGAAAGAGCCGCGTCGGGCGGTGGCTGCGCAGCGTGTCGCGCACCCGCTCGGTCACCTTCGCCCGTCCCGTGAGCAGGTCAAGGAGCAGCGTCAGCACCCCTTCGTCGCGGTAGTAGGTGGTGTCGCGCGGCTCGGAGAGGCGGTAGGACCAGCGCCCCGCATTGCGGTGGCGGCGCAGCACGTCGCGGTACTGCGCGGCGGTGCGGTCGCCGAAATAGTCGGCCAGCAGGCGCGCCAGCGAGTCGCTCTGGCGGATGAAGGCGAGCGAGTCGGCGAAGCCCTCGGAGCTGAAGTCGAAGAGGGGTTGGTAGCGGAAGAGCGAGATGGCCAGCGGCTCGCCGTCGCGGGCCAGGATGCCGCCGCGCTGGGCGTAGACCGTGTCGACGCGGAAGATGCGCTGCGAGAGGCGGTCGGCATTGATGCGCGTCTCGCGGGAGGCGAACTGCACGTAGAACAGCCGCACGAGGATCACCGCCACGAGGACGATGAAGAAGAGGTAGAGCGCCTTGACCCGAAAGAGGATGTCGCTCTTGATTTCGGAGGGTTCTTGCGGACGCATGGCGTGTTAGTCGTCGATGATTTCGGCGGGCGCCTTCGGATCGGAGAGCGCGATGCCGCGCCGCTCGAGCTCGCGCACGACGGCCGAATGGGTGGTGATCGAATAGCGCTGCTCCTCGAGGCGGATCGACCGTTCGCGCAGCTTCTGCACCTCGCGCTCGAGGCGCGAGTAGCGGTTGTCGAGGTGCAGCGACCAGAAGAGCACCATGATGTTCAGGAAGAAGAGGATGGCGAAGGTGAGCAGATAGGGGTAGTAGCGCGTCGCCTGCTCGCCGACGAGGATCGTGCCCGAGACCAGCCGAAAGAAGGGGTTGCGGCTGCGGCGCTCCTCGCGGGCCCGCCGCTCCTCGTCGGCGCGCTGCCGCTCGGCCTCGGCTTCCGCTTCGGCCTCCGCGTCGGCCCGCAGGTCGTCGTCGGCCGCACCGCTCTGGACGCGCAGCACCTCGCGCCGCACGCGGCGGGCGAAGCGCGCCTCCTCTTCGCGGCGGGCCTCCTCCTCGGCCCGCTCGGGGTGGAAATCCAGATCGGTTTCGGGTGTCATGGGGTTCTCCTTAAAGTTTTACGGCGGCCCGCAGCTTCGCCGAGCGCGAACGGGGGTTGCGCTCCAGCTCCTCGGCCGACGGGGTGACGGCCTTGCGCGTCAGCACCTCGAAGGGGGCCTGCCGGCGACCGTAGAAATCGCTCTCGACGATCCCCTCGAAGTTGCCGCTGCGCAGGAAATTCTTCACCAGCCGGTCCTCGAGCGAGTGGTAGGCGATCACCACGAGGCGGCCTCCCGGGCGCAGCACCTTGAGGCTCTGCTCGAGGGCCATTTTGAGCGCCTCCATCTCGCCGTTCACCTCGATGCGCAGCGCCTGAAAGAGCTTTGTGAGGAACTTCGCCTCGTCCTTGCGCGGGGTGCAGGGGCGGACGGCGGCGACCAGCCCGGCGGTCGTGCGGATCGGCTCCGCGGCGCGGGCCCGCTCGAGGCAGGAGGCGATTTTCCAGGGGGTCTCGAGTTCTCCCCAGTCGCCGAAGATGCGCGTCAGCTCCTCCGGACTCCACGTGTTGACGACGTCGGCCGCCGTCAGCCGCCCGCGGCGGTTCATGCGCATGTCGAGCGGCGCCTCGCCGCGGAACGAGAAGCCCCGCTCGGCGGCGTCGAAGTGGTGCGACGAGACCCCGAGGTCGGCCAGGATGCCGTCGACGGCCTCTACGCCGCGCCAGCGCAGCGCGCCGCGCAGGAAGCGGAAATTGCTCGCCACGTAGTGGAAACGCGGATCGTCGGGGCGGTTGGCCAGCGTGTCGCTGTCCTGATCGAAGGCGTAGAGACGCCCCGCGTCGCCCAGCCGTTCGAGGATGCGGCGCGAGTGGCCGCCGCCGCCGAAGGTGAGGTCGGCGTAGGTCCCTGTGGGGTCGACAGCGAGCAGATCGACAGAGGTTTCCGCCAGTACGGGTATGTGGTAGACCGGTTGTTCCATGTGAGAAAGGATCGGCCCGAAGGTCGATTTGGGTGTAAAGTTAGGGATTTTTCAAAAAAGAATCCCTATATTTGTCCATATTATTTTCGGCGCGGCCGGAAGCCGCTTTCGGTCGCGCGCCCACCCCAAAAACGAAACCGCTATGCCCCGTATCGACGTAGGGCTCGTGCTGCGCGAAAAAGCCCCGCGCCTCGCCCGCTGGATTCCGCGCCTGCTGGTCAACCGCCTGCGGCGCCTGATCCACGAAGAGGAGCTCAACCATATCTTCGACGCCTACTGGCAGCTGGCGCCCCAACCCTTCATCCGTGCCTGCTTCCGCGAGTGGCAGGTCGGCTACTCGATCGAGGGGCTCGAACGGCTCGACCCCGCCGGACGCTACCTCTTCGTGGCGAACCACCCCTTCGGCGGGATGGACGGCATGATGCTGGCCGACAAGCTGATCGAACACTTCGGCGACGTGCGCGTGGTCGTGAACGACATCCTGCGCCACGTCTCGCCGCTCGAGTCGCTGTGGGTGCCCGTCAACAAGCACGGCGCCCAGACGGCCGCCTACGCCCTCCGCTTCAACGAGGCCTTCGCGGGGCCGCTGCCCGTGCTGACCTTCCCCGCGGGGCTCTGCTCGCGCAAGATCGACGGCCGCGTGACCGACACCGAGTGGCGCCCCGGCTTCCTGAAGCGGGCCGCCGCCTCGAACCGTCAGATCGTGCCGATCTTCGTCGAAGGGCGCCTGTCGAACTTCTTCTACCGCCTGAGCCGCCTGCGCAAGGCCCTCGGCATCAAGGTCAACATCGAGATGCTGTGGCTGCCCGACGAGATGTTCTCGCAGCAGGGCCGCCATTTCCGCATGCGGGTCGGCCGGCCGATCGATCCGGCCGAGCTGGCCGCTTTCGGCTCGGTGCGCGAGCGGATCGAGGAGGTGCGCCGCCGCTGCTACGCCCTCGAAAAAGAGCTCTCCGCGTGCGGCGGTTCCGAAGAAAAAGCCTAACTTTGTCCCTTTGACAACAACAACCGCATGGAACCTATCATTCCGCCCGTCGAACGGGCGCTGCTGCTTGCCGAGCTGACCCCCGCGCGCAAGGTGCGCGACACGAACCGCGCCGGCAACGAGATCTATATTTTCGATGCGCACGAGTGCCCCGCGCTGATGCGCGAGGTGGGACGTCTGCGCGAGGAGGCCTTCCGCGGCGCGGGGGGCGGCACGGGCCAGCCGCTCGACATCGACGACGAGGATCTGGCCGAGGACGGCTACTACCAGCTGATCGTCTGGGACCCCGCGGCGCAGGAGATCATCGGCGGCTACCGCTTCATCGTCTGCACGACGCCCAACCCCCGCCACCTCTCGACCGAACACTATTTCCGCTTCAGCGACCGCTTCCGCCGCCGCTACCTCTCGCGGTCGATCGAGCTGGGCCGCTCGTTCGTTCAGCCCGCCTATCAGGCGCGCGGCAACAGCAAGAGCCTCTACGCGCTCGACAACCTCTGGGACGGCCTCGGGGCGATCATCGTGCTCAACCCGCACGTGCGCTACCTCTTCGGCAAGGTGACCATGTACACCACCTACAAGCAGGTGGCGCGCAACGCCCTCATCTGGTTTCTGCGCCACTATTTCCCCGACCGCGAAAAGCTCGTCGAGGGCATCCATCCGCTGCAGCTCGATCTCGACGACCCCTACTACGAGCAGCTCTTCTCGGGGGCCGACTTCAAGGAGAACTACCGCATCCTGCTGCAGAAGATCCGCGAGCTCAACGAAAACATTCCGCCCCTGATCAACGCCTACATGAACCTTTCGCCCTCGATGAAGGTCTTCGACACGGTGTCGAACCCCGATTTCGGCGGCGTCGAGGAGACGGGCATTCTGGTGACGGTGCCCGACATCTACCCCGAGAAGAAGCAGCGCTACATGCGCTGGAAGGGGTGGCGGCAGAACCTGCGGGCGCGCCGCGAGGCTTTCCGCATCGCCCTGATCGACCACTTGACGCGCATCAAGCGCAAACGCGGACAGCACGAGTAGCTCCCCATTTTCCCGACGAAGAAACGCACAAGAAACCATGCTTTACCACCTGTTCAAGTATCTGGACGACGCCTACAACCTCCCCGGTACGGGTCTGTTCCAGTATATCTCGTTCCGCTCGGCGGCGGCGGTGATCACCGCGCTGCTGATCGCCATCATTTTCGGCCGCTCGATCATCGACTTCCTGCGCCGGCGGCAGATCGGCGAGGAGATCCGCAACCTCGGGTTGCAGGGGCAGCTCGAGAAGCGGGGCACGCCGACGATGGGCGGCATCATCATCCTGCTCTCGATCCTCGTCCCGACGCTGTTGTTCGGGCGGCTGGATAACGTCTACGTGCGGCTGATGATCGTCTCGACCGTCTGGCTGGGCTTCATCGGCGGTCTGGACGACTACATCAAGGTCTTCCGCCACCGCAAGGAGGGGCTCAAGGGGAGCTTCAAGATCGTCGGACAGGTCGGGCTGGGCCTGATCGTCGGCACGACGATGTGGCTCTCGCCCGACATCGTCGTGAGCGAGCGGACCGTGCAGCCCCTCGAGACGCTCGTCGTCGACGAGAGCGGCGCCGTGGTGGACAACCTGCGCCAGACGATCGTCGTGCGCTCCGAGGAGGTCAAGACCCCCGGGACGACGATCCCCTTCAACAAGAACCACGAACTCGACTACGCTTGGTTCACGGGCGGCAACCGCACGGCGGCCTGGCTGCTCTACGTGCTGGTCGCCATCCTGGTCGTGACGGCCGTCTCGAACGGCGCCAACCTCACGGACGGGCTCGACGGCCTCGCCACGGGCGTCTCGGTGCCGATCGTCATGGTGCTCGGCGTGCTGGCCTATCTCTCGGGCCACGTCGTCTACGCCGCCTTCCTCAATATCATGTACATCCCCGACAGCGGCGAGCTGCTCGTCTTCGCCTCGGCGATGATCGGCGCGCTGGTGGGCTTCCTGTGGTACAACTCCTACCCGGCGCAGATCTTCATGGGCGACACGGGGTCGCTCGCCATCGGCGGCATCATCGCCGTCTTCGCCCTCTGCATCCGCAAGGAGCTGCTGCTGCCGCTGCTGTGCGGCGTCTTCCTGGTCGAGTCGCTCTCGGTGATGATGCAGGTGAGCTATTTCAAGTACACCCGGAAAAAGTATGGCGAGGGGCGCCGCATCTTCCTCATGTCGCCCCTGCACCACCACTATCAGAAGAAGGAGATCTTCGAGACGAAGATCGTCATCCGCTTCTGGATCATCTCGCTGCTGCTGGCGGCGATGACGCTCGTAACGCTTAAAATTCGATAGCGATGACCGCACGGAAAACAATCGTCGTACTCGGCGGCGGGATCAGCGGCTACGGCTCAGCGATCCTGGCCAAGAAGAAGGGCTTCGACGTCTTCCTCTCGGACCGGGGGAAGATCGCCGACCGCTACAAACAGCAACTCGAGGCGTGGGAGGTCCCCTACGAGGAGGGCGGCCACGACGAGGCGCGGATCCTCGCCGCCTCGGAGGTCG
>CAZVGH010000014.1:0-20887 GCA_964626515.1 uncultured Alistipes sp.
TTGTTCCTATGAAACGATTGACTTCGCTCCTTCTTGCGCTCTTCGGTGCCACGGCTCTCTTCGCCCAGGAGACGGCGCTCCCGACGATCGACGCCGGTTCGCTCGGCATGGGCGGCATCGTCATGACCTCGGTTTCGGATGCCCATGCGATCTATAACAACGCCGCCTTCGCAGCCCTCTCGCCCGTACCGTTGCGCATCTCCTCGTCCTACTACGGACAGAGCGATTTCGACTACTACGCCGTCTCGGGCTACTGGCGCTGGGACAACGCCAACACGCTGCTGGCGGGCTGGCGGCAGTATCTGCGCGAACGGGGCAACAGCGACGCGGCTTTCGATCTCGGCTATGCGCGCCGTCTGAACGAACGCTGGGCCGTCGGGCTCACGGGACGCTACCTGCATCTCGACCGCCCGGGTGGCGACGGGAATGCGCTGGCCGTCGACTTGAGCGCCGCATGGAACCGCCCGATCGAGGGGATCGGATCGTACAGCACGCTGCGGGCCGGCGCCAAACTCACCGACCTCGGCGGGTTCATCGGTTCGTCGCACCGGCGGCTGCCCGCGACCTTCAAGGCGGGCACGGCGCTCGACACCTTCTTCTCGGATGCCCACGAACTGACGGTCGCCGTCGATGCAGGCTACTGCTTCACCCCCTCCGCCGTGCGCGGATTCGAGGCGGCGGTCGGCGCCGAATACAACCTTATGCAGCTGCTGCAGTTCCGCGCAGGCTACCACCTCGGCGAGCACAAAGCCTACTGCCCGTCGTTCGGAGCGCTCGGCGTCGGTCTGCGCTTCCTGCATCTGCGCGTCGATTTCGCCTATCTGCTGGCCGAACGGGGCACCCTGCTGCGCAACACGTACAGCATCAGTTTCGGGCTCGACTTCTAAATATCGCAGGCGGCGGCTCCGCAACGAACGAAACAGGCAGGAGTTTCATCCTGCCTGTTTTCATTACAGCTCCCGGCGAACGGTTTCGAGCAGCGCCGCGCACCCCTCCTCGAGCAGGTCGAGCACCAGTTCGAATCCTTCGTGCCCCTCGTAGTAGGGATCGGGGATGTAGGTGCGGTCCGTGTCGCAGAAGGAGATCATGCGGTCGATCTTCTCGGCGTGACGCCGCGACGGTGCCAGCCTGTGCACGCGCTCGTAGTTCGAGTCGTCCATCACGAGGATGCGGTCGAAGCGGTCGAAATCCTCCTCGCGGATCTGGCGGGCGCGGTGCGTCAGCTCGTACCCGCGGCGGGAGGCCGCCACGCGCATGCGGGGATCGGGCAGCTGGCCCGCGTGCCCGCCGTAGGTGCCGGCCGAATCGGTCTCGATGCGGTCGTCCAGTCCCGCATCGAGCAGCAGGCGGCGGAAAATGCCTTCGGCAGCCGGTGAGCGGCAGATGTTGCCGAGGCAGACGAAAAGTACTCGGTAGTGTTTCATGGGGCGAAGATACGAAAGAGGGCGGGCAATGCCAAATTTATTCGCACCGCGCGTCTCGCGGCGGCTTTGGAATGCGGATTGCAGGGCTGCGCGGACATGAACAAACGATTGCGGACCCTTCTGGGCAGCTATCGCCGCATGGATGCGGCGGTGCTCTACATGCGGCTTTTCATCGGCAGCGTCCTGCTGCTGCACAACATCGGCAAGCTGCAGACCTACAACGAGATCATCGACGACTACCCGTCGTTCCTCTTCATCGACAACCGCGCCTCGTTCGTTCTGCTCGCCGCGGCGCAGGCGACGCTGGCCGTCCTGCTCATGATCGGCATCGACGTGCGGCGCGTAGCGGCGCTGCTGGTCGTCGGTTTCTCGATCGACCAGTGGCGCGCGGGCGTCCCCCACTTCGACGAGGTGAAATTTCTGTGGATCGGCATCTTCGTCTTTCTCTGCATCGCAGGCGGCGGCGCCTACGCTTTCGAGCCCCGCGACGAGCGCCCGAAGCGCGTAAAAAGCGACAAAGCATCCGATACTGAACAAAAATAATCGGCCTAAAGGGGTATCGAGGCGGAAAAACCGTTATCTTTGCATCGATAAATTTCCGTATATGAACATGAAACGTATCGCAATCGCGGCTGCCGCCCTGCTGCTGGCAACCGCTGCAGGCGCCCAGGAGCCTGTCCGCAAAGTCGACAATCTGACGCTGCATACCCTCGAAGGTTCCGAAACCACGCTGCCCGGCTGGGGTGAACAGCACCTGCTGATCTTCTACGTCGATCCCGACCACCACAAGCAGAACGAGGATTTCACCTACGAACTGGAGGAGAACGGCCGCGCCCACAGCGAAAAGATCAACGCCTTCGGCATCATCAACCTCAAGGACGCCCCGATGCTGCCGAACGGCATCGTCCTCAAAATGGCCCGCAAGCGCACGGCCAAGAACGGCGCGCTGGTGCTGGCCGACAAGGAGCGCTCGCTGCAGTCGGCATGGGGGCTGGGCAAGTGCAACAACCTCTTCGTCCTGCTCTTCGTCACCAAAGACGGCGAAATCGTCTTCGAACGCAAGGGCGAACTGACCGAAGCCGACAAGGAGGCCTTCTACAAAGTGCTCGACCAATACCGGTAGCCATGAACCGTGCGCTGCCGACCCTGCTGCTCGGCGCCCTGCTCCTCGTCGGGACGGCACGGGCGCAAACCGACACGCTTCGTACCGGGCTCCCCGAACCGCCGGCTGAAACTGTCGACGCATCGGCACAAACGGATACGGTGCGGCGGGGTTTCTTGCGCCGCATCGTCGACTATTTCGGCAACTCGACCCGCGACCGCTCGCGCGAGAAGAAGATCGACATCACCTTCGCAGGCGGACCGAGCTACTCGAAGACCACCAAGCTGGGTATCGGCGTGCTGGCCGCAGGGCTCTACCGCTTCGACCGACAGGATACGGTTACCCCGCCGTCCGACATCTCGATCTTCGCCAACGTCTCGACGTCTGGTTTCTACTCTTTCGGCGTAACGGGCAACACGATCTTCCCGGGCAACCGACAGCGGCTCGCCTACAACTTGGTCTTCTCCTCTGCGCCGCGCGATCTGTGGGGCATCGGCTACGTCGCCGGACGTCAGAATCCGCCGACCGACTACGTCGAGCAGCGCTACCGCATGACGGCCCGCTGGCAGCACCTCGTTCTCCCCGACACCTATGCAGGGCTGATCTTCCATTTCGATCATACGAGCGGCCGCAAGTTCGACGCAACGGGGCTCGACTACATCCGCCGCCAGCACCGCGACTACACGGCCACGGGCATCGGCGCCATGATCGAATACGACTCGCGCGACTTCATTCCCAATCCCTCGCGGGGTATCTACCTGAGTGTTCAGGAGATCTTCTTCGCCCGCGGACTGGGCAACTGCGACCGTTCGCTGTGGCGGACGATCTGCATCGCCGACGCCTATCGGAAGGTCTGGCACGGCGGTCTGCTGGCTTTCGATCTCTACGGAGAATTCAACTCGGCGGGTACGCCCTGGCCGCTGCTGGCGCGACTGGGCAACAACGAACGCATGCGCGGCTACTACGAAGGCCGCTATGCGAACAACTGCCTGGTCACCTGTCAGGTCGAGCTGCGACAGCACATCTGGCGACGCATCGGAGGCGTCGTATGGGCCGGCGCCGGCAACGTCTTTCCGGAGGTCGCCGCCTTCCGCTGGCGCGAGACGCTGCCCAACTACGGCCTCGGCCTGCGCTGGGAGTTGAAAAAACGCGTCAACGTACGCATGGACTACGGCTTCGGACGCAACACGAGCGGCTTCCTGCTGGCGCTCAACGAAGCCTTTTAACCCGAATTTATGCAAAAACTCGTCTATCGGTTCAACGACCACGCCTCGAAACCGCCCCGCAGCCGCTTTACGGCCGTGCTGGCGCTCTATTTCGTGGCGGCCCTCATGGTCCCCAATCTGATTCTGGCGACCACCGAACCCTACTCCGTCTGGAGCACCGAGGCGCTGCTGTTGCTGCCGCTCGGTTTCTATCTTATGTGGAGCGTCGCCCTGCGCCGCTCGGGTATCATGATCTGGCTGGGGTTCCCGTTCCTCTTTTTCTCCGCCTTCCAGATCGTGCTGCTCTACCTCTACGGCAATTCGGTAATCGCCGCCGACATGTTCACGAACGTCGTGACGACCAATCCCGGCGAGGCGACTGAGCTGCTGGGCAACATCTATCCGTCGGTGCTCTTCGTCTGCGTGCTCTACCTGCCGCTGCTGTGGCTCGCGGCACGCGAGGTCGGCAAACGGCGCTACCTCTCGACGACCGCCCGCAAGACCTTCGGCCTCTCGGGCGCCGCGATCTTCTGCCTCGGGCTGCTCGCGCTGTGGCCCGCCTACCGCACGAGCGAGCATGTGCTGCGGGACGAGGTCTTCCCGATCAACGTCGGATACAACGTCTACGTCAGCGGCTCGGAGCTGCGCAAGAGCCTCCGCTTCGAGGAGACGACCGCCGGCTTCACCTTTCATGCCCGACGGACGGCAACGCCCGCCGAGCGTGAAATCTACGTCTACGTCATCGGCGAGGCGTCGCGTGCGATGAACTGGCAGCTCTTCGGCTACAGCCGCCCCACGAACCCCGAACTTTCGCGGATCGACGATCTGATCCTGCATCGCAACGTGCTGACGCAAAGCAACACCACGCACAAGAGCGTGCCGCTGTTCCTCTCCTCGGTCGCCACGCACGAACACGATTCGATCTATTGCCGCAAGGGGTTGCCGGCTCTCTTCAACGAGGCGGGCTTCGAGACGCGTTTCATCTCGAACCAGTCGCAGCAGGGGGCGATGATCGACAACCTGGCGCGCGACTCGCAGTACACGCTGTACGTGGGCGGCCCGCGCTTCGACATGCAGCTCGTCGACGAACTCCGCAGAGCGGTCAGCCAGAGTTCCGCACGCAAGATGCTGCTCATCCTGCACTGCTACGGTTCGCATTTCGACTATCAGCAGCGCTATCCGCGCGATTTCGCCCGCTTCACGCCCGACACCGAAACGGCCATTCGCCCGCAGAACTGCGACGACCTGCGCAACGCTTACGACAACTCGGTCCGTTACACGGATGCCGTCCTCGCCGCCGCGATCGAATACCTGCGGTCGCTTCCCGACACGGCCTCGGCGCTGCTCTACTGCGCCGACCACGGCGAGGATCTCTACGACGACCGCCGCGGCCGTTTCCTGCACGCCTCCCCCACGACGACCGCCTACCAGCTGCATGTAGCGTCGTTCAGCTGGTTCTCGGCACGCTACCGCCTGCTCTTCCCCGAGAAGGTCGCTGCCGCTGAGGCGAATGCGTCGGCACCCGCCACAACTCACTTCATGTACCACACGATCGCCGACATCGCCTCGATCGAGGGCGACTTCTGCGACCGGAGGGCCTCGCTTGTCAGTCCGCTCTACGACCGCAAGGCACCCCGCCGCTATCTGAACGACCACAATGAGGCGGTGCCGTTCAGCCGCACGGGGCTCCGGGAGGAGGACTATGCGGTCTTCCGCCGCGCCGGCATCGCGGTCGATTAGGCGGTCACCCGAGCACAGACGAAAATAAAGGCCGATCCTCCTCGCGGGGATCGGCCTTTATTTTGTTCGGAAAAGGCGGATCTTATTTGGCCTCTTCTACGGACACCTTGCGGAAATCCTTCATCAGTTTCGCAATCTCGAGGGCGGCCTTGCGGGCGCGCGTGCCGGCAGCCTTGTTGCCCTTCTCTACCTGTGCAGCCGCGTTCACGGCGAACACCTCATACTGTGCATTGATCTTTTCAACGAGCTCTTTCATCGTCTTGTGAATTTTTAAGGGTTTTCGGGACAAAGATATAAAAAGATTCGAAATCAACGCATAAAACGCAAAAAAATCTCATAATTAACTCGTTTTTATGGCTCAGAACCGCCCGTAAAAGGCGTTTCGGTACGTTTTTTGCCTTCCGCACCCGAAAACGAACAGAAGACGAAAATGTATCGAACGCTCGCACTCCCGCTGCTGCTTCTGGCGGCAGGCTGTCACACGCATTCCCGGCAACCGTCGGCGCAAACCCCGCCACTTCGGCTCGAAGTGGTCGACGTAGGCCGCACGGCCGTCCCCCTCCGCATGCGTTTCATCGGTTATCTGCAAAGCAACTTCGACGCGGTAATTCAGCCGCGCGTGAGCGGCTACCTGCTCACGAAGCAGTTCGACAACGGCAAGCCGGTCCGCAAGGGGGCCGTGCTCTTCACGATCGACCCGAGCCAGCTCTCGACCTCGATGCTTTCGGCCGAAGCCGCCCTGCAATCGGCCTCGGCGCAGGCGATCGAAGCGCGCAACAACTACGACCGCGCCGTGCCGCTGGCGGCCATGAATGCCATCAGTCAGGCGCAATTAGACCAGTATACGGCGCAGCACGAGGCGGCCGAAGCGGCCGTCCGCTCGGCACGGCAGGCACTGCGCAACGCCCGCCTCGATCTGGGTTACACGCGCATCCTCTCCCCCATCGACGGCATCGCGAGCGGCAGCACGGCCCACGTCGGCGATTTCGTCGGACCGGGAAGCAATTTTACCGTGCTGGCGACAATCTCGAACATCGACACGCTGACGGTCGATCTGGCGATCCCGATGGCCGACTACCTGCGCTATGCCGGCGAGCGACCGACGATCTATGACAACGACGACCTGCTGTCGGACATCCGCCTGACGCTGGCCGACGACACCGCCTATCCCTACGAAGGGAGCTACGGCTATACGCGCAAGGATGTTTCGACGGCGACCGGCACGCTGGTGATCGTCGTCCGATTCCCCAATCCGCAGCAGTCGCTCAAACCGGGGCAGTTCGCCCGCATCGAGGCGACGATCGGCAAGCCGCAGGAGCAGATCGTCGTGCCGCTGCGGAGCGTGAGCCAGGCGCAGGGAGTCAGCTCGGTGTGGGTCGTGCGGCCCGACGACACGGTCGTCTTCCGCCGCGTCGAGACGGACGGCACCTTCGGCGGGGGTTGGCGCATCGCCGAAGGGCTTTCGGCCGGCGAGCGCATTGTGGCGACCCAGTCGACCAAGCTGCGCGAAGGGATGAAGATCGAACCCGTAACGACCGCCCGATAGCCGATGGAACGTTTCTTCGTCACCCGCCCCGTCTTCGCCATGGCGCTGGCGATCGCCATCGTGCTGCTGGGTCTCGTCTCGCTCTCGCGCCTCTCGGTCGAGCAGTATCCCGACATTACGCCGCCCGTAGTCGAGGTGACCGCCTCCTATGCGGGCGCCGACGCCGAGACGGTCAACAACGCCGTCGCCACGCCTCTCGCCCAGAGTATCATGGGAGTAAGCGACATGCTCTACATGCAGGCAACGTCGTCCGACGACGGCTCGATGGCCATGCAGGTCACTTTCGAGATCGGCTCCGATCCCGATCTGGATGCCATTTTCACCCAGAACCGCGTGGCGACGGCAACTCCGCAGCTGCCCGCCGCCGTGACGCAGCAGGGCGTTACCACCCGTAAGACGATGACGGGATTCCTGACGGTCTACGCCCTGTACAGCGACGGGCGCTACGACGAGGAGTGGCTCGCCAACTACGCCTACATCAACCTGCAGAACGAACTGCTGCGGCTCGAGGGCGTAGGCAAAGTCGAGATCATGGGTGCGGCCGAATATGCCATGCGCATCTGGCTCAAGCCCGACGTGCTGAAATACTACGGCATCTCGGTGGACGAAATCGCGACGGCCGTCGGCGTGCAGAGCGGCGTCTACCCCGCAGGGCAGTTCGGCGCCGAGCCCGCTCCCGACGGGACGGTCCACACCTACACGGTGGTCCTGCCGCCGCAGATGGCGACGGCCGAGGAGTTCGCCCGCATCATCGTCCACACCACGACGTCGGGCGAACAGATCCGCCTCGATGCCGTGGCCGACGTCGAGCTCGGCAGCCGCAGCTACGGCGTCAGCTCGCGCTTCGGGCAGCAGCCGACGGCCCTCGTGGTCGTCTATCAGGAACCCGGCAGCAACGCCATGCAGGTCGGCGGCGAGGTCCGTTCGGCGATGACGCGGCTGGGCGGGCGCTTCCCGGACGGGGTCGCAGCCACGGCAATCGTCGACACGACCGCTTCGATCCGCGCCGGCATTCGCGATATCTTCCATACGCTACTGATCGCCCTCGTGCTGGTCGTGGCGATCATCTACCTCTTTCTGCAGGAGTGGCGGGCGACGCTCATCCCGCTCGTCGCCATTCCCGTGTCGCTCGTCGGCGCCTTCGCCCTCTTTCCGCTGCTGGGCTTCTCGATCAACATCATCTCGCTGCTGGGGCTTGTGCTGGCCATCGGACTGGTCGTCGACGATGCGATCGTCGTCGTCGAGGCCGTGCAGGTGGAGATGGCCAAGGGGCGGCCGCCGCGCGAAGCGGCCCTCGAGGCGATGCGCAACGTAGCCTCGCCGATCGTTGCCACAACGGTCGTGCTGCTGGCCGTCTTCATCCCCATATCCTTTACGGGCGGCATCACGGGACTGCTTTTTCGGCAGTTCTCGGTAACGATCGCCGTCTCGGTCGTCCTCTCGACCTTCAACGCCCTGACCCTCTCCCCCGCGTTGTGCGCCCTGCTGCTGCGTCCCGCCGGCGAGCCCGTCCGCGGCTTCTTCGGCCGCTTCAACGGCTGGTTCGCCCGCCGGACGGAGCGATACGCCGCCTTCACGCCGCGGCTGATGCGCCACCTCGCCCGTACGGGGATCTTCGTCGCCGTGACGCTCGGCGTCATCGCCGCCCTGTGGCGCGGCCTCCCTGCGGGATTCCTGCCCGAAGAGGACCAGGGCTACCTGATGGTGCTCGTCACCGCCCCCGAAGCGTCGTCGCTGCAGGTGACGCGCGAAGCGATGGACAAGGCCGACACGGTGATCCGCAGCCTCGCGGAGGTCGCTTCGACCGCCTACGCAGCCGGACAAAACATGCTCTCGGGCACTGCCGCGACTAACAGCGGCGTGATCTTCGTCTCGCTGGTCGACTACAAGGACCGATCGCTCACGGCCATGCAGATCGCCGAGCGGCTCAACGGGCTGCTCTACGCGACGGTCCCCACGGCGACCTGCTACGCCGTCATCCCGCCCTCGATTCCCGGCCTCGGCGTCACGTCGGGCATCTCGGTCGAGGTGCAGGACCTCGCGGGCCGCGGCACCGCCTACCTCGCCGCCGAAACCGACCGGCTGATCGAGGCACTCGGCAAGGATCCTTCCGTGGCCTCCGTCACGACGCCCTTCAATGCAGGCATCCCGAAGCGGCTGCTCAGGATCGACCGCGAGCAGGCGCTGGCCCGCGGGGTCGACCTTCAGACGCTCTACGGCGATCTGTCGGCGCTCCTCGGAGGCCGTTACATCGAGAACTTCACCCGCTTCGGACGGCTTTACCAGACCTATCTGCAGGCGGCGCCGCCCTATCGCGCGGGAGCGTCGTCGCTCGAAAGCTACTACGTGCAGTCGGAGGCGGGCGAGGCGATTCCGATGCCGACGCTCGTGCAGGTCGTCGACACGGTCGGTGCGGGCTATGTCAACCAGTTCAACCTCTACCGCTCGATCGGACTCACGATCGCCCCCGCGCGCGGCGCCTCGACGGCCACGGTCATGAATACCGTGCGACGGACGGCGGCGGAACTGCTGCCCGCCGACGTCGGGATCGCTTGGAGCGGCGTTTCGTTCCAGGAGGCCGCCTCGGGAGGCGGCGGCATGATCTACCTCGTGACGCTCCTCTTCGTCTTCCTCGCGCTGGCCGCCCTCTACGAGTCGTGGGGGCTCCCGCTGGCCGTTCTGCTGAGCGTTCCCGTCGCCGTGCTGGGCGCGCTGCTCCTGATCGGGGGCGCCCACCTGCTGCAGCCGCTCTTCGTGAACGACATCTACCTGCAAATTTCGCTCGTGATGCTCATCGGCCTCTCGGCCAAAAACGCGATCCTCGTCGTCGAATACGCCGACCGCCTCTTCTTCGAGGAGGGACGTTCGCTCGAGGAGGCAACCGTCGAGGCGGCCCGAATCCGCCTGCGGCCGATCCTTATGACCGCCTTCGCCTTCATCCTCGGCGTGCTGCCGCTGGTCTTCGCCCACGGCGTCTACGCCACGGCCCGCAACATCATGGGCATCGCCCTCGTGGGCGGCATGACCGCCGCCACGCTGCTGGGCATCTTCCTCTACCCCGCCCTCTATTACCTCGTCGCCCGCCTCGGCCGCTTCGAACGGCGGCGGGCCGCAAAACAGGCCTCCGTATGATCCGACGCATTCTCCCGCTGCTCGCCGCAGCCCTTGTCGGCTGCATGCCGCAGCTGACGCCCCCGCGCGTCGCGGCTCCGACCGCATACCATTATGCCGACCGTTTCCGACAGGACACCTTCGCGCTCGCCGACCGCTGGTGGGAGCTCTTCGGCGACACGGTGCTCGACCGACTGGTCGAACGGGCTCTCGATGCCAACCGCGACCTGCGGGCCGCGGCGACGACCGTTGCCGAAGCCCGCGCACAGCGGCTCACGGCACGGGCCGCCTATCTGCCGCAGATCGGAGCTTCGCTCGCCGCCGAAGGCTCCTATGCGCGGCAGACGAAGATCACCGAACAATATACGGTCGAACCGACCCTGAACTGGGAGCTTCCGCTCTTTGGACAAGCCGGCGCCACGCGGCGTGCTTCGGTCGCGGCGATCGAGACGACCCGCTGGAACTACCGGGCCGCGCAGCTTTCGCTGGCCGCCGAGGTGGCGACCGACTATTTCACGCTGTTGCAGTACGAACGCGATCTGGAGATCGCCGAGCGCACGGCGACGCTGCGGCGCGAGTCGGAGGCGCTGATCGACTCGATGTTCCGCTACGGCATGGCCAGCGGCGTCGAACTCGAGCAGGCGCGCAGTCTGGTCTACGCCGCCGAGACCGATATTCCGCGCTATCGGGGCGGCATCGAGCGCACCCGGCTGGCGCTGGCGCTGCTGACCGGCGATCTGCCCGATGCCCTCGCGATTCCGACGGGGTGGATCGGACTGCTCGCCGACCGCCGGCCCGAGACGCTGCCGATCGGCGTGCCATCGGAGCTCGTGCGGCGCCGTCCCGACATTCTGGCCGATTTCTTCCGCCTCGAGCAGGCCGCCGCCGAGGCGCGCATCGCCCGTATCAACCGCTTTCCGGCCGTGCAACTGACCGCTGCGAGCGGCATCGGCGCACGTTCGGCCAAGGGACTGACCGACTCGAACCCCTTCGTCTGGAATGCGACCGCCTCGATCGTGCAGCCGGTCGTCGGGTTCGGCCGCCTGCGCGGAGCCGAACGGGCGGCCGTCGAACGCTACAACCGTGCGGCCCTCGACTACGAGCAGACCGTGCTCACGGCCTTCAGCGAGGTCGAAACGGCCCTCTCGGCGATTGCCGACAACCGGACCGAGGCGGACCGCTGCGGCGCGCTGGTCGCCTCCTATGAAGGGATCGTGCGGATGGCGCATGCGCTCTACCGAAACGGCATGGCCGACTACCTGGACGTCATCGACGCCGAACGCACGCTCTATCAGGCCCGCATGCAGCTGGTCGATCTCGTCGCGGGGCAATACATCAACTACGTGACGCTCTGCAAGGCGCTCGGAGGCGGATGGAGGTCGCCGCAAAATACCCATAAATAGGGAGGACAAGATCGGCGCAGAAAACGTATCTTTGCAAATTCGAAGTTTTTTGTCTAAACGAAGATACCATGCGTCTGTCCGAACTGAAAACGGGCGAATCGGCTACGATTCTGAAGGTGACGGGACACGGCGGATTCCGCCGCCGCATCGTCGAGATGGGTTTCATCCGCGGCCAGCGGGTCGAGGTGGTGCTCAACGCACCGCTCAAGGACCCGATCAAATACAAAATCATGGAGTACGAGGTTTCGCTGCGCCGCAGCGAGGCCGCCATGGTCGTCGTTCTTTCGGACGAGGAGGCGCAGGAGCTGCTCGCCGCCTCGGACCGCGACACGGCCTCCGACCTGACCGAGCCCGCGGCACCGTCGTCGGTCGACGAGGTGGTCACCAGCCGCAGCCGCACGATCTCCGTGGCGCTCGTCGGCAACCCGAACAGCGGCAAGACGTCGCTCTTCAACGCCATCTCGGGCAGCCACGAACATGTGGGCAACTACAGCGGCGTGACGGTCGGCGCCAAAGGCGGCGTCCGCTACTACCGCGGCTACCGCCTCGAAGTGACCGACCTGCCCGGCACCTACGCCCTGTCGGCCTACACGCCCGAGGAGCGTTACGTGCGCGACCACATCGCCAACGAGACGCCCGACGTCATCATCAACGCGGTCGTCGCCTCGAACCTCGAGCGCAACCTCTTCCTGACGACCGAGCTCATCGACATCAACCCCCGCATGGTGATCGCCCTGAACATGTACGACGAACTGCGGGACCGCGGCGCCACGCTCGACCACGAACATCTCGGAGGCATGCTGGGCGTACCGATGGTACCCGTCGAGGCACGCAACGGCAAAGGCATCGAGGAGCTGCTCGACACGGTGATCGCCGTCTACGAGAGCCGCGACGAACGGGTGCGCCACATCCACATCCGCCAGGGGAACGTCATCGAGGAGCAGCTGCAGCCGCTCAACGCCGATCTGAGCCTCCACCGCGAGGAGCTGCCCAACATCTTTCCGCCGCGCTACTTCGCCATGAAACTCCTCGAGGGAGACCGGCAGGTCGAGGAGCAGCTGCGCGACTGCCCGAGCTACGAACGGTGGCGCAGCCTGCGCGACCGCGGCGTCCGCCGCATCGTCGAGGCGCTCGGCGAGGATGTCGAGACGGCCTTCGCCAACCAAAAATACGGATTCATCTCGGGCGCCCTGAAGGAGACCTACACGGCCGGCAAAGGCGCCGAGCACTCCGCCACGGAGGTGATCGACACCTTCGTCACGCACCGCCTGTGGGGATTCCCGATTTTCCTGACGATCATGTGCTTCATGTTCTGGTGCACCTTTTCGCTCGGCGCCTACCCGCAGGCGTGGATCGGGACGCTCGTCGGCTGGATCGGCGAAGGGGCCGAGCGGCTGCTGCCCGACGGGGTGCTGCGCGACCTGGTGGTCGACGGCATCGTCGGCGGTGTCGGGGCGGTGATCGTCTTCCTGCCCAACATCATGATCCTCTACGCCTTCATCTCGTTCATGGAGGATTCGGGCTATCTGGCGCGCGCCGCCTTCATCATGGACCGCGTCATGCACCGCGCAGGCCTGCACGGCAAGTCGTTCATCCCGCTCGTCATGGGCTTCGGCTGCAACGTTCCGGCAATCCTCGCCTGCCGCACGATCGAGAGCCGTTCGAGCCGTCTGATCACGATCCTGATCCTTCCCTTCATGTCGTGCAGCGCCCGCATCCCGATCTTCATGCTGCTGACGGCGGCCTTCTTCCCCGCTTCGGCGACCGTCGTCATGACGGGACTCTACGTGCTGGGCATTCTCGCCGGCATCGTGACCGCCCGCCTCATGCGGCGCTTCCTCTATCCCGTCGACGAAACGCCCTTCGTCATGGAGCTGCCGCCCTACCGCATGCCGACCTGGAAGACGACCGTCACGCACATGTGGGACAAATGCGCCCAGTATCTCAAGAAGATGGGCGGCATGATCCTCGTCGCCTCTATCGTCGTCTGGTTTCTGAGCTACTATCCCCGCCCCGAGAGCGGGCGGGAAATGCCCGCGACGAACGCTTACGAGGTCTCCTACCTCGGCCGTATCGGGCACCTCTGCGGCCCCGTCTTCGCGCCGCTCGGGCTCGACTGGAAAGCGGGCGTCGCCCTGTTGACGGGCGTTCCCGCCAAGGAGATCATCGTCAGCACGCTGGGCGTCCTCTATGCCGGTGAAGAGGCTGCGGAGGACGGCGTGGCGGACGAAACGCTCGGCACGCGCCTCGTCGAAAGCGGCACCTTCACGACCGCCTCGGCGCTGGCCTTCCTGATCTTCGTGCTCCTCTATTTCCCCTGCATCGCCACGATCGCGACCATTGCGACCGAGGCGGGACGCCGCTGGGCAGCTGCCGCCGCCGTCTACAACACGCTCGTCGCCTGGGCCGTCGCCTGGCTCGCCTATCGGACCGTGCTGCTCTTCGAAGGCCCTGTCGACTGGCAGCTGTGGACGGTCCGTGCGCTCCTGCTGCTGGCCGTACTCGCCATCCTCCGCCACCTGCGCCGTCGTTTCGGACGCCGCGGCACGGGATTCGGCTGCGCCTCGTGCGGCGATGCGTCGTGCAGTCGCCGCCGCCCGTCCGACCGCTAAAAGGCTCCGGCCGACGAGCGGTTCGGAAGAGGCCCGGAACGGGAATCGGGCGGATCGGTTTTGATTCTGCGATAAAAATGTTACCTTTGCGCCTCGTTAACGTCAATCTTTAGGTTTTATCGGTTAGTTAAGTTGTATGGAGTGGTTGTATAACCTCTTTTTCGGTGCGGGCATCGCACAATCGGTGCTCGTCATCTCGTTGGTCATTACGATCGGCATCCTGCTCGGCAAAGTCAAGATCTGCGGCATCTCGCTCGGTGTGACGTGGATCCTCTTCGTCGGCATCGCCATGAGCCATTTCGGCATGTCGATCAACAACGAGATCCGCCATTTCGCCCAGGAATTCGGGCTTATTCTCTTCGTATTTTCGATCGGTCTGCAGGTCGGCCCGAGCTTCTTCTCGTCGTTCAAGCACGGCGGCATGCAGCTCGTGGGCTGCGCCGTGGCGATCGTGCTGCTGGGCGTCGCCACGGCCGGCGTGCTGCATGTCGTGACGGGCGTTCCCGTGCCGACGATGGTCGGTATCCTGTCGGGCGCCGTGACCAACACCCCCGGTCTGGCTGCCGCGCAGCAGGCCTATGCCGACACGACCGGCATTCAGGATCCGTCGATCGCCCTCGGCTACGCCGTGGCCTACCCGCTCGGCGTCGTCGGCATCATCCTGACGCTGATCGCCCTGCGCTTCGCCCTGCGCGTGCGTTTCGAGGAGGAGGACAAGGGGCTCGCCGCCCTGTCGCAGGAGCAGAAGCTGGCCGAGAAGTTCTCGCTGGAGTTCACCAACGAGCTGCTCAACGGCCGCACGGTCGAGTATGTCCGCGACCTCATCAACCGGCAATTCGTCATCTCGCGCGTTATGCACACCGACGGTACGCTGACGATGGCCGACGGCGAAACCAAGCTGCGCGTGGGTGACCGCCTGCGCATGATCTGCCAGCCCGAGGATACGGAGGCCGTCACCGCCTTCCTCGGCCACACGGTCGAGATGAACGACGAGGAGTGGGGACAGAACGTGCCGAACGCCGCCCTCATCTCGCGCCGCATCCTCGTCACGCGTCCCGAGATCAACGGCAAGAAGTTCTCCGACCTGCGTCTGCGCACGAAATACGGCATCACGCTGACGCGCGTCAACCGTGCGGGCGTCGACCTGATCCCCTACCAGGGTCTCGAACTGCAGGTGGGCGACCGCGTAATGATCGTCGGCCCCGAGCAGTCGGTCAACAAGGTCGCCGACGTACTGGGCAACTCGCTCAAGAAGCTCGACCACCCGAACCTCGTGACGATCTTCGTCGGTATCGCCCTCGGCGTGCTGCTGGGTTCGGTGCCGTTGATCAACGTGCCGCAGCCCGTCAAGCTGGGTCTGGCAGGCGGCCCGCTGATCCTCGCCATTCTGATCGGCCGCTTCGGCACGCATTTCCATCTGGTGACCTACACCACGATGAGCGCCAACCTCATGCTGCGCGAGGTGGGCATCGCCCTCTTCCTCGCCTGCGTCGGTCTGGGTGCCGGCGAAGGATTCATCGGCGCCATCGTCAGCGGCGGTTACCGCTGGATCGGCTACGGCGCGATCATCACGATCCTACCGCTGTTGCTGGTCGGCATCTTCGCCCGCGTGGTCCTCAAGATGAACTACTACACGCTGATGGGCATGGTGGCCGGTTCGATGACCGATCCCCCGGCACTGGCCTATGCGAACGGCGTCGCAGGCAACGATATGCCCGCCGTGGGCTATTCGACCGTCTACCCCGTGGTGATGTTCCTGCGCGTGCTTACGGCTCAGATATTCATTCTTTTTGCTATGTAGACAGAAAAAAAAGTCGTTTCCTTGTCGGATTAACGACTTTTTGTTATTTTTGTAACAACAAAAAACAACCGCAATATGGCAAAAGCAGTAACCATCGACCGGTCACACCGTCTGGACGGTACCGGAGAGTACTATTTCTCGCGGCGTCTGCGCGAGATCGGAGAGATCGAGGCCTCGACGGGCCGCCAGATTATCAAACTGGCCATGGGCAGCCCCGACCTGCCGCCCCACCGCTCGGTCATCGAGCGCCTGGCAAAGGAGGCCGAGCGTCCCGAGGTACACAAGTACATGTCCTACAAAGGCGAGCCCGTACTGCGCAAGGCTTTTGCCGACTGGTACCGCAAGTGGTATCGCACGGAGCTGGACTACAACTCCGAGGTGCTGCCGCTCATCGGTTCGAAGGAGGGCATCATGCATATCTGCATGACGTTCCTCAATCAGGGCGACAAGGTGCTCGTGCCGAACCCCGGCTACCCCACCTACTCGGCAGCCGTGCGGCTGGCCGGCGGTCAGATGGTCACCTACGCACTGAACAAGGAGACGAATTTCTACCCCGATTTCGAGGCGATCGAGAAGGCCGGGCTGGAGGGCGTCCGCATGATGCTCGTCAACTACCCCAACATGCCGACGGGCCAGACGCCGACGATGGAGCTTTTCGAGCGCATCATCGAGTTCGGCGCCAAGCACAACATCCTGATCGTGCACGACAACCCGTACAGTTTCATCCGCAACGCGGCGGCTCCGATCTCGATCATGGAGGTCGAGGGTGCCAAGGAGGTGGCGCTCGAGCTCAACTCGCTCTCGAAGGGCCACTCGATGGCCGGCTGGCGTGTCGGCGTCGTGGTCGGCAAGAAGGAGTGGATCGACTCGATCCTGACCTTCAAGTCGAACATGGACTCGGGTATGTTCTACCCCATTCAGGCCGCTTCGGAAACGGCACTGGCGCTCGGCGACGAGTGGTTCAAGGAGCTGAACGAGATCTATTACGGCCGTGAGCGACAGGCTTACGCGCTGCTCGACGCGCTCGGCTGCCGCTACCGCAAGCACCAGGCCGGCCTGTTCATCTGGGCCGAGCTTCCCGAAGACTACGAGGGCGACAGCTTCAGCTTCTCGGACAAGGTGATGGAGCAATGCGACGTATTCCTCACCCCGGGCGGCATCTTCGGTTCGGAGGGTAACGGCTACATCCGCATTACGCTCTGCTGCCCCGAGGAGCTGCTCAAGAAGGCAACGGACAACATCGTGGCGAAGTTCGGAAAATAAGCCGGCGAAGCCGACAGACAAGAGGGCTGCCCGAAATCGGGCAGCCCTCTTTGTCTGAATTTTTATTGTCGCGTGTAACTTTTCACCGCCCGGCGCATCTAAAGCATAAAACCGCAGTCACCGATCATGAAACCACCGACCGACAAAGAGCTCGTCCGACGGGTTCCCGACCAAAAAGGACAGAGGCCGGTTCTGTATCGAACCGGCCTCCGTCTTGTTCTACGCATGCGATCAGTTGCGC
Organism: uncultured Alistipes sp.; assembly: GCA_964626515.1. Taxonomy (GTDB): domain Bacteria; phylum Bacteroidota; class Bacteroidia; order Bacteroidales; family Rikenellaceae; genus Alistipes. The sequence goes on from CAZVGH010000014.1 coordinate 17,449, forward strand.
GGAATCACCTTCACGCAGGCAGCTGCGGCCTTGACGCGGTTACGCAGCTCTTCGAGGCTCGATCCGTGCGGAGCATACCCCACTACGACGCCCATGCGGCGGTTCTTGCGCGCCGAAGGCTTGCCGAAGATGCGGATGTCGTTGCGCGGGTCGGCGGCCAGCGCGGCCTCGATCCCTTCGTAGGCGGGCGCCTCGGCCGAGGCCTCGTCGGCCAGAATGACGGCACTGGCACCCATGCGCTCGAAGGTGATCTCGGGAATCGGCAGACCGAGCACGGCGCGCAGGTGCAACTCGAACTCGTTCAGGTTCTGCGTACCGGCCAGCGTCACCATGCCCGTGTCATGCGGACGCGGCGAGAGTTCCGAGAAATAGACGCCCTTGTCGTGGCTCAGGAAGAACTCGACGCCCCAGATACCTGCACCCGTCAGCGCCTCCGTAACGGCAGCTGCCATGCGCTGCGCCTCGCGCAGATGCTCCTCCGAAATGGCTGGCATCTGGAAGCTCTCGCGGTAGTCGCCGCTCTGCTGCACGTGGCCGATCGGCGGGCAGAAGAGCGTGGGACCGTTCTGCTGCGTCACCGTGAGCAGCGTGATCTCGCTGTCGAAACGGATGAACTCCTCGACGATGAGTTCCTTGATATCGCCGCGCGAGCCTTCGCAGCCGTACTGCCAGGCGTGCTCGAGATCGGCCTCCGAGCGGACTACCGACTGCCCCTTGCCCGACGAGGACATGAGCGGCTTCACGACGCACGGGAAGCCGATTTTGGCGGCTGCCTCGCAAAGCTCCTCGAAGCTCTTGGCATAATAGTAGGCGGCCGTCTTGAGCCTCAGCTCTTTGGCGGCGAGGTCGCGGATCGCCTTGCGGTTCATCGTGTAGTTCACCGCGCGGGCGCTCGGCACGACACGGATGCCCTCGCGCTCGAAGTCGTAGAGACGCTCCGTGCGGATCGCCTCGATCTCGGGGACGATCAGATCAGGCTGATGCTTGGCTACGGCAGCCGCCAGCGCATCGCCGTCGAGCATGTCGAAAACCTCGCAGGCATCGGCCACCTGCATGGCGGGAGCACCGGCGTACTTGTCGCAGGCAACGACGGTCTGTCCGAGGCGCTGTGCCGCAATAACGAACTCTTTGCCCAGCTCACCCGAGCCGAGCAACAGGATTTTTTTATTCATGGCGTATTAAGTATTAGTTGTCTGTTTTATGCGGGCGGTCCGGCCGCCCGCCGCATCGGGAGACAAAGATAACGGTTTTCGGCGATCCGCACAACGGCCGGCGTCATTTCAGCCCCCGAATCGGACGTTTGACCCGCAAGTTACCATAAAAAGGCTGAAAGATGTTCGGTTTTTTCCAAAAAAACATTAATTTTACTCGCGGAAACCAATCCGAAACCAACAAAACACACGAACATGAAACATGCTACTCTTTGGGGAATCGCCGCCGCTTCGCTGCTCGGCATCGGCACGGTAACGGCAAAACCCACCGCAAAACTCGAGACGCAGGTCCGCGAGCGCATGCGCGCCGCCACCGCCTTCATGATGGACGAAGTGAGCTACAACGGCGGCTTCGTCTGGAGCTATCTGCCCGACCTGTCGCGTCAGTGGGGCGAGATGGAGGCCAAGCGGACCATGGTCTGGATCCAGCCTCCCGGCACCCCGTCGGTGGGACATCTGTTACTCGACGCCTACCACGCCACGGGCGACGAGTATTACTACGAACAGGCCAAACGGGTCGCCAACGCCCTGATCTGGGGTCAGCTCGAATGCGGCGGCTGGAATTACTGCTTCGATTTTGCCGGTGAGAATTCGCTCAAAGAGTGGTATCGGACCGTCGGCGCTGCAGGCTGGCGCCTCGAAGAGTTCCGCCACTACTACGGCAACGCGACCTACGACGACGGCGGCACGATGGAGGCTGCCACCTTCCTGCTGCGCATGTACGTCGAGAAGTATGATCCGGCCTACCGCCCCGCCCTCGAGAAGGTCATCAAGTTCGCCCTCGAGAGCCAGTATCCCGTCGGCGGCTGGCCGCAGCGTTATCCGCTCCGCTATGATCATCCGTTCCAGGGTCAGGCCGATTACTCGTCGTTCATCACGCTGAACGACGATGTGATGCCCGACATCATCGACTTCCTGACGCAGTGTTACCAGTCGCTCGGCATGCAGGATCTCAAGGAGCCGATCATGCGTGCCATGTACCTGATGATCACCCTTCAGCAGGGTGCGCCCTACGCCGGTTGGGCCGACCAATACACGGTCGATGATCTGAAGCCCGCCCATGCCCGCTCCTACGAGCCCTGCAGCGTCAACACGGGTACGACCATGCGCATGATCTCGCTCATGCTCGACTACTACAAACTGACGGCCGACACGCGCTTCCTCGCCGGCATTCCCGCCGCCATCGATTTCCTCGAGGCCCAGCGCCTGTCCGACGAGATGGTCGAGGCCAGCGGCCGTGCCGGACAGCGCCGCATCGACCGCCCGGGCACCTTCATCGTTCCCCGCTTCGTGGAGCCCGAAACGGGCAAGCCGCTCTTCGTACACCGCGAGGGTTCGAACACGGCCAACGGTCGTTACTACATCGATCAGAACCCCGCCGCAACGATCGCCCACTACAGCTCGTTCGCCGGCGTCAACCCCGAGAGCCTGCGCGAGCGTTACGAGCAGGTGAAGGCGCTGCCCCGCGAGGAGCTGGCCAAGGATTCGCCGTTCCTGAACAACGAGCTCGTGCCGCTGCGCAAGTATTACACGCGTGTCCGTACCCGCGGCGGTGCCGTCAACGGCCTTTCGGACAGCGAGGTGCAGAAGATCATCGGCAGCCTGGATGCCCGCGGCTGCTGGCTGTCGCCCCTGACGACCACCTCGAACCCCTACAAACCCAACCCGGACTCGACGCCGAGCAAGGAGACGAAATATACGCAGACGATGGTCGGCGACGAATACGACACCTCCTGCTATCCCTGCACGGAAAAGACGGAGTGCATCTCGGTGCTCACCTATATCCAGAACATGGCCCGACTGATCGGCTGGCTGGATGCGCAGCAATAGGATGCGCGGTACTGTCTTCAGACAAAACGCTCCGCCTTCGGGCGGGGCGTTTTTTATTCCCCTGCTAAAGAGGATGTGGCAGCTCTCGGGGCCACGCAGGCCGCAGCATAGAAACGATTCGCAGCAACAGTAAGTAGCGCCGCTGTCGCCCGCAGGGCGGTGCGGGAATTCGCGCGGGAGGTAACCCGCGGCCAAACAAAAAACGTCCCGGCCGAAGCCGGAACGTTGCAATGGTGGAGGTGGCGGGAGTCGAACGTGGCGAAGCCATCCTCACCGACCAAGCGCCGCTGTCGCCCGCAGGGCGGTGCGGGAATACGCGCGGGAGGTAACCCGCGGCCAAACAAAAAAACGTCCCGGCCGAAGCCGGAACGTTGCAATGGTGGAGGTGGCGGGAGTCG
>CAZVGH010000015.1:0-11200 GCA_964626515.1 uncultured Alistipes sp.
GCCCAGGCGGGACCCTGACCCTTCGCGTTGGTGCAGTAGGGCGTCGAGGGGGCCGAACCCGAGTAGATCGACGTACAGCCCGTAGCGTTGGCAACCATCATCTTGTCGCCGAAGAGCTGCGTAATAGCCTTGATGTAGGGCGTCTCGCCGCAACCGGCGCAGGCACCCGAGAACTCGAAGAGGGGCTGTGCGAACTGCAGGTTCTTCACGCTCTTCGTCTTGTCCACGGCATCCTTGTAACCGATCTTCTTCGTGGCCGTCTCCCAGTTGGCAGCCTCTGCCATCTGCGACTCGAGCGGTTTCATGACGAGCGCCTTCTCCTTGGCCGGGCAGACATCCACGCAGTTGTTGCAACCCGTACAGTCGAGCGGCGACACCTGAATGCGGAACTTGTAGGCCTTCGTTTCGCCCAGACCCTGCTTCCACTCCATGCCCGAAGCGGCAGCCTCCTCCTCCGTTGCGAGGAACGGACGGATGGCGGCGTGGGGGCAGACGTATGCGCACTGGTTGCACTGGATACAGTTCTCGATCTTCCACTCGGGAACGTTCACGGCGATACCGCGCTTCTCCCAGGCGGCCGTGCCGTTCTCCCACGTACCGTCCTCACGGCCGGCGAAGGTCGAAACGGGCAGCTGGTCGCCCTTCAGTGCGTTGATCGGGTCGACGATCTTCTGCACGAACTCGGGACGGTTGCTGTCTACGGCTGCTGCTGCGGCCTTCACCTCGATCGAAGCCCACTCGGCGGGCACCTCGACCTTCACGACGGCGTTGCCGCCGGCGTCTACGGCCGCATAGTTCATGTTGACGATATCCTCGCCCTTCTTGCCGTAGGACTTCAGGATGGCGTGCTTCATCTCCTCGACCGCCTTCTCGAACGGAATCACGGCAGCGATCTTGAAGAAGGCCGACTGCATGATCGTGTTCGTGCGCGAGCCGAGACCCAGCTCGGCGGCGATCTTCGTGGCGTTGATGATGTAGAAGTTGATCTTGTTCTTCGCCAGGTAGACCTTCATGTGGTCGGGCAGCGTGCGGCAGGTCGTCTCGGCGTCGTGCGTCGAGTTGAGCAGGAACGAGCCGCCCACCTTCAGCCCCTTCAGCACGTCGTACTTGTCGACATACGACGGCACGTGGCAGGCCACGAAGTCGGGCGTCGTCACGAGGTAGGGCGAGGTGATCGGCAGGTCGCCGAAGCGGAGGTGCGACGAGGTGTAGCCGCCCGATTTCTTCGAGTCGTACGAGAAATAGGCCTGGCAGTACTTGTTCGTCGAACCGCCGATGATCTTGATCGAGTTCTTGTTGGCACCCACCGTACCGTCGGCGCCCAGACCGAAGAAGAGGGCCTCGAACGTGCCGGGCTTGGCCATCGAGATCTCCTCGCCCACGGGCAGCGAGAGGTTCGTCACGTCATCGACGATACCCACCGTGAAGTGATCCTTGGGCTGTGCGGCGGCCAGGTTCTCGAATACGGCCAGCATCTGGGCGGGCGTCGTATCCTTCGACGAGAGGCCGTAGCGGCCGCCGATGATCATCGGCTGGAGCTCCTTGCCGTAGAACATCGAGCGAACGTCGAGGTAGAGCGGCTCGCCGTCGGCGCCGGGCTCCTTCGTGCGGTCGAGCACGCAGATGCGCTTCACCGAAGCGGGAACGACGTTGAAGAAATACTTCTCCGAGAAGGGACGGTAGAGGTGAACCGTGATCAGACCCACCTTCTTGCCCTGCGTGCGCAGGTAGTCGATCGTCTCCTTGATGGTCTCCGTGACCGAACCCATGGCGACGATGACCTCCTCGGCCTCGGGATCGCCGTAGTAAACGAACGGCTTGTACTCGCGGCCGGTGATCTCCGAGATCTTGACCATCGTCTCGGCCACCATGTCGGGCACGGCGTCGTAGAACTTGTTGCAGGCCTCGCGTGCCTGGAAGTAGATGTCGGGGTTCTGGGCCGTACCGCGCGTCACGGGGTGCTCGGGGTTCAGGGCCTCGGCGCGGAAGCGCTTCAGGGCCTCACGGTCGAACATGGCCGTCAGACGAGCCTCGTCGATGAGCTCGATCTTCTGGATCTCGTGCGAGGTGCGGAAACCGTCGAAGAAGTGCAGGAAGGGAACGCGGGCCTTGAGCGCCACGATGTGGGCCACGCCGGCGAGGTCCATGACCTCCTGAACCGACGAGGTGGCCAGCATGGCGAAGCCGGTCTGGCGGGCCGCCATCACGTCCTGATGGTCGCCGAAGATCGACAGGGCGTGCGAAGCGAGCGCACGGGCCGATACGTGGAAGACGCCCGGGAGCAGCTCGCCGGCGATCTTGTACATATTCGGGATCATGAGGAGCAGACCCTGCGATGCGGTGAAGGTCGAGGTCAGCGCACCCGACTGCAGCGAACCGTGCACGGCGCCTGCGGCACCGGCCTCCGACTGCATCTCGACCACGCGGACGGTCTCACCGAAGATGTTTTTGCGACCCTGCGCAGCCCATTCGTCCACGTACTCGGCCATGGTCGAAGAGGGGGTGATGGGGTAGATGGCGGCAACCTCCGAGAACATGTAAGCCACGTGAGCTGCTGCATAGTTACCATCACAAGTGATAAATTTCTTTTCTGCCATTTGTTTTGGTTTTGAGAATGATATTGTTTGTGTTTCCTGTTTTCCCAACACGCCGCCCGCCGAAGGCGCAGTGCGGCGACACAAAGATAGCGATAACCCCGTAAAAAAACAACCCTCCGGACGAACTATTTTCGCTGCGGAAGGTTGTTTTTCTTTCATTGCGGGCATGTTGCCGCGGCGGCGGGGAGCGCGGAGGCTACTCGAGCCCCGCCTGCTCGCGCATCCACCGGGTCGCGCGGCGGTTCGTCTCGGGGAAGCGCCAGTGGTACGAGGCGGGTGTCGTGACGATCGTCTTGGGGGCCGTCACGGTATTGAGCGCCGCGGCGACCGAGGTCGGCGGGCAGGTGTTGTCGTTGAAGCCGTAGGAGAAGAAGCCCGGGCAGCGGAGGCGGCGGGCGAAGTTCACGACGTCGTAGAAGGCCATCGTCCGCATCGCCTGCCGGCGGTCGACGGAGGGTGTCGCCGCCGCATCGGGGAACATCCGCGGCCAGCCGCCCGCACGGCCGTGCAGGTAGCCGCTCACGTCGCAGAGCGCCGGGTAGAAGGCTGCGACGAAATCCACCTCGGGGTGGAGCGCCGCCGTTACGATCGCCAGCGCGCCGCCCTGGCTGCCGCCCGTCACGCCGACATGCTCGCCGTCGAAGGCGGGCAGCGTGAGCAGGTAGTCGACGGCCCGCACGCACCCCGCGTAGACGCGGCGGTAGTAGTACGTTTCGCGCGACTCGATGCCCGTGTACCAGTATTCGCCGATCCGCTGCTGCGCCGCCGCGATGAGCGAGTCGGGCAGGTCGACCGGCAGGCCGTGCACCTCGATCGCCAAGGCGACGAAGCCCGCTTCGGCGTAGTCCGTTGCGGGACCGATGCGCTTGACGCCCGCCCCGGGCGGGACGAGCAGCGCGGGATGCCGCCTGCCGTCGCGCGGCACGGAGAGCCAGCCGCAGACATACGATCCGTCGCCGAAGACGGGGATGCGCACCGCCGAGGTCTCGACGCGGTCGGTCGAGTGTTCGGGTGACGGCGTTACGGTTACCTCGAGCGGCGTTCGGCGCGCCTCCTGCAGCGTATTGTGCCAAAAGCGGTCGAAACCGAACGGGTCGGGAATCGTCGGCGCGATGCGGCGCACGTCGAAGCCCGTCTTGACGGTCTCCTCGAAGCGTTCGCCCTCGACCTCGAAGCGGATCGTGCAGTAGCGGAAGCCGGGGCGGTCGAGGCTCCCCGCCGAGACCGTCGCGCGGCCGTTGCGGAAGTAGCTCTTGCCGTGCAGGTCGGGCTCCATACGGTCCTCGCCCGCCTCGAAGCGGATCTCCACGCCGTCGAGGGCGTTGCCGCCCGCCTTGGCCGTGACGGTCAGCTCGGGCGTCTCGCCCGCGAGGTAGCGGCAGTCGCCGTGGTCGGCCAGCACCGTGCATTCGACATAGGGGCGCGGCGCCTTCGTGATCTGGGCCGCGGCCGGACGGGCGGCGACGAGCGCCGCGAAGCATAACAGGACGGCCGTCGGCAGCGCCGTCCGCAGCGTGGAACGTATCATGCGGAAAAAAGTTTGCGGGTCAGGGTTCGTAGGCGTATCCGACGCCTTTGACGGTGCGGATGCGGTGCTCGCCGATCTTGCGGCGCAGGCGGCGGATGTGGACGTCGATCGTGCGGTCGCCGACCACCACCTCGCTGCCCCAGATGCGGGCGTAGATCTCCTCGCGGGAGATGAGTTCGCCGGGATGCTCGGCGAGCAGCTCGAGCAGGGCGAACTCCTTGCGCGGCAGCAGGATCTGCTCGCCGTTGCAGCAGACGGCGTGGCGCGCCGCGTCGATCGTCACCTCGGCAGGCGCCGCTGCTGCGTCCTCGATTTCGATGCGCTTGAGCATCGCCTGGATGCGGCTCACGAGCAGCTTCATCTTGATCGGCTTCGTGAGGTAGTCGTCGGCCCCCGCATCGAAGCCCGTGAGCTGCTGCTCCTCCTCGCCGAGGGCCGAGAGAAAGACGATCAGCGTATCCTTCAGCGCGGGGTCGCGGCGGATGGCGCGGCAGGTCTGGGCGCCGTCCATGACGGGCATCATCCGGTCGAGCAGGATGAGGTGCGGACGGCATTCGGCGGCGATGCGAAGGGCCTCGGCGCCGTTCTGCGCCGTGTAGACCTCGTACCCTTCGCGCACGAGATTGTAGCGGACGAACTCGAGAATGTCGACCTCGTCGTCGACCAAAAGAATGCGGTGGTTCATGGCTTGTCGGCTTGGGGAGCGCGGCGCCGAAAGGGGCTGCCGCGCACGGAAGTCAGGGCGAAGATAGCAAATTTTAGCCGAAAACCTTGCGCCGTCCGTGGAAAAAACGCTATATTTGCAAGAATTATGTGCCCGCGCGAAGGGCACGCCAAAAAAACGTTGTGATGGCTACTGAAAAAACCACCCTGTCTGCTCTTGAGGAGCAAGTCGGCCCGCAGGCGGCCGAAGATGCGCAAATCGTGACCGAGGCCCCCGCCGCGGTCGTCGTTGAGGAACCCGTGACCGAGGTCGATTTCGGCGAGGAGGAGGCCGCGCTGGCCGCCGCCGATGCCGGGCTCGAACTGGGCGAGGAGACGGCCGAGGAGGCCGCAGCCGACGAGATGCCGGCCGACGAGGCGTTCGAAGGCCTCTCGAAGGCCGAGCTGCTCGAGAGCTTCGCCCGCCGGCTCGAAGAGACCCCCGTACCCGCTCTGCGGCGCACGGTCGACGCCCTGAAGGTCGCCTTCTACCGCATCCGCCGCACGGAGGTCGAGGCGGCCCGCCGCGCCTGGCTCGAAGCGGGCAACGCCGAGGAGACGTTCGTCGCGCCGACCGACGAGGCCGAGACGCGTCTGAAGGAGCTCTTCCGCGAGTACCGCCGCCGTCGCGACGCCTTCATCGCCGATCTCGACGCCGAGAAGGAGGCGAACCTCAAGATCAAGCAGGGGGTCATCGAGGAGCTCAAGGCCCTCGTCGGCTCGGACGAGACGCTGAACCACACCTTCAACCGCTTCCGCGAGCTGCAGCAGCGCTGGAAGGAGACGGGTCCCGTGCCGCAGGCCGAGATGAAGGACCTGTGGGAGACCTATAACCTGCATGTCGAGAATTTCTACGGCTTCATCAAGATCAACAAGGAGCTGCGCGATCTCGACCTGAAGAAGAACCTCGAGCGCAAGACGGCCCTGTGCGAGCAGGCTGAGGCGCTGGCCGCCGAGACGCAGATCGTCGAGGCCTTTCGCAAGCTGCAGAAGCTGCACGACGAGTGGCGCGAGACGGGCCCCGTCGCCAATGAATACAAGGAGAGCCTCTGGGAGCGCTTCAAGAGCGCTTCGAGCCGCATCAACAAACTGCATCAGGAGCATTTCGAGGCGCTCAAGAGCGAGCAGCTGAAGAACCTCGAGCAGAAGAGCGCCCTGTGCGAGGCCGCCGAGGCGCTCGTCGCCGCGGAGCCTGCTTCGCGCAAGGAGTGGAACAAGGCGAGCGACCGTCTGCTGGAGCTGCAGAAGCGCTGGAAGACGATCGGCTTCGCACCCAAGAAGGACAACAACCGCATCTACGAGCGTTTCCGCGAGGCCTGCAACCGCTTCTTCGAGCGCAAGCGCGCCTTCTACGCCGGCATGAAGGGCGAGATGGAGCAGAACCTGCAGCGCAAGCAGGAGCTGTGCGAGCTCGCCGAGGCACTGGTCGAGAGCGATGCCTGGAAGCAGACGACCGACGAGCTGATCGCCCTCCAGGCCCGCTGGAAGGAGACCGGTCCCGTATCGCGCCGCCATGCGGATGCCGTGTGGAAGCGTTTCCGCGCCGCCTGCGACCGCTTCTTCGAGCGCAAGGCGGCCCACTTCGCCTCGGTCGACGACGCCTACGGCGAGAACCTCGCCCGGAAGAACGCCCTGCTGGCGGAGATGGAGGCGGCCGATCCGACCGAGGGGGGCATCGAGACGATCCGCGAGTTCCAGCGCCGCTGGGGCGAGATCGGCTTCGTCCCCGTCAAGCAGAAAGACGCCGTGCAGAAGCGCTACAAGGCGGCGCTCGACCGCCTCTTCGAGTTGCTGCGCGGCTCGGAGCGCGACCGCTCGATGGGCCGCTTCCGCGAGAAGCTCTCGTCGATGAAGGGGGTCGGCGACCGCCGCATGCTCTCCGAGCGCGAGCGCCTTTATAACAAGGTGCGCCAGCTCGAGCAGGAGATCGCCCTGCTCGAAAACAACATCGGTTTCTTCTCGCGCTCGAAGAACGCCGAGGCGCTCGTCGCCGACGTGCGCACGAAGATCGAGCGTGCCCGCGTACAGCTCCGCGACACGGTCGAGAAGGTGAAGCTGATCGACCGTCAGCAGACCGAAGCGTAACGAATTTCCCGCTTCGGGCGGGGGCGGTTGTGCGGGGACCGCACGCCGCGCACGGCCGCGCGAACGGGCATGAACGGATACATCATAAAAAAGATAACGTATGAAAATTACGAAACCCAAGTACATCTTCGTGACGGGCGGTGTCGCCTCGTCGCTCGGCAAGGGCATCATCTCGTCGTCGATCGCCCGCCTGTTGCAGGCGCGCGGCTACTCGGTGACGATCCAGAAGCTCGACCCCTACATCAACGTCGATCCGGGTACGCTGAACCCCTACGAGCACGGCGAGTGCTACGTGACGGAGGACGGCGCCGAAACGGACCTCGATCTGGGCCACTACGAGCGCTTCACGAACCATCCCACGACGAAGGCCAACAACGTCACGACGGGCAAGATCTACAAGAGCGTCATCGAGAAGGAGCGCCGCGGCGATTACCTCGGCAAGACCGTGCAGGTGATCCCGCACATCACCGACGAGATCAAGCGCCGCATCCAGCTGCTCGGCCAGACGAAGCGCTACGACGTCATCATCACCGAGATCGGCGGCACGGTGGGCGACATCGAGTCGCAGCCCTTCATCGAGTCGGTGCGCCAGCTGCGCTATCAGCTCGGCTACCGCAACTCGGCCCTCGTGCACCTTACGCTGATTCCCTACCTCGCCGCTTCGGGCGAGATGAAGACCAAGCCGACGCAGCACTCCGTGAAGCAGCTGCTTGAAAACGGCCTCCAGCCCGACGTTCTCGTGCTGCGCGCCGAGCAGCCCCTCTCGCTCAACCTGCGCCGCAAGGTGGCCCTCTTCTGCAACGTCGACGCCAACGCCGTCATGGAGTCGATCGACGTGCCGACGATCTACGAGGTGCCCCTCAAGATGCACGAGCAGCACCTCGACGAGGTGATCCTCCAGAAGCTCGACCTGCCCGCCGTGCAGGAGCCCGACATGGAGGCATGGAAAGCATTCGTCGACCGTGTCAAGCATCCGTCGCACCGCATCGAGATCGCCCTCGTCGGCAAGTACACGGAGCTCCCGGACGCCTACAAGTCGATCTCCGAGTCGTTCATCCATGCGGGTGCCGTCAACGACTGCAAGGTGAAGCTGCGCTACGTCAACTCCGAGAAGCTCACGGCCGAGAACGTCGCCGAGCAGCTCGGCAAGATGAGCGGCATCCTGGTGGCTCCGGGCTTCGGCAACCGCGGCATCGAGGGCAAGATCGAGGCCGTGCGCTTCGCCCGCGAGCAGCGCATCCCGTTCCTCGGCATCTGCCTCGGCATGCAGTGCGCCGTGATCGAGTTCGCCCGCAACGTCCTCGGTTACAAGGATGCCAACTCGAGCGAGATGGAGCAGACGCCCCATGCGGTGATCGACCTCATGGAGGAGCAGAAGGGGGTAACGGCCAAGGGCGGCACGATGCGTCTGGGCGCCTATCCCTGCCAGCTCAAGGAGGGGTCGAAGATCGCCGAGGCCTACGGCAAGCTCCACATTTCGGAGCGTCACCGCCACCGCTACGAGTTCAACAACGACTTCCTCGAGCAGTTCGAGGCCGCCGGCATGCGCGCCGTCGGCGTCAACCCCGACACGAACCTCGTCGAGGTGGTCGAGGTGACCGACCATCCCTGGTTCGTCGGTACGCAGTACCATCCCGAGTACCAGAGCACGGTACTGAACCCCTCGCCGCTCTTCGTCGCCTTCGTCAAGGCCTCCATGGCCCAGGCCGAGGCTGCGAAATAACGGCCGCACACCCGAAACGACCCGCCGCATGACGGCGGACGGTCCCGCCCCCGCAGGCGATCCGCCGCCCGCCGTCGTGCAGCGTTCACGAACAGAAACAGACACAACGCAAAGAAACGCTATGGATAAGCAAACTATCGCCGGAGTCGTCGTCATGGCGGCGATCTTCGTCGGCATCATCGTGCTGACCAACTGTGAGCATCAGCGCTACCGGGCGAAGATGGAGGTCTACCAGGTGGAGATGGAGGCCTATCAGGACTCCGTGAAGCGGGCCGAGCAGGCCCTGCTGCCGACCGCGGAGGCCGACACCCTCGAATCTGCCGACCGGACGCCGGAAACGCTCCGGCAGGAGGCTGCAGAGGCTGCGGACGAGGCCCGTCGCCGTCAGGTGGCCTTCTACGGTGAAGTGCTGACGGCGGCCCGCGAGGCCGAGAGCGAGGAGCTGACAATCGAAAACGACCTGCTCAAGGTGCGCTTCTCGACACGCGGCGGTCAGATCGCGGGCGTCACGCTCAAGGACTACACGAAATACGCTCCGAAGCAGGAGCGGACGGAGCCGGTCGAGCTGTTCGACCCCGCGGCCGAACGCTTCAGCCTCTCGTTCTACCTGCGCAACGGCCTGAACGAAGTGCTGCTCTCGACGGCCGACTACACCTTCGAGGCCGAGCCCGTGCGGACCGAGGCCGACGGCACGCAGGTCGTGACGATGCGGCTGCCCGTCGCCGAGGGTGCCTCGCTCGAGTACCGCTACCTTATTTATAATACGGCGGCGCCCGAACGCGACTACCTGATCGACTTTCAGGTGCGGCTGCAGGGGATGCAGCGGCATCTGACGAACCGCACGTCGATCGGACTGGAGTGGACGAGCCTCACCTACCAGAACGAGCGCGGTTTCGACAACGAGAACATGTACACGACGCTTGCCTACCGCTTCCCCGACGAGGATTCGATCGAGGAATTGGGCATGAGCAAGGGATCGAAGACGAAGGAGGTTTCGACGAAGGTCAACTGGGTCGATTTCAAGCAGCAGTTCTTCTCGTCGGTGCTCATCGCGCCCGATCTGCTGAACGGCGCCAAGATGGGCTTCGAGACCGCGCCGCAGGGCTCGGGCTACATGAAGCGCTATACGCTGGAGAGCTCGGTGGAGTATGCGCCGTCGGTCGACCGCTACGATTTCGCCTTCTACTTCGGCCCGAACCGCTATTCGATCCTGCGCAAGGTGACCGTGGCGGACGAGCCGCTCTACCTCGAGCGCGTCATTCCGCTCGGCTGGGGCATCTTCGGCTGGATCAACCGCTGGTTCGTCATTCCGGTCTTCGACCTGTTGCGCAACCACATCGCCTCGTTCGGCATCATCATCCTGATCCTCGCCGTGCTCATCCGCCTCATCATCTCGCCGCTGACCTACAAGAGCTACGTTTCGATGGCCAAGATGCGCATCATCAAACCCGAGGTCGATGCGCTGGCCCAGAAATACCCCAAGCAGGAGGACGCCATGAAGCGTCAGCAGGCGACTATGGAACTCTACCGCAAGGCGGGCATCAACCCGCTGGGCGGCTGCATCCCGATGCTGATCCAGATGCCGATCCTCATCGCCATGTTCCGCTTCTTCCCGGCTTCGATCGAGCTCCGCGGCGAATCGTTCCTGTGGGCGTCGGACCTCTCGTCCTACGACAGCATCTGGCAGCTGCCCTTCACCGTGCCTTTCTACGGTGACCACGTGTCGCTGTTCGCCCTGCTGATGGCCGTTTCGACCTTCGTCTTCTCGTACATCAACTACCAGCAGACCGCCTCGTCGCAGCCGCAGATGGCGGGCATGAAGTTCATGATGCTCTACCTGATGCCGCTCATGCTGCTCTGCTGGTTCAACAGCTACGCGAGCGGTCTGTGCTACTACTACCTGCTTTCGAACCTGTTGACGATCGGTCAGACCTATGTCGTGCGCCGCATGGTCGACGACGACAAGATCCGGCTGGCGATGGAGACCAACGCGGCCCGCAAGTCGAAGGGCAAGAAGTCGAAATTCCAGCAGCGCTACGAGGAGCTGATGCGCCAGCAGGAGATGCAGCACAACAAGAAGCGGTAGTCGGAAAACCGCTCCGCCCCGGTGCGGGCGACCATACGGTCCCCGTTCGCAGCTTCGGCCGCGGACGGGGATTTTTTTCGGAATGAAGAAGGAAGAATTAAAAATGAAAAATGATTCGATGTCCGTTTTTCATTCTTCATTTTTCATTGTCGAAGGCTCCTGCTGCCGGCGGCGAACGCGTAGTGCGGAGTCGGCTGTATCCGTTTAAGCGCACATGCCCTCGTGCCTTTCCAGCACCGATCATTTTTAATTCTTCATTCTTCATTTTTCATTGGCGACGGCTTCTGTCGTCGTGCGGTTCGCCGCCGCCCCCCATGCGGCGGACCGCAAGCTCGCGTGAACGCTCGTGCGCTCCTGCCGCCGGCGGCGAACGCGTAGCGCGGAGTAGGCCGTATCCGTTTAAGCGCACCCCCCCCCGAATCTGCCGATTATTTTTAATTTTTCATACTGAATTTCGGCCGTTTTCCGTTCGGAGTAGG
>CAZVGH010000015.1:11300-19646 GCA_964626515.1 uncultured Alistipes sp.
CCGATTATTTTTAATTTTTCATACTGAATTTCGGCCGTTTTCCGTTCGGAGTAGGATAGTATGCTTACGATTTGTCGGCAGGAACCGATCGCGGCGGTGCGGCGGCACCCCTGCAACGGCTCTTTTTGCCGGGCTGCGGATGCCGCAATCGGATCGCAGGGCGCATTTTTCGCACTCCGAACGGCGGTTTTCTCGCGAATAATTCGTAACTTGCTCACGATTTTAACATCATCGCTTATGAAATATTTATGCTCCTTCTTGATGCTGCTCGCATCGCTCCTCCTTCCCGCGGACGGGATGGCGGCTCCCGTGACGGTCGGGCAGGCACAGGCCCGGGCGGCAGCCTTCTTCGCGCAGGGTGCGACGACCCGTACCGCTCCGCAGCTGCGGCTGGTTTGGGACGGCGAGACCGTCAGCACGCGTTCGGCTGCCGAACCTGCACTCTATGTATTCAACCGCACCGACGCCCCGGGCTTCGTGATCGTGGCCGGTGACGACGCTGCAGCGCCCGTGCTCGGCTATTCGTTCGAGAATGGTTTCGGCGATGTCGACCGCATGCCCGCGAACCTGCGCTACTGGCTCGAGGGATGCCGCGACATGATCCTCGCCGCCCGCGCGCAGGGGCTCGCCTTCAACGAGGCCTGGAACGCTCCCGCTCGCACGTGGACTGCGCTCAAGGAGCTTACGACGGCCTCTTGGGATCAGGGTACGCCCTACAACGACCAGTGCCCGATGCTGCCCGACGGCAAGGAGCGCGCCGTGACCGGCTGCGTGCAGACGGCTGCGGCGATCGTGATGAAATACCACCGCTGGCCGAAGGTCGTCAACAAGGAGCTGCCGGGATATATGACCAAGACGCTGAAGATGCAGGTGCGGGGCCGCACGATGGGCGAGTTCGATTACGATCTGATGCCCGACAAGTACGGCAGCTCGTCCACGGAGGCGGAGCGGGCCGAGGTGGCCCGTCTGATGGCCGATCTGGGCGTGCTGAACCAGGCCGACTACAACTATTCGAAGAACGGCGGTACGGGTGCCTACTCCTCCACGCAGTACGAGACGATGACCTCGGTGCTGGGCTACAAGAAGTCGGCGACGCTCGAGTACCGCGACGGCTATACGGATGACGAGTGGGCGTCGATGCTCCGCAAGGAGATCGCGGCCGACCGTCCCGTTCTCTACTCGGGTTCCAGCTCCGCCGGCGGCCACGCCTTCGTTATGGACGGCTCGTCGGACGACCTCTATTTCCATTTCAACTGGGGATGGAGCGGCTCCGGCAACGGCTGGTTCTCGGTCGCTGCCGTCGGCTCCAACCACTCGTTCCCGAACGGGCAGGATGCCATCATCGGTCTGGAGAAGGACGACACCGGCGATACGCAGTATTCGGACAAGCTGCTGCTCGGCGCCATGAACGATTTTGTCGGTCTCAAGAGTACCGAAAGCCGCATTCTTGCGAATACCCCCTTTACGATGGAGCAGTTCGGCTACATCTTTAATATGGCTGTGAGATCCTATAGCGGCAAAGTCGCGCTGGCCGTCTATACGGCACAGGGCGAGCGGAAGGATTTCGTATATATTACGAGCAGCGGTCAGCAGGTGACCGAGCTGGCTCTTACGACGCTTCAGCCCAATTACGGCACGACGATGAAGAATCTGCAGTGCGAGATCAAGTGCTCCATCCGTCCCGGCGACCGCATCTGCGGCGCCTTCTGGAACAATGCGACGAATAGCTGGGAGCGTATGCGCGCCTATTCCAACACGACGGTCGCCGAGATCGTGCTCATGCCCGAGGCGCTGACGCCCGAGACGATCGCTGAGGCGACGGCTCTCAAGTACGAGCGCACGGGTCGGAAGCTGTTCCTGCAGACGGTGGCCGAGCTGGAGTGCCGCGTGACGGCCGAGAACGGCTCGGTGAAATACGAAGGTTCGACGGGCGACGGCGCCTGCACGATCGACGCTTCGGGCTGGACGGCCGGCGCCTACACGCTGACCCTGACGGCTGACGGCGGTCGCCCCTACACGCTGCGCATCGTGCTGTAATTCGATAACCGACAAAAATGCTTACGATCATGAAAAAATATTCGATCTATCTTCTCGCTGCAGCGGCGGCCCTGCTTTCGACGGCCTGCGGCAGCGGTTCGGATTCGGTGGATGCCGCCCCCGAGGTGACCTTCACGACCGAGATCACCCGTGTCGGTGCGCTGACCGAGCTGCCCGACGGCGCGCAGATGAACGTCTATCTGGCCAAGGGTTCGACGATCAGCCGCACGGACGAGATGCGGCAGGCCGTCCGCACGGGCGGCATCTGGAAGGGCTCGCCCGCCATTACGCTGCAGCCCGAGGAGGAGTACCGCCTCTTCGCCATCTATCCCTATGACAAGGAGGGTGTCGATCCGACCGTCTATCCCGTGACGGTGGCGTCGCAGACCGACTACCTCTTTTCGAGCGGCAGTGCGCCGGTATCCTACCAGAAGCCTTCGACGACCGTCACGATGCGCCATGCGATGGCGATGATCGCCCTCGATATCCGCAGCTACGTCGGCGGCCGCCTGCAGTCGGTGTCGATCGACCACAGCGCCTTCCCGATCGAGGGTACGCTGCGTGCCTCGAGCGGCCGCATCACGGCGACCAAGTACGGTGCCTACACGCTCAGCTGCAACATTCCGCTGTCGCAGGCGGGCGGCACGGGGAACGACGCCTCGTTCTTCGTGATCCCCTTCACGGCAGGCGCCGACATGCAGCTGACGCTCACGGTCGACGGCAAGAACTACGCCTGCACGCTGCCGGCCATGGCCTTCGACCGTTCGCAGAAATACCTGCTGCACCTCAATCTGACCGAGGGCGGTCTGGCCCTCATGGCGGACCAGACGGAGGTGATCTCGCTCGACGAGCCGGGTGACGGCCAGCCGTCGGAGCACTACAGCCTGCTGCGCGTGAAACACACGGGCGAGACCTTCGTGGCGCCGACTGCGACGGGTACGGGGCTCTACGGCTTCATCCACTGGGGCGACGAGACGGGCAACGCCTACGAGCCGGGCCCCCACACCTACGGCTCGGTGCAGGAGCGTGTCGTGTCGCTGGACCTCTGGAATGCCGAGAGCGTACAGTTCGAGACGCTGTCGGGTGTCTCGGAGATTGACTTCTCGAAGTTCTGACGCACTGCCGACGGTATTGCATGCGGCCTTCCGAATCGCTCGGAAGGCCGCTTTTTTTGGATAACGATAAAATTTGATTATATTTGTAATTCCGCACCGTGCCGTAACGGGCGACAGACGTCGCCGAAGCGGCCGGCCGGCGGAGAAAACGGGCCATGCTGAAATTCGAACCGATACTGAAATCCGTGCTGTGGGGCGGCGAGAAAATCGCTCCCTACAAGGGCATTGCGACCGATCTGCACTGCATCGGCGAGAGCTGGGAGCTGTCGGGTCTGCCCGACGACTGCTCGGTGGTCGCCGAGGGTCCCGACCGGGGGCTGCGGCTCGACGAGCTGCTCGCCCGCGAGGGTGCGCGGCTGCTCGGTCGACGCAACTATGACCGTTTCGGCAACGCATTTCCGCTACTCGTCAAATTCATCGACGCCCAGCGCGACCTGTCAATTCAGGTGCATCCGAACGACGCGCTGGCCGCCGAGCTGCACGGAGCGCCGAACGGTAAGACGGAGATGTGGTACGTCGTTTCAGCCGACGCGGATGCGCGGCTGAAGGTCGGCTTCCGCAAGGAGGTGAGCCCCGAGGCTTACGAGGAGGCTGTGATGAACCATACGATCGCCGATCTGCTGGCCGAGTACCGCATATCTCCCGGCGATCTCTTCTTCTTGCCTGCAGGACGTGTGCATACGATCGGCGCG
Source organism: uncultured Alistipes sp. (assembly GCA_964626515.1). Taxonomy (GTDB): domain Bacteria; phylum Bacteroidota; class Bacteroidia; order Bacteroidales; family Rikenellaceae; genus Alistipes. The sequence continues at coordinate 15,145 of CAZVGH010000015.1, forward strand.
GGCTCTTTTTTGGTCGAGATTCAGCAGCCTTCCGATATTACCTACCGCATCTACGATTACGGACGCCTCGATGCCGACGGCAAGCCGCGCGAGCTGCATACCGAGCTGGCGAAGCGGGCGATCGACTTTGCGGTGCAGAGCGACTACCGCACGGCCTACGAGCCGGCGCAGGATTGCCCCGTGCCGCTGGTGCGATGCGCCTATTTCACGGCGACGCTCTTCGATCTGACGCGGCCGCAGCAGCTTGACCTCGCGGCGCTCGACTCGTTCGTCGTGGTGATCTGCACGGAAGGGGAGGGGATGCTGCGCGACGACGCGGGCGGCCGGATGCCGATCCGTCGCGGCGAGACGGTGCTGGTGCCCGCCTCGGTGCGCAGCCTTGCGATCGAACCTGCCGCCGCCCCGTTCAAACTGCTGACGGGCTGGATCGACGAGGCGTAACGCATCGGTTGCGCTCGATATAACGGCGGGCTGCCCGAAAGGGGCGGCCCGCCGCTGTCTTTGGCAGTAGCATAAAAAACGGGAGCGGCCGGCCGCTCCCGTTTTTCAAATGAGTGTGCGATTTAGCGCAGGAGGGTATCCGTTGCGTTGCCCTTGGCAGGCACCTCGTTGAGGCCCTTCACCGTGCCGCGGAAAGTCTTCACCGTAGCCTCGGCCGATGCCGGAACCAGCTGTGCACGCTTGGCCAGCATCTCGTCGATCTTGCGGTGTGCCATGCCGCGGCTCGTCTCGACGTAGTTCTCACGAACGGCCATCTTGTCAGCCAGCGACTTGAGCGACGACATCGACATCGAAGCCTTCGGGGCGGCGGCAGCCACCGGCGAGAGCGCCGATACGGCGGGATCCTCGAACATGATATCGTAGTAACATCCCAGATAGCCGGCCATATTTTCCAACTCTGCATCCGTGAATGCGGCAAGATAAAAACCGTTGTAGTTGGTATTCTTGTTGTTCGACACCATGGCGATGTAACCCTCGTCTACGATACCGCCTATGAGCTGGTAGTTCGATACGTAGTATAGACTGGTAGACGGTATGGCAACGGTGAACAGTGAAATCGTATAGCCGTTCCAAGTACCCAGCGCACCTCTGAATCCGAGGTTGTAGATTACGCCTTTATAGTACTCCCAGGTCATCGTGTCGTCTTCGACATAGCCCATACCGAGACCCTCGATGTTGATTGCATCCACCTCTTTTTCCTCGTCGTCGTCCACCGTGTTCTCCGAGAAGGTCACGATGTTCATCGGCTGACGATCCGTGTTGCCGTTTTTGTCGTAGTTGTCGCGAGCCCACATGTACCACGACTTGAAGAGCTCCTTCTTCGAGATCGTGTAGAGATCGTCCGCCGTCCAGGTCGCCTCCAGCGGAGCGACCTCGGGTGCACTGCCGATCCAGAAATTGAACGTGGCGGCAGCGGCCTCCTGTGCCTCACCGGCACCATACGAGATGGCTACGAAGGTGTAAGTGCCGTCCTCGTCGACTGCGAAGGGAACTTTGCCCTCTTTGCCCTCGACCTTCACCGTCTCGATCTCGCCGGCCAGCATGGCCTCGAGGATCGCATCGGCGTTGTCGCCGGCGCCCATGCCGACCTCGATGTACTCGACATCCTCACCGCCGGCTACCGTTGCTACGGCGAAATTGTTGTCCTCGGGATCCGTGAAGCGGCCTGCATAGGCTACCTCCACCGAGTAGTCCGTCATCTCGACACCCGGGAACACGATCATTACATAGCCGTCTTCCTGCGTCTTGTTCCAGCCGCCGATGCCGTCCATGTAGTAGTACGGTGCGATCTGTACGACGGCGGGCAGCGTATGGGCATCATCCTGCCACGAAACCACCTTGTTGTGCGTCCAGCTTGCCTCGTTCTGAAGACTCGTGAAGTTGGCAGGGTGCAGGAGCTCGACGTACTGGTTGTAGTTGTTGCTCGTGTTGAAGAAGCCGGTGTTGACGTCGTTGAAGAAGACCAGACCTTCCATCGTAATCGGGACCCCGGCCAGCGAGTTGCCGGGCTTCATGAGGATGAACTCGAAATACTCCGAAGCAGCTGCGCACTCGGCGGGATCATCGCAGTATCCCTCTTCGAGCAGACCGCCTGCGTAGGGATTGACTACGCGGAAGCGCGTCGGCGTCAGCTTGTGCTGCTGAATCTCCAGTTTGTAGGCGTAATCGAACAGGAAAGCGTCGGAGAAGAGACCCTTGCCCAGCGAAACCCAGGGCTCGGGCACCGATACCGTAATCGCCAGCGTGCTGGCGCCGTAGGGTGTCGTCATCGACTCGTCGTCGATCTGCAGACCGATGGTGTACGATGCGCCGTCGGCCAGCTTCGAACGGTCGAAGGTGATGACGAGCTGCGTCTTCTCTACACCGGCCTCGAACTCGACGACCGAGGGAACGTTGAAGAGCGATGCGTACTCGCTGTCGATCGTAGCCAGCACGGGCACTTCGACAGTCTCGTTCGAGTCGCCGCGCAGCACGTCTACGGCTACCGACGAGTCGTCGGCACCGAGTGCGAAACTCGTGGTGTTGTCATTCGAGAAATAGACCTGGGCACCCTCGACCGGACCGGCCGGTGCGTAGTCGGCATCGTCGGAGCAGGCGGCCGTACCGAACGCCAGCATCGCGAGCGCGAACAGGGATGCGTATTTCTTCAATAAATTCATGATATAATCCTTTTAATGATTGATTACTTATGCTACTCGATAACCGGATCCACCGTCTCCGACGGGTCGGGGTTGTTCAACGCAGGCGTGATCGCCGTATTGCCCAGACGCTCGAACTTCGGGATCACGATGTTCCACCAGGGGGCTACGCCGTCCAGCTCGAAGCGCTGCTCGTCCTGCTTGCAGTTCGAGCCTGCGAGGTGGATGCCCAGACCGAGGCGCTTCTTGTAGAAGAAGGGAATACCCTCGCCCCAGAACTCGATGCGGGCCTGACGGGCAACCTCCACCTGGAACTCGGCGACTGAAGCGGCCTTGCAGTTGTACGAAGGCTGGCGGTAGTTCTGCATGAAGGCGTTCAGCAGCTCCTTGCCGGCGCCGAGGTTCTCGGCACCCTTGGCCTCGGCCTCGATGAGGTACATCTCCTCGACACGCATCAGCGGGAAGTCGATGGCGTTGCCGACCGAATAGGTCTGGTAGTCGCCCTGACCGGGACGGAACTTGATTGCGCCGTACTCCTTCGTGTACTTCGTACCCGAGTAAACCTCCAGGAAGAAGGTGCGGGCGTCGGGGCGGCAGCTCTTGTAGTCGTAGTAGTTGTAGAAGGCGGGATCGAGCCACGAGTGCTTGCGGAAGTCGTCGTCGGCGATCTCGTTGTAGAGATGCGAGTTGATCGAACGGCCTACCGTCTTGCCGTAGTTGGTCCAGTTCTCCTCGATCGACATGTGGGCGATGAACGAATAGAGGTTGTTCACCTGATCCGACGTCTGGTTCGTGCACCACAGCCAGGCGTTGTTGGCCGTCGAGCTGTTGAAGCCGTTGATCGGATCCTCCCACTGGGCCTGCGTCAGCGGCGTGCAACCGCTCTCGTCGATGGCCATGCGGGCATAGCGGGCCGCATCGGCGTAGGCGCCGGCGACACCGGCCGTACCGCGCTCGAGATAGGCGCGGGCCAGCAGACCGTAGGCGACCGCCTTGGTCGGCATCGTCTTGGCGGCGGGGGTATAGCCGTCGAGCAGCGCTGCCGCATGCTCCAGATCGGGGATGATGACCTGCTCGTAGACGTCGGCCACCGTTGCGCGCGGGTTGTTCGCAGCATCGGATTCGGAGGTGTTCTCCGTCACGATCGTACACGAAAGGCCCTTGATCTCATCGGAAATCACGTAGTTGTGCACCTTGTCCGACGTGGGAGCCTTCGGCTCGAAGAGACGCACGAGGTCGAGGTAGTAGAGTGCACGGTAGGTCTTGGCGATGCCGCAGTAGGCGCGCTGCACGCTGCTCCACTCCTCCTCGGGAATCTTGGCGAGCGACGAGATCACGTCGTTGCAGGTCTTGATCCAGCTGTAATAGTTGTACCAGAACTGGTAGCCGGTCACGTACTCCTCGCTCAAAGCCTGGTTGCTTTGCCAGTTATTGAACCAGTTGTAGCCGTCTTCGCCGCCGATGACCATGTCGCCGGACATGGAGTTCAGCGAGACCATGATGGCGGGATATCCGAAATCCCAGGCCTGGCTGTAGTTCACAGCGTAAAGGATCATGCTCGTCGGGATCGAGTTCACCATCGCGTCCAGAGCGGCCGTCGACTGACCGACCTGCTCCGAGGAGGCGCCGTTCGTCGGGAACGTCTCCTTGATACAGCCGCACAGCGACGCGCTGGCTGCGATCGACAGGATAAGTTTGCTTGCTATGTTTTTCATGTTTGTTCGCGTTCTTTGTTAGACATTAGAACTGGATGTTGATACCGCCCGAGATGGTCCGGATAGGCGAGTAGTTGGCGTATCCGGTCGTACCCGTGTAGCTGTAACGGGGATCGAAGCCCTGACGCTGCGACCAGTAGCATACGTT
>CAZVGH010000016.1:0-19450 GCA_964626515.1 uncultured Alistipes sp.
AACGCAAGGCAAAGGAGATCAAGGCCAACCAGTCGAAGGTGGTGATCAAGGAGATTCGTTTCGGACCGCAGACCGACGACCACGACTATAATTTCAAGCTCAAGCACGCCCAGAACTTCCTGAAGGAGGGCGCGAAGGTGAAGGCTTATGTATTCTTCCGCGGTCGCGCGATCGTCTTCAAGGAGCAGGGCGAGATTCTGCTGTTGCGCTTCGCCACCGATCTGGAGGATCTGGCGAAGGTGGAGATGATGCCCAAACTCGACGGCAAGAAGATGAACATGATGCTCGCGCCGAAGGGCACGAAAAAGTAGCACGCGGTCAGGGGCCTGCGCCCCGCCGCCGATACGGCAAAAGCCCCGGATTTCGGTCCGGGGCTTTTTTGCGGGCGGCGGGCTGCGCTTGGAGAGTTGCGGCGGTTGCGGCGGAGCGCCGCCTGCGGGAGAATGCTGCGGAAAAATTGCCGCAGGCGGGTTTCCCTGCAAGAGGTTTTCGCGTCGGGAAACTGCGGCTCCCAAACGGCTCAAAAAGCCGTTAAACGGGTACGCGGAAGAGACCGCCCCACGGGCAACGCCCCCGCATCAGCGACGCATGCCGGCTGCGGCACCCGACTGCGATTTATTGAAGCTGTAGCTGACGTTCACGCACCAATATCTGCCTGCCGTGGACCTCCAGGAGCTGTTTTGATAATCCGCCGCCATCTTCGTCGTGAAAGCGGTACTGCGATTGAGCAGGTCGTATCCTGCAAGGCTCACCGTGCCGCGGCTCTTGTGGAAACGGCAGCCGAAGATCATGTTCAGCTGGCTGTTCTCGTTGCGGCTGCCGATGCTGCCGAGCGGCTTGTACAGCGAATACACGTAGTACGAATTGAAAAAGAGGCGCTTGGCGAAATTACTATCCAAAGCACACATGATTCGCTCATTCAAATAACGGCTGTCGTTGCCGATCCTGTTTTCAGAAAAGATCAGCGAACTCGAAGACGCCAGCGACAGGCGGACCTTTCTCGAGAAATTGCTGTTCAGCATAATCATGGCACGCGGCGAATAGGTCGTCGTCCGGTTTCTCTGCTCACCCACATAGGTCGGAGTACGTTGATAATCTCCTGAAAGCGTGAAACGCATATTGGAGCGCAATGCCTTGATTCGCAACGAGTACTCGCCCGATACAGAGGCAGAAAGCGCTCCGTTCAGATTTTCGTAGGTGGTAAACGTTCCGCCGGCCGGCACCTCGAAGCCGTTTCGGTCGGGAAGCACCGTTGCCGTCTTACAAAAAACAGAGCGGTCGACAATGCTGTTACGATGAAAAGACACATTCGCGTGTACACTCCATGCGTCGCCGTTCGAGCGGGTACAATTCCTCTGCAGAGTGAACCTGTGCCCGACCGACTGTTTCAAGTGCGGATTACCGGAAAAGAGATACAGCGGATTGCTGTTGTCGACCCGCGTGGAGAGCTGCTCCATCGAAGGAAGCGTCGTGGTAGCAACATAGGTAATCCAGACACGACGATTGAAACCTTTGCCGATCAACCACGAGATACGCGGCAGCAGCGCCGCAAAGCGTTTGCGGTTCTCTTCGCTGCCCGGCAGCCGCTCGTCGCGATGCTGTACGGCGATTTCGACCGGCAGATCGATCATCAGCGAATTGCGAAATCTTATCGAGCAATAAGGTCTATGAAGAAAATAGTCGTAGGTCATGTCGCGACTGCCCGGGATGTCGAGTTCGTCCCGTACAAGGTCGTAACGCAACTGGCGCTTCCGCTCATATTCATATGTGGGATTATACCCGAATTCAACCGATTCGAGGGCTGTCTTTTCGTTCTCGGGACGATACGACAACGAAAACGTTCCCGATAATTTGCGGGCACGGCCCACGGGAGCGGTATGGTAGAGCCGGTCGGCCGAAAAATCCGTGAACGTATCCGAGCGATCCTGCACACCGTCGCTCTTGTCCAGGGTCAGTTCGGCAGAAGTCAGCGCATGCCAGCAGCCTGCGATGCGCCCGTTCCAGTTGAGATAGCTCGAATATTTATAGGTACGTGTATCCGAAGCAACGGCAGATTCGGAGCCTGTCCGCGTACCGTCGAACAGCGCCAAACTGTTCCGCAGCTCCTGTTCCTTGTTACGCGATGTTTCGAAACTTTGGGAAAAAGAGAGAAAATTTCGGGAAAAGTAGACCGCTGCATGGTGGGTCTCGGTCTGCCGTGCCCGATAGAGCGAATCGAACGAAGAGCGCTCGGCATATTCCGCCGTCGGGAAATAGAGGCGCGACGTGTGGCTCTCCTGTTTCGTGCGGCCTGTCGAATAGGTATAGTTCGCCGACAACTCCGGGCTGACACCCTGTTCGTCGCCGAACCGTTGTCGATAGCTTGCGGAAACAGAGCTGGTCGCTGCATAGGAGCCGGCGACGGGGGTTCTGACGATCAACAGGTCCTCGGGACGATTCGACGGGCGGCCGATATTGTTCGCATTGACACCGGCGGACAACGAGAGTTTCTCCGAGAAGAACTCGCTCGTCAGACCGATGCCGTAGCGCTCCCGACGACCGTCTTTGTCGTTCTTTTCGAGGTCTGCGCCGCCGCTGGCCAAAAAAACGGCGGACAGCGCGTTGATCAGCTTGCTGTGCGTGCGGATATCCAACACGCGCCGTTTGCGCGAGGATTTGAGACCGTGTTTGCGGTGGTATTCGTCGTCTTCGTCGTAAATTCGGATCTTCTGCACGTCGGATGCCGTCAGATTCAGCAGCGCCGTCATCGGATTCTCGCCGAAGATCAGCTTGCCGTCCACATAGGTGCGGGCCACCTCCTGCCCCATCGCCGTCAGAGCTCCGTTTTGCACCAGAACACCCGGCAACTGCTCGATGATCTGCAGCGCATGGTCGCTTTCGAGCGACTTGATCGCGGCAGCGTTGTAGACCAGCGTATCTCCGCTTCGTTTGAACAACGGGGGTTCGCCCTTCACGGTCACCTCGTCGATCTCGCGGGAAAGCGGCTCCAACCAGATTCTCTGCCAATTCGACTGCCGCGGATCGGCAGAGATCGTCACCGACTGCTCGTAGGGTTTATAAGCGATATGGGTGACGCGCAGCAGCGCGTCACCCGGTTTTGTCTTGACAGCGAAATCGCCATACATGCTGGAAACCGCATGCAGCGTATCCGTTCCCACAATCAGCTCGACCTCTGCAGCCTCCACTCGATGCATATCCGAGTCCATAACGGCTCCCGCGAAAGTGACCGTGCGGGATTGCGCAAAGCCCGTTCCGGCCAGCCAAAGAGCGGAGAGTAGGAGAAGGAGACGTTTCATTGAAAGTTCTTAAGCTTTTTTAGGGGACATGACTACAGTCGGAATCACGCCATCATATCTAATAAAATCTATCGCTGTTCTTTCGATTGGCTCATAACCAACAAAAGAAATTACAAGTATCGAATTGAGTTTAGGTACAATTAACATGACATTGCCATCTACATCAGAAACAGCCCCATACTGTGTGTCTGCAATGGCAACATAGACCCCTGGCATAGGGTTTCCTTCTTCATCTACGATTCGAATACGTATTATATAACCTTGTTGCAAATTGTTTACCGACGCATCGGAAGCCTTTGCCTCGGCCGCATCGGTCATCGGACAGAACAGCATGCACAGAAACGCGGAGAAGATAAACACCAATTTTTTCATAGCAGTATTTTTTTTAATTAAACAATAAGGTTTCTTTCTCAACGACCTTGACAAAAAAAGTTGCAATTGAATACAAATTTCCACACAACTTTTCACACAAGAAATTTAATTAGGTACAAAGATAGCAAAAAAAGTTGTTGCACAAAACAATATTGCCGCAAATTCATAAAATTAACCGAATTCACCGTCTCCGACCGCATTTCGGCGGCGGCCGCATGCGGTTTTCCGGCGCGGCATTTTGAAATCGGGCCGCCTTTTCGTACATTTGCAACATGATGCACGAAGAGGAGATTTTCAGCCTGACGGACGATGCCGCCTTCGAGCGGGCCGCCGCTGCGCTCTTTCGGCGGCAGGCCGTCGCCTGTCCGCCCTACCGCGACTACCTGACCCGCATCGGCTTCGACGAACAGGCCGTGGCGGCGGTGCGGCGTGTGACCGACATTCCGTTTCTGCCGATCCGCCTCTTCAAGCATGCCGACGTCTACTGCGGCCCGACGCCCCCCGAAGCGGTCTTCACGTCGAGCGCCACGACGGGGATGATCCCCTCGCGCCACCCGATGGCGTCGCTCGCCCACTACGAGCGGGTCTTCACCGAGGCGTTCCGCACCTTTTACGGCGATCCGTCGCAACGAAGCCTCTATGCGCTGCTGCCCAACTACCTGGCACGCAAGGGGTCGTCGCTGGTCTACATGGCCGACCGGCTGATCGCCGCATGCGGCTCGGGCGGCTTCTACCTCGACCAGTACGAGCAGCTGCTCGCCGACATGGCTGCCGACCCGAAGCCCAAAATCCTGCTCGGCGTGAGCTACGCCCTCTGGGAGCTCGCCGAGCGTTATCCGCAGCCGATGCGCGACACGATCGTCATGGAGACGGGCGGCATGAAGGGCTATCGCGAGGAGCTGCCCAAAGCGGCCTTCCACCGCATTCTCTGCGAGGCTTTCGGCGTCACGGAGATCCACTCCGAGTACGGCATGGCCGAGCTGACCTCGCAGGCCTACTCCGCAGGAGGCAACCGCTTCCGCTGCCCGCGCTGGATGCGGGTCGTCGTGCGCGACGTGAACGATCCGTTCGACCTGCGGACGACGGCCGGACGCGGCGGCCTCAACATCGTCGATCTGGCCAACAACGCTTCGTGCGCCTTCATCCAGACCGAAGATATCGGACGGCTGTTTACGGACGGCTCGTTCGAGATCGAGGGCCGCATCGACCACAGCGAGATCCGCGGATGCAACCTGCTGGTGCAGTGAGCGCAGACCGCCGGCGGCTGTGCCGCCGTGTCCGCCAGCACACCGATTCAAACCGATACGAATACGACCGATGAACCACACCGATATCGATTTCGTCCTGCTCTGGGTCGACGGCGCCGATCCCGCCTGGCGCGCGGAGTTCGACCGTTACCGCCGAGAAGCTCTGCCCGCGGCGCAGGCGGCCGCCATTCCCGCCGAACGCACTGCCGACGGCTGCGACGCCTCCGAGGTCCGCTACCGCGACTGGGGGCTGCTGCGCTACTGGTTCCGCGGCGTGGAGCGCTTCGCACCGTGGGTGCGGCGCATCCACCTCGTCACGTGGGGGCACCTCCCCGACTGGCTCGAGCGCGACCACCCGAAGCTGCACATCGTCCGCCACACGGACTACATCCCCGCCGAACAGCTGCCCACCTTCAACTCGAACGTCATCGAGCTCAACCTGCATCGGCTCGAAGGGCTGGCCGAGCAGTTCGTCCTCTTCAACGACGACATGCTGCTGACGGCGCTCTGCCGCGCAAGCGATTTTTTCCGCGACGGCCTGCCGTGCGACATGGCGCGGCTGAGCATCGTGCGCCCCTCGTGCATCGCGCAAACGATCCTGAACGACCTCGAGCTCGTCAACCGGCTCCATCCGCGGCGGGCGCTCAACCGCCACCTCGGCAAGTGGCTCGCCCCCTGCTACGGGTTCGGGAACATCCTCAAAACGCTGTCGCTGCTGCCGTGGAGCTTCTTCCCGGGCTTCTTCGACCCCCACATGCCGCAGGCACACCTGCGCTCGGCGTTCGCCCGCGCCTGGGAACAGTGGGGCGACGAACTGACCGCCGCCTGCCGCAACCGGTTCCGCGCTCCGTCCGACCTTTCGCACTGGCTCGTGCGCTACGACACGCTGTGCCGCGGCGAATTCCGCCCGCACGGCTTCGCCGACACGCTGCTCAGCGACCTCGACGACGCCTCGCTCCCGACGGTCTGCCGCACGGTGGCCGCAGGCAGCCGCCGCATGGTCTGCCTCAACGACAGCACGCAGATCGCCGACTTCGGCCGCTCGCAGCGGCAGCTGGCGGCCGCCTTCGAGGCCCTGCTTCCCGACCGATCCGCCTACGAAACATTCTGACAAAGCATGAAACCCGCATTTTCCGTTATCATCCCCCTCTACAACAAGGAGCGCGAGATCGAAACCACCCTCCGCTCGGTATTGGCGCAAAGCTATCCCGCGGCCGAGATCGTCGTCGTCAACGACGGTTCGACGGACCGCTCGGCCGAGATCGTACGCGGCATCGGCTCACCCCTCGTCCGCCTCGTCGATCAGCCCAACGCCGGCGAATGCGCCGCCCGCAACCGCGGCATCCGCGAAGCGCGCTCGGAGTGGGTGGCGCTCCTCGATGCCGACGACCGCTGGCATCCCGAGTTTCTCGCGGAGATCGCCGCGATGATCGCCGAATGGCCCGACTGCGGCGCCTACTGCACGGGCTTCGACATCGTGAACGCCGAAGGGTCGCACCCCGCCCCGGGGCTCGCCGAGCGCGGCATCGTGGCGAACTTCTTCCGCGACTCGGCCCACCGCTACGTCACCACCTCGTCGACCGTCGCCATGCCGCGCCGCGTCTTCGACGAGGTCGGCGGATTTCCCGAGGGGATGAAGATCGCCGGCGACCTCTACATGTGGATCAAGCTGGCCCGCCGCTACCGCATCTGCTACTCGCCCCTGCGGGCGGCCGACTACGTGACGGTCGCATCGAACCGCTCCTCCTCGATCTACACCCCCGAACAGACCCCCTACTCGTTCGAAGAGCTCTACGACCCGGCGGCCCCGCTCGACGAACGCGAGTTCGTCGCCCGCGCGGCACTCGGCAAGGCCCTGATCCTCTCCTCCAAGGGGGACACGGAGGCGGCCGCGCGCGCCATCCGCACCTTCGGTTTTACGCGCACCTACCGCCGCACGCTGCGCAAGGTGCAGGTGCTCAACCGCCTGCCCCGCTCATGGCGGCCGAAAGTGCTGGCGTGGTACAACTACCTCGCCTGGAAAATCGCGCGCAAAGGGCTGTAGCCGAAGCGGCCGCAGCAAACGAAACGGGCGGACTCCTTCGATCGGTGAAGGAGCCCGCCCGCCGTTTACACCCCGGGGCCGCGTCAGTTCGAGAAGCGCAGGCCTTCGTCGGAGGCGTCGATGCGGATCGGCCGCTCACGATCTACCTCGCCCGCCAGAATCCGTTTCGAAAGGTCGTTGATGACGCTCCGCTGGATCGTCCGCTTCACGGGGCGGGCGCCGAAGAGCGGATCGTACCCCTCGGCGGCAATGCGGTCGCGAGCCGCCTCGCTCCACTCGAGACGGATGCCGTTGCGGGCGAGCAGCTGCCGCACCCCTTCGAGCTGCAGTTCGACGATCCGCCCGATATCGGCGCGGGTCAGCGGCTCGAACATCACGATCTCGTCCACGCGGTTCAGGAACTCGGGTTTGAGCTGCTGTTTCAGCAGTTCGACCACCTCCGTACGCGTCCGCTCCAGCAGCGCGGGATCGAGGTGTCCGCCGTCGAAGCCCTCCGACAGGCGCTCCTGAATCAGGTGCGAGCCCATGTTGGAGGTCATGATGATGATCGTATTGCGGAAATCGACCGTGCGGCCCTTGTTGTCGGTCAGACGGCCGTCGTCGAGGACCTGCAGCAGGATGTTGAAGACGTCGGGGTGCGCCTTCTCGATCTCATCGAGCAGCACCACCGAGTAGGGCTTGCGGCGCACGGCCTCCGTCAGCTGGCCGCCCTCGTCGTAGCCGACGTATCCCGGAGGCGCTCCGACGAGGCGCGAAACGCTGTGCCGCTCCTGGTATTCGCTCATGTCGATGCGCGTCATCAGCTGGTCGTCGTTGAAGAGGAACTCGGCGAGCGCCTTCGCCAGCTCCGTCTTGCCGACACCCGTCGTGCCGAGGAAAATGAACGAGCCGATCGGCCGGCGCGGATCGCTCAGCCCCGCCCGCGAGCGGCGCACGGCATCCGCCACGGCGGCGATGGCCTGCTCCTGCCCGACGACGCGGCGGTGCAGTTCGCTCTCGAGCCGCAGCAGCTTCTCGCGCTCCGAGGCCAGCATCCGGGTCACGGGAATACCCGTCCAGCGCGACACCACCTCGGCGACGTCCTGCGCATCGACCTCCTCCTTGATCATCGACCCGCCCGCCGACGAACGGCGGAACTCCTCCGTATAGCGGGCGATGGCCTGCTCCGCCTCGCCGATCTTGCCGTAGCGGATCTCCGCCACGCGTCCGTAGTCGCCCTGACGCTCCGCCTCGCGCGCCTCGACCTTCAGCTGCTCGATGCGCGCCTTCTCGTTCTGGATCTGCTGCAGCAGGTCGCGCTGCGCCTGCCACTTGGCACGGCGCTCCGCCTCGCGCGCCTTCAGCTCGTCGATCTCGTGCGTCAGCTGTTCGATGCGCGGCTCGTCCCCCTCGCGGCGGATCGCCTCGCGCTCGATCTCGAGCTGGCGGACCTTGCGGTCGAGCGTGTCGATCTCCTCGGGCACGGAGTTCATCTCCAGCCGCAAGCGCGACGCCGCCTCGTCGATGAGGTCGATCGCCTTGTCGGGCAGGAAGCGCGAGGTGATGTACCGCGTCGAGAGCTCGACCGCCGCGACGATCGCCTCGTCCTTGATGCGGACGCGGTGGTGGGTCTCGTAGCGCTCCTTCAGGCCGCGCAAGATCGACACGGCATCCTCGACCGAAGGTTCGTCGACCGTCACCTTCTGGAAACGGCGCTCGAGCGCCTTGTCCTGCTCGAAATATTTCTGGTATTCGTCGAGCGTCGTGGCGCCGATCGTCCGCAGCTCGCCGCGCGCCAAGGCGGGCTTGAGGATGTTGGCCGCATCCATGGCGCCCGACGACTTGCCCGCACCGACCAGCGTGTGGATCTCGTCGATGAAGAGCAGGATCTCGCCGTCGCTCTGCGTCACCTCCTGCACGACCGCCTTCAGGCGCTCCTCGAACTCGCCCTGATACTTGGCACCCGCGATCAGAGCGCCCATGTCGAGCGAATAGATCGACTTCGAACGCAGATTCTCGGGGACGTCGCCGTCGATGATGCGGCGGGCGATGCCCTCGGCGATGGCCGTCTTGCCGACACCCGCCTCGCCGACCAGAATCGGGTTGTTCTTCGTGCGGCGCGACAGGATCTGCAGCACGCGGCGGATCTCCTCGTCGCGACCGATCACGGGATCGAGCTTGCCCGCCCGCGCCTGCTCGTTCAGGTTGATCGCATACTTGCCCAGCGCATCGAACTCCTGCGAAGCGGTCGGCGAATCGACCGTCGCCCCGCGGCGGAAGGTGCGGACCGCCTCGACGAGCTCCTTCTCGGTGGCACCTGCCCGCTTGAGCAGCACCGCGGCCGCGCTCTGCTCGGCGACGAGGCCCAGCAGCAGGTGTTCGATCGAAGCGTATTTGTCACCGAAGGTCTTCGTAAAGTCCAGCGCCCGCTGCACGACGCGCGAAAGCTCGGAGGAGAAGTAGGGATCACCGCTCCCCTCGACGCGCGGCAGCGACCCGAGCGCCCGCTCGGTCTCCTCGCGCAGTGCCTTGACGTTCACCCCCGTGCGCCCCAGCAGGAAGGCGCCGAGCGAATCGTCCTCGTGCAGCAGCACCCGCAGCAGGTGCATCGGCTCGACAGCCTGCTGGCCGTGTTCATGCGCCGTGGAGACCGCCCCCTGGAGCGCCTCCTGCGCCTTGATGGTTAAGGTATTGATGTTCATGGTATGGAATTTTGGTTATTTTCCGTGTTCGACAGAGAGATTCCGCAAAAGATTTGCCAGCCGGTACGCATCGGACAGGTTGACACGGTTTGTCACCCGTTGACACGACACCGCCTGCCGAAACGCGACAAAGCGGCAGGCGCGACAGGACGGAACGGCAGGCGCTGGGGCAGCTCCCGACAGGGATCCGTTAACCAAGTAAAACGACCGTGCAGGCGTTCCGCTTCGGCAAAAAAATTGAGGAAATTCCTTTTTTTACGCCTGCTTTATGCTTATCTTTGCTCCGTATTGCGGAGTGGCCGCAAGAACGCAGGCCCGCCCAACACCTGACCGATGTCGACGTTACGCAAACATATCGCACTGCTCTTCCTCGCCGTCTACCTGACGGCGACGGCTGGTGCGTCGCTGACGGCGATCACCTGCACCTGCGTGGCGCAGCACCGCCACGCGGCGGAGAGCGGACAGGTCTGCGAGCACGGTCACGGCGGCCCCTGCACGCATGCGCACCCGACCGCAACGGCGGAGCCCTGCGCTGAACTTTCGGTGGCGGCCCCCTGCTGCTGTCATCTTCACATCAACATCGAATGGCTGCTGGTCCGCTGCTGCGACGGCGAACGCTGCCGCCAGCACCAGGCCTACCAGCTGCTGGCGAACGAGCTGCCCGTGGCGCTGCTCGCCGAGCAGGCCGACCCGCAGACCGATGCACCGCTGCAGCTGCTGCGGGCACGCCGTGCCGCGCCCCCCGTTCCGCATCCGAGTGCGGGATGCGCCGACGCCTGCGGCCTGCGCGCCCCGCCCGTTACGGTTTGAATCCGAAACGCCGCGACCTCCGGTGTCGCGGTGCTGTTCCAATTCATAGCGTAACAAAGGGTACATTCCGATGAAAATTCAAACGATTCTTTATACCGTTCTCGCCCTCTTCGGTACGGTCGCCGCGGCCTCCGCACAGGATGTGCGCGCCCGTGTGTGCGACAAAGAGGGTCAGCCGCTCATCGGCGCGTCGGTCTACTGGGCCGGGACGACCGTCGGCGGCAGCACCGATGTTGACGGCGGCGTGCTGCTCCATCGCGTGAAGGGCTACGACCGTCTCGTAGCCGCCTATCTCGGCTATACGAACGACACGCTGCAGGTCGCCGCGGGCGTCGAGCGCATCGCTTTCGCCCTCGAGGCCGAAGGGGTCGCCGTGGACGACGTGGTGATCGAAGGCTCGCAGCACGGCAACTACGTCAAGCGCGACGGCATCGCCAAAAGCGAGATGATCTCCTTCGCGGGTCTCTGCAAGATGGCCTGCTGCAACCTCGCCGAGTCCTTCGAGAACTCGGCCTCGGTGACGGTGGGCTACAGCGACGCCATCTCGGGCGCGCGACAGATCAAGATGCTCGGTCTGGCCGGCACCTACACCCAGATTCTGGACGAGAACCGTCCGATCATGCGCGGTTTGAGCGCCCCCTACGGCCTGAGCTACACGCCCGGCATGTGGCTCAACTCGATCCAGGTCTCGAAGGGCGTCGCCTCCGTCACGGCGGGTCACGAGGCCGTCACGGGACAGATCAACCTCGAGCACCGCAAGCCGACCGACGAGGAGCGTCTCTTCGTCAACCTCTATCTCGACGACGAGCTGCGCCCCGAGGTGAACCTCTCGTCGGCCTTCCCCGTCACGAAGGACAAGAAACTCTCGTCGATCATCCTCTTCCACGGCTCGGCCGACACGGATGTCCGCAAGATGGACCACAACCACGATCACTTCCGCGACCAGCCCCAGACGAACCTCCTTTCGCTGGCCAACCGCTGGGTCTATGCCGCCGACAACGGCATACAGATCCGCTGGGGCTTCAAGATGCTGCAGGAGAACCGTCTGGGCGGCATGCTCGACTATCGGGACCGCGAGGAGGAGCGCCGTGCGATGCACGAGCACTGGAACTGGCAGGAGCAGGGCGTCGCCATGCCGCACTACGGCTCGCACATCCGCAACCGCGAGGCGGGCGGCTACCTCAAGATCGGCATGCCGGTCGGTGCGGCGGTCTACGATCCCGACGCACAGGACGAGTTGCGCTCGAACATGATTCTGGTGGCCGATTTCGACCACTACGGCGAGCAGGCCTACTTCGGTCTGAACGACTATGCGGGCATCGAGAACGCCGTATCGGTCAACATGGCCTACAACCACTATTTCACCTACCGTTCGTCGGTGATCGTCGGCGTACAGGGCCGGCATGCGTCGATCAACGAGCATCTGCTCAACGCCACGCCGTGGATCGAGGCGGCGCCCCGCACCGAATTCCGGCTCGACCGCCGCGAGCAGGAGGCGGGCATCTATGCCGAGTACACCTACTCGATCAAGGACAAGCTGTCGATCGTAGCGGGTCTGCGCGGCGACTACAACACCTTTTACGACAAGGCCTTCGCCACGCCGCGCGGTCACATCCGCTGGAACATCACGCCGCGGACGACGCTGCGTCTCTCTGCGGGTCTGGGGTACCGTTCAACGAGCGTCCTGACCGACAACATCGGCATCCTCACGACGGGCCGCCGCATCGTCTTCGACGACGGGCGGGCGACCTCGGCCGACTGGTTCGACCTCTTCGACCGCATGGAGAAGGCACTGACAGCGGGCGGCTCGCTGACGCAGAGCTTCTCGCTCGCCGGCAAGGACGACGCGACGATCAGCTTCGACTACTTCCGCACGCAGTTCTACAACTCGGTGGTGGTGGATCAGGAGTGGAATCCCGCCTGCATCAACATCTACAACACGGACGGCAAATCCTACACGGATACCTATCAGGTCGACTTCTCGTGGACGCCCGTCGAGCGGCTCGACATCTTCGCCACGTTCCGCTATACGGACAGCCGCATGACGATCCGCCGCCCCGACGGACGGACCGCTTCGGTCGAGCGTCCGCTGGTGAACGCCTACAAGACGCTGCTCAACGTGCAGTACGCGACGAAGTTCCGCCGCTGGGTATTCGACGCCACGGCCCAGCTCAACGGTCCGGCCCGCATCCCGACGCAGGACGGCGATCTGGCGCACGACGACCGTTCGCCCGCCTACCCGATGTTCTTCGCGCAGGTGACCCGCAAGATCGGCAAGTTCGACCTCTACGTCGGCTGCGAGAACATCGCAGACTACCGTCAGAAGGAGCCGATCATGAACGCCTCGAACCCCTGGTCGACGCAGTTCAACTCGATGAACGTCTGGGGTCCCCTCATGGGCCGCAAGTTCTACGCGGGCCTGCGCTTCAACCTCTATTAGCGGAGCGACCGCAAACAAACCGATTGAAAACAACTGAAACAAACCACAGTACACATGAAAAAGTTTTTGGTAATCTGCCTGGCTCTGGTAATGGGCACGGGTATCTGCATGGCACAGAAGCAGCCGAAGAAGGCGACGAAGCAGCTGACGACGACCGTATTCGATACGGATCTCGACTGCCCGAACTGCGCAAAGAAGGTCGAGACGAACATCCCGACCCTCGGCAAGGGCATCGAAGACGTGAAGATCGACCTCAAGAGCGGCGAGGTGACCGTCGTTTACGACGCGGCGAAGAACAACGACGCGACGATTCTGAGCGGCTTCAAGAAGCTCAAGGTCAAGGCATCGATCAAGAAATAACACCCTTTGCGCGCGGCAGGCGGCAACCGACGGGCCCGGCAGGGCTCCGCGCCGCCTCCCCGCGGGCGAACGAATCCCCGAACAAGCATGAAGATCGTAACTTTCGGTGAACTGATGCTGCGGCTGACGCCGCCCTCGTTCGCCCGATTCAACCAGACGGGCCGCTTCGAGGCGGGCTTCGGCGGCAGCGAAGCCAACGTGGCCGTTTCGCTGGCCAACTACGGCCTCGAGAGCGAATTCGTCACCTGTCTGCCGGCCAACAAGATCGCCGACGCAGCCATCGCCGACCTGCACCGCTACGGCGTCTCGACCGACCATCTGGTACGCAAGGCGGGCCGCATGGGGCTCTATTACATGGAGGAGGCCGTCGCGATGCGTTCGTCGCAGGTGGTCTACGACCGTGCCGACTCGTCGTTCGACGCGCTGGTGCCGGGCGACATCGACTGGGATGCCGTCTTCGCCGATGCGGGCTGGTTCCACTGGTCGGGCATCTCGGCCGCCGTGAGCGCAGGAACGGCCGAGGTATGCGCCGAAGCGATCGCCGCCGCGCGCCGTCACGGGCTGGTGGTCTCGTGCGACATCAACTACCGCCGCAACCTCTGGAAATACGGCAAAACAGCCCGCGAGGTGCTGCCGCCGCTCATGGCCGAATGCGACATCGTGTTCGGCACGGAGCTCGAGTACCTCCAGTCGCTCGGCGTCCCGATGCCCGCCTTCAAGGCGTGCGACACGGAGTACGAGATGCCGATGAAGGGATACGCGAAGGCGGCCGAGGAGGTGGCGCGCCTGCTGCCGAAATGCCACACGATCGTCTTCGCGCTGCGCAACGTGCTGAATGCACAGCACCACCTGCTGGGCGGCACGCTGTGGCACCGGGGGACGATGCACGCGGCGCGCATCTACGACATCGACGGCGTGGTGGACTGCGTCGGCGTGGGCGACGCCTACAACAGCGGCATCATCTACGGCATGGTGCACGGCACGGATATGCCGCGGGCGCTGGCGCTCGGCGCCGCAGCCTGCGCGCTGAAGAACACCGTGCCGGGCGATTACGCCCAATTCCCGATCGAGGAGATCATGGCCGCCGCCGACGGCGCGACGAACGGACGCATCGCCCGATAAAGAGCCGCCCGCCGCAACACGCATCCGCCCCGCCTTTGTGAAAAAGGCGGGGCGGATTTTCTGTACGGATCGCGCGGCGTCAGCGGATGAAGTTCGTGCGAACCACAGCCTCGGGTTCGGGCGGGTTGATGCCCGCCTCGCGGGCGGCGGCGAAGGCCTTGAGCATCCAGGCCATGTTGCGGCCGAGCGTCCGCATGATCTGCAACCCCTCGGCATCCTGCCGCACCTGGTCGGGATTCGAGCCGTGAACCATGTTCCAATACTGCGACGGAACGACCGGCATGCGGTGGAAGACGATGTATTTGTTGAGTTGGTCGAGCGTGGCGGTCGTACCGGCCCGGCGGGCGCTCGTGACGGCTGCCGCAGGTTTGTAGGCGAAGACCCCCTGCGAGCCGCCGACCATGAAGGCGCGGTCGAGGAACGAGGTGAGGGCTCCCGAAGCGGCGGCGTAGTGGACGGGCGAGCCGAAGATGAAGCCGTCGGCCGTGCGGGCCTTCTCGATGAAGGCGTCGACGTTGTCGTGGCGGAAGCAGCTCCCCGTGCGGAAGCAGTTGCCGCAGCCGATGCAGCCGGCGAGCGGATCGTTGCCGATCCAGAAGATTTCCGACCCGATGCCTTCGGCGGCCAATGCGGCCGCAATCTCGTCGAGGGCCGTGCGGGTGCAGCCGTCGCGGTGCGGGCTGCCGTTGACCATCAGTACTTGCATAAGCGCATGTGTTTTTTGTGTGCGGAACAAAATTAGCGAAAAAGGGGCGCCGTTCCAAATTTTTCCGCTGCAACTTGCATGCCCACCGCTACCCTGCCGCCGCGCCGTCAGGAGCGGATCGCGAGGTGTTTGCGCAGCCTGCGACCGACGGCCGACCACGAGGGCATCCGCCGCACGAGGTGCTCGCGCGTATAGGGAATGTCGTAGCACAGCAGCAGGAGCAGCAGGGCCGCTGCCGCGTAAATCGCCCAGCCGTAGAGCTGCTTGACGGAGGCAATCTGAAAGGCGTTCATCCACTCGCCGACATGCAGCAGCAGCTCGCGGGGCGAGAGGTGCAGGCGGTCGAGATAACCGCCGTAGCGGGCGATGTTGTCGGCTATGAGGTAACGGACCCCGTAGGCGTAGCAGGCCGCACCGACGATACCGCCCGCCAGCAGGTGGAGCGTCTGGAAGACGGCGAGCGACTGGAAGAATACCAAGAAGTTCATCACCGACTGGATCGAATAGAGCAGCGCGATGCTCAACAGCGTCGCGGCGAATCCGCGGAAAAAGAGCGGCACGTAGAGCCGTTCGATGTTCACCTCGGGCGAGAGGCGGAGATAGAACAGCACCGCATAGCCGAGGAAGCAGGCCAGCCCGACGGCAATGAGCCGCACACGCCCCTGCTGCCACACCTTGAACCAGAGCAGCGCGAAGAGCACGGCGCAGACGACCCCGGTCATGACGGGGGCGTTCAGCACGGCCGTCGTGCGTTCGGACCACTCCATGCACTCGTAGAAGATCTCCTCGAGGACGTGTTCGGCGGCGAGCAGGGCCTCCGTCACGAAGACGAGGAAGAAGATGGCGGGCAGGTATTTGTTGCGCCACATCGCCGGTTCGAGGTAGGGATGGCGAATGAAGCGCATGCGGACGACGGCCAGCGCAAAGGTGGCGAGCGTCGTCAGAGTCAGCGTGCGGATCACGCCGCTCGTCCACCAGTCGTAGAACTCGCCGTAGCAGCAGATATAGACCGCCTGCATCACGGCCAGCACCCACAGCGCGGCGCCCAGCCAGTCGACGGCGTAGAGCGGCAGCGGCCGCATGAAGCGGAAATGGCGGGTGCAGAGAAAGAGCCACAGCGCGTGGAAGAGCATCACGCCGATCAGCAGGTAGTTCATGTAGTGCCACGTGGCGAAGCGGCAGCACCAAACGGCCAACAGCTCCGACGCGGGGATGGAGAGCATGATGAAGAGGTGCAGCAGCGGGAAGAAGACCCGGAAGTCGCGTTCGGGGGTCATCCAGAGCTGGATGTTCGACATGCACTCGAAGGTTCCCTGAATCTTCAGCGCTCCGGCAACGAAGCAGATCGCCCACAGCGCAGGCAGATTGGTGACGTACAGCGCCGCGCAGTTGCAGGCGGCGATGCCGAGGACGGAGGTCAGCAGCAGCGTGCGGTTCGTGAAGCGGAACTTGGTGCGGAACAGCAGCGGGAAGGTAAAGGCCAGTCCGCAAAGGCTCGCATAGAGGCACATCAACACGTCTTCGCGCAGGACGGACTCCGAGCCGACGATCTCGTTCAGACCGCCGAGATAGACGCCGCACGAGAGCTGGAAGGTGAAGGCAAGCAGGACGTAGAGCCACGGGCGCAGCCGCTCCGGCACCCACTGTCGGAACATCGGCATGGCGAAGCCGCCCCGGCCGTGATTGTGTTCGGCCATGGCGCTAATAGTTGACTTCGCACTCCGCGCTCATCCCGGCCCGCAGGCGGCGGAAGCTCTCCGAGGCGGGATCGTCGATCGCAATGTGAACGGGGATGCGCTGTTCGACCTTCACAAAGTTGCCCGTAGCGTTGTCCGCAGGGAGCAACGAGACGGCCGCACCCGTGGCGTAGGCGATCGAGCGGACGGTGCCTGTCAGATGCTCGCCGGGGAGGGCGTCGATGCGGATGTCGACCCGCGCCCCCTCACGAATCCGTCCGAGCTGCGTTTCGCGGTAGTTGGCGACGATCCACTTGTCGGTGCCGTCGACGATGTCGACGAGCGTGCGGCCCGGCTGTACGAGCTGGCCGACGTTGATCTCCTTGCGGCCCAGCACGCCGTCGCAGGGGGCGAGGATCACCGTATAGGAGAGGTTGAGACGGGCCAGATCGAGAGCGGCCTGCGCCACGCAGACCCCAGCATCGGTCTGCTCGAGGCGGTGGCGCTGCTCGTTCTTCGCGAGGGCGGTCGACTGCCGTGCGCGGAGGAGCTGCTCGTAACGGCTCTGCACCGCCAGATAGGTCGTGTGGACGTGGTCGTACTGCTGCGTGACGGCCTGACGGGCGAACAGCCGCTCGTGGCGCTCATCCTCGCGGCGGGCATTGTCGAGTTGCGCGCGGCACTCGGCGAGGGCGGCATCGTTCACGCCGATGTTACTCTGCACGGTGGCGACCGAGGTGGCCGAGGCCTGCTGGCCGGCCTCCGCGTTGCGGAGGGCCGCTTCGGCCTGCGCCTCGCGGAGGCGGAACTCCGCATCCTCGATCAGCACGAGCGTATCGCCCTTTTTCACGGGAGTGAACTCCTCGAAACGGATCTCCTTGATGAAGCCCTGCACGCGCGCGTCGACGGGGGTGATATGCTGCTGCACATAGGCGTTGTCGGTGAACTCGACGCGGCCCGCATGGACGAATTTCGAGACGACGCAGCCGATGCCGGCGAGGAGCAGCGCGACGACGAGGATGTTGTATAGCAGAACGGTGGTTTTTCTTTGCATGGTGCGGTGGATTCGTTAAAGGGTGTTGGTGACGTATTTCAATCGGTAATAAGCATAGAGGAGCATCGTGCGGGCGTTCTCGTACCCGATCTCGGCGGAGAGCCGCACGTTGGCGGCATCCACCATGTCGGTGACGAGCGCCATGCCGTTCTCGTAGCGGTCGTTCACGATGGCATAGTTCTGACGGGCGAGTTCGAGGCTCTTTTCGCGGGTGCGGAGCTCCGTGGCGGCGGTGCGATAGCCCTCGAAGGCGGCCTGCACGTCGTTGCGCAGCCGTTCGGCGCCCAATTCGTAGGACTTGCGGCTCTCGTCGACGGCGAGGGTCGCCTGGCGCACCCGTTTGTTGGCGGTGTAGAGCGACGAAAGACGGAAGCTCAGGCGGACGCCGAAGCCCCAGTAGAGGAAGTTCTTGTCGAGGACGGGCACCTCGGTGACGATCGGAGAGTCGAATCGGCCGTAGGCGAAGAGGTCGATGCGGGGACGCTTGTCGGCCGCGATGATGCGGCAGCGGAGCTCGCCGGCGGTGATGCCGAGCTCGGCCCGCTGCAGGGCGAAGCTCGACCGCTGCGCCAGCTCCTGCCAGCAGGGCTCCTCCTCGATCCGCGGCACGGCGTCGGGCTGCGGCAGGCGGGGTTCGATCTCCGTCGGGAGGGGCGACAGGCCGAGGGCGTTGGCCAGGCGATAGGCGGTCGTGCTCAGCTGCTCGGCGACCCGTGCCCGCTGCAGCCGCAGATCCTCGACCTGCAGTTCGTAGCGCGTGATGTCGCTGCGCAGGACGACCCCTTCGTCGTAACGGGCCCGCATGTGTTCGAGCACCTGTTCGGCGAGGGCGCAATGTTCGTCGAGCAGCCGGCGGCGGTCACCCAAGCAGTGCAGGTCGATGAGCCCGCCGAGGAGGACGAAACGCACCTCCTGACGGCTCTGCTCGAGATCGAGTTCGGCCATGCGCGTCTGCAGCTCGGCCATGCGGATGCCGCCGGCAATGGCGCCGCCGCTGTAAACCACCTGCATGGCATCGAGCGCGAAGTTGTTGTTCGAGTGGGGATTCCGGATCGCCATGCCGTCCGAGAAATCGCGATCCGTGAGGTAGCCGTTGCCGAGGTAGCCCGCCGAAAGCGAGGCGTCGAGCACCGGCAACCGCCGGCTGCGGGCGACGAGTTCGCCGCTGCGGGCATCCTCCACGCAAAGGGCCTTCAGGTCGAGTGTGCGGCTGTTGGCATCGATCAGGCGGAAAAGCTCCTCCACCGAGAGCGGGAGAGGCTGCGCGGCGCACGGCCGGGTGCCGATGTCGCCGAAGAGCGTTGCGACGAGCAACGCGGACAAGAGAATCGATCGTATCATAAACAAGTTTTGGATAGTTGCAAACTATTCAATGTCAGCGTAGAACCCACGCGAACTGCTTTGATCTGCAACGACCAAAAATTATACGATCGACGGAATTCGGCCTTCGGCCCGCCCGTATTCGGAGGGCCGAAATGCGCAGCAAAGATAATCAAAAAATCGAAACGGCATACCGACTTCCGCTCGGCAAAATGCAAACGAGCTTGCTTTTGCGTTGACTTTTCGTATCTTTGAAATAGATTGGCAGTATTGATTTCACCACCAGCAAAGTAGAAGAATTTTGCAAGAGAAAGGGCAGCGG
>CAZVGH010000017.1:0-18934 GCA_964626515.1 uncultured Alistipes sp.
CGAGGCGAATGCATATTTTTTGCGCAAAATATTGTTTTTGCGGGTGAATTGTATTACCTTTGTGCCGCTTAAGCACTAACATTAAACAAAAACAACAAATGAAAAAGGGTATTCATCCGGAGAATTATCGTTTGGTGGCCTTCAAGGACATGTCCAATGACCACGTGTTTTTGTGTCGGTCCGCCGTTTCGACAAAAGAGACGATCGAGGTGAACGGCGAAACCTATCCCGTGTATAAGATGGAAATTTCCAACACGTCGCACCCGTTCTATACGGGCAAGATGAAGTTGGTGGATACCGCCGGTCGCGTCGATAAGTTTATGAGCCGCTACGCAAAACGCTACGATAAGAAGAACGCTGCGAAGTAATTCCGACGCACGGTCAAGAACGAGCCCCGTCCCCTCACAGGACGGGGCTTTTCGTATATCCTTACCCCGCATCCGGCATACGTCCGCATACGGACGGCAATAAAGCCCGTTTCAAGACTTGCGGAAACCGATTTATACAATTCCGCATCGGACGGCCGATAGCCCTCAAAAACACCGAAAAAAGACACCGTGCTCGTGCATGGAGAGACTCAACCCACGCGTCCGGCCCACAGCCCGATCCGCAAGCACAACCCGCAAGCACAACCCACAGGCCCGCCTCGCAAGCACAACCCGCAAGTCCGACCGCCGCGCGGGAAGCCGACCGCGCGCCCGGAAATCGAAGCGGCGGGAGCAATCAACCGCCGTCCGTGTGAAACCGACCGCCGCACCGCACCACGCAGCCGCACCGCGCAGCCGCACCGACAAAAAAACGAGCGCCCCGCAACGGGGCGCTCGTCGTATAGCGGAACGGACTCGGTTTAGATATCCAGGAAACCGTAACCGTTGTGCAGACCCGAGGTCATGCAGGTGTTCGGCGTGAAGGGCCAGAGGTAAACCGGTGCCGACTCAAAGTCGTAGCCGTTGAAATACTTGTTGTAGTACTCCTCCTCGTAGTCTACGTAAGCCTTACCCCAGTCAACCTTCGTGTAACCGGCGTCAAGCAGAGCCTTCTCGTCGGCAACAGGCTTGAAGAGACCCTCGATGGCGAGGTTCGTCTCGTTGGGCGATACGAAGGTGTAGCCGCCGCTCTGGGCAACAGCCGACCAGTCGTCGTGCTGACCGCGCCAGCCCGGGAAGAGGACGGGATCGTTCTCCTTGCCTTCGGGCGTCTGAGCCGTCAGACGATAGCCGTACATCGACTTGGCGTCGACGAGCTTCGTATAGATGTAGTTCGAAATGACGTTACCGTTTGCAAAGGTGTACGAACCGTTGGCCTTCAGACCGTCGATCATCGCCTTCATCAGCGACTTCATCTCCTTGATCTTCTCACCGATCAGACCCGTGCGGATCAGCGTCCAGCGACGGTCGCCCTCACCGGCGTACTCGAAACCACGCTCTGCGATCACAGCCTTCAGGATACCGCCCTGTGCGGCGATGAAGCCGTCAACATTGGCCTTGCCTGCGGGGAACGAACGCTCGCGAATCTTCGTCAAGTACGACTTGGCCGTGCCCTCATCACCGAGCGTTGCGCAAGCCTCGGCATAACCCAGGTAAACCTCGGCGATACGCATGTACGGGCCGTTGATACCCGACTGGCGCTGTTTTGCCCAAGGCACCTCAACGCGGTTCTCGTCGAACTTGCTGAGCGACATACCGCCACCGTCGGCCTTCGAGTTGGGAGCAACGGGGATCAGCTTCTCCTGACCCGTCTTGCCGGTCGAACCCGTAACGGTCACCGAAACGTCGCGACGCATGTCGTTCGGATCGAAGACACCGTAGTAGAAAGCGGGAACGATACGGCCCTGACCGTAACCCTTGCAGGGATAACCGTCGCTGTTCGAACGGTTGTTACCGCTCGAGGGACGACCGTTCGAGTAGGGACGCTCGTTCGAGGCACCCTTCGTCAGGATGATCTCGTAGATCGACTCGTCGGCGAAGATCTCGTCACCGAGGTGCATCTGCTGGAAGAAATACTGGTAGGGGTTGCCGTAAACG
Source organism: uncultured Alistipes sp. (assembly GCA_964626515.1). Taxonomy (GTDB): domain Bacteria; phylum Bacteroidota; class Bacteroidia; order Bacteroidales; family Rikenellaceae; genus Alistipes. The sequence continues at coordinate 2,025 of CAZVGH010000017.1, forward strand.
CGCTGCCCCTCGGCTGCACGCGGGTCGGTCTCGTTCAGACGGGCCGTACCCGAGTTGGCGAGCACCTCACCGAAATATTTCTTGGCAAGCTCGTACTTCGTCTTCCAGTCGCTGCGGCGGCCGTAAAAGGCGTTCTCGGCGTTGGCATTGCGCTTGCCCTTCTCCTCGAAGGTGAGAGCATTTCCCTTGCCGTCGACGTAGGTCACGTCGCTGCGGCGCGTCTGGTAACCGCCGGCCTCAAGGGCAAGGCGGCCGATCAGACCCTGCACGTAGGTACGCGACATCTGACCCTTGTCGATACCGTTCTCACCGAGACGGTACATCAGCGGCTCAACCACCTGCAGGTCCTCCAGCACGACGTCGTAGATCGAGTCGCGCGGAACGAGACCGCCGGCCGGAACACCGAACGTATCGTTGTAGGGAACATCGCCGTAGTACTTGATAAGCTCGCGGTAAGCCGTGGCGCGCAGGGCGACAGCCTCACCATAGAGCTGCGTCTGGTTCGACGGTACGCCGGCCGACATGATCTCCTCGAAATACGAGGCGTTCTTCATGGCGGTGATGATGGCGTTGCACTTCGAAATGGTCTCGTAAAGGCTCGTGTAAGCGCCGTTGTTGTTCGAGTAGCTGTCCGTGTCATACGACGAGGTCATCGTACCGTTCACGTAGAAGCACTCGGGGACGTGACGCGCGGGCTGAGCGGCATAGCTCTCGGGGTGACGCTCGATATCCGAACCGGCGAGGTCAGATGCATAGTGCAGACCTGCACCGAAGACGTTCGAGTTGGCGGCGCCGCGCCATGCCTCGTAAGCACCGTCCATGGCGGTGCGGGCCGTCGTCATATTCGAGAAGACGAACTCACCGTCGACCACCGAAGGCGAAGAGGTCTCCAGGAAATCGCTGCAGCCTGCTGCCGAAAGGGCGGCGATGCAGAGCGCAGAATATATGATTTTTTTCATGGTGTTGACTGTGTTTTGATTAGAAGGTTACGTTAAGACCGAACGTGTAGGTGCGCGTCTTCGGATACGAGTTGTAATCGTAGTTCGGCGTCGGGAACCCGTTGCCGCCGGCATTGAAGTTCGAGTTCACGTCCGGATCGAGACCCGAGTAACCCGTCAGGCAGAAGAGGTTCGAACCCGTGAAGTAAACGCGGATCTTCTGGATGTGGATCTTCTTGAGCCACTTCGAAGGCAGCGTGTAACCGACCGTCAGGTTCTGCAGACGCAGGTACGAGGCATCCTCGATGAACTGCGACGAGCAGAGTGCGTACTGCGAGTGAGCCATCGGGTAAGCGGCATTTACGTTCATGGCGTTCAGCTGGTCGGGATCCCATACGAGACCCAGGTCGCCGTTGGCGTCCACGTCGTAGATACGGTAAGCATTTGCTACGATATCGAGACGGTTCTGACCCAGCATGTTGTCCTTGTTACCCCAGAGCGAGTGCATGGCGTTGGCATTGTAAACCTTGCCGCCGATCTGGTAGGTGAACGAAGCCGAGAAATCGAGGTTCTTCCAGTTGCCGTTCAGCGTGAAGCCGCCCGAGTGCTTGGCCTGCATCTTGCCGATGATCGTCTCGTCGGCACCCGAGATAACCTCGTCACCGTTGACGTTCTTGAACTTCGGCATACCGGGATAAGCGATCTGACCCGGAGCACGGTGATCGTTCAGGGCGAGATTCTGGTACGATACGAGGTCGTTGGCGATATCGGGCACGCCCGGTTTCAGCGTATAGACGCCGTTTGCGTAGTCGAAATCGGCCGGCGTATAGAAGCCGTCGGCGATGTAACCCATCACGGTACCTACGGGCTGACCCTTGCGGATCACGTAGTCATAGTAAGGATAGCGGGCGGTCGAACCCCAGCCGGTGTGGGCATCGGCAAGAGCGTTCTCGTTCAGATCCTCGATCTTGTTCTTGTTGTAGCTGTGCGTGATGTTCAGCGAGAGGTTGAAGTTCTTCTTGCGGACGATGTCGACGCCGATGCCGATCTCGACACCCTTGTTCGAGGTCTCGGCCACGTTCTGATACTGGTACTCGAAGCCCGACGAAGCATCGGTCGGTACCTTCATCAGAATGTCCTTCGTCGAGTTCCAGTAACCCTCGATGCTACCGCGCAGACGGCCGTTCCACATGCTGAAATCGAGACCGAGGTTACGCGAGGTGGTCGTCTCCCACTTCAGGTCGGGGTTGGCCTGCATGTCGCCCGGCACGTAGATCGTGGCGCCGGCGGCGTTCGTGCTGGTCTTCCAGGTCTCCTGCCAGAGCGAGGCGTCGATGTTGTCGGCACCCGACGTACCGTACGATACACGGAGCTTCAGGTTGTCGAGCCAATCCTTCGTACCGGCCATGAAGCTCTCGTCCGAGATGCGCCATGCGAGGGCGGCAGCCGGGAAATAACCCCACTGGTTGTTGGGAGCGAACTTCGACGAACCGTCGGCACGGAACGTAGCCGTGAAGAGGTACTTGCCCTTGTACGAGTAGTTCAGACGGCCGAACCACGACTGCGTGTGCGACGGCGTACCGATCGTATTCGTGAAGGTCGACTTCTTGACAGCGTCGTCGTTCATGTTGATCATACCGAAGGCGTTGTTCATCGTGAACTCGCCCGGGTAGCCGTAGCCGCGGAACTCCGACGAGTTGGACTTCGACGAGAGCACCTCGTTACCGGCCAGGATCGAGAGGTCGTGATCCTCGCCCAGACCCTGCACCTGATAGTTGATCGTCGTAGCCCAGCGAACGCCGTAGCCGTCCTTCTTGGTCAGACGAGCCTCGTTGAAGGTCTGGCTCGACGCCGACGAAGCGGCATCCCAGTACTTCGTTTCGGCCCAGTTGCGGCTGAGCGAAAGCTCCGACTTCAGCGTCAGGCCCTTCACGGGCTGCCACGTCAGACCGCCCATGGCGCGGATGCGCTGCGTCTCGGTCACGTTGGTGTAGTTGTTGATGATGTCGACGGGGTTCTTGCCCGGATCCACCGAATCCGAACCCTGCCCCATCAGACCGGCGTTGTCCTCACCCAGCGGGTTGTCGATCGGACGATAGGTACGGGCCGACGAAGCGACGTCGAATTTCGTACCGTCGAGCTTCGTATCCGAGTAACGCAGGTCGGCGTTGAACGTCAACGACTTGGCGAGCTGCTGCGTAATCTTGAAATTGGTGTTCCAGCGGCGGAAACCCGAGTTGATGCGGGCACCGTCGTCGTCCAGGTAGTTGATCGCCGCGTAGAGCTGCGTCTTCTCCGTACCGCCCGAGATCGAGAGGTCGTGGTTCCACTGGCCCGACGAGCGGAGCACGTCGTCCATGTAGTTGTGAGCGGCCATGTTGCGGTAAGCGGCGAGGTTGTTGCCGTTAGCCGAGCCGACACCGAAATACTTGGCGACGTTGGCTGCATACGAAGCACCCGTCTCCAGACCCTGCGACCAGGTGTAGAGCACGTAGTCGTAAGCGTCCATCATGTCGAGCATTTCGGGCTTCTCCTTCACCTGATAGTACATGTTGTAGCGTACCGTGGTCTTCTCCTCGCGCTTGCCGCCCTTGGTCGTGATCAGAATAACGCCGTTTGCACCGCGGGCACCGTAGATGGCCGTCGATGCGGCATCCTTCAGCACGTCCAGCGACTCGATGTTGTCGGCCGGGATATCGTCGATCGAGCTTACCTGCACACCGTCCACGATGAAGAGCGGGTCGTTCGACTGCGTAATCGAGTTACCGCCGCGCACGCGGATCGACATCGAGGCACCCGGACGACCGTCCTGCGACGTCACCTGAACGCCCGGGAGCTGACCCTGCAGGGCCTGCGCCACGTTCGATACGGGGTTCATGGCCAGCTTGTCGCCCGTCACCGAGGCTACCGAACCGGTCAGGTCGCGGCGCTTCACCGTACCGTAACCGATCACCACGACATCTTCGAGCGCCGTGGCATCCTCCTCCATGACGATGTCGATCGTCGTCTTGCCGGCAACCGGCACGCGCATCGTCTTCATACCGATGTACGAAACGACCAGCACGTTGCTCTTTGCATCGGGCACCTTCAGCTCGAACGATCCGTCGACGTTCGTACTGGCACCGAGAGTAGTTCCTTCAACGACAACAGCGGCACCGATAACCGGCTCGTTGTTGGCGTTCTTCACCACTCCCCTCAACGTTTGGGCCTCTGCTGCGAAAGCAAGGCACCAGCCTAACACGGCGGTTAGGACGAACTTGAGAGTAATGTTTTTCATAAAAAAAGTGTTAGTTAAAAAGTTGGTTTGTGTTCCTCTTTCGAATGGCCGTAGAACAGCATTCAGTAAACAAAGTTAGCATAATTTTTCAAAACAATGTAATTTTTACACATTTTTTTAGTGATTTTGTACAAAATCTCGCACACGACGCAACGACAGAAAACCCTGCAGTCTCCTTTCGGGAGGTTGCAGGGTTTTGTCGGTCAGCCTATTACGCGGTCCGCGCAACCGTCGCGGCGCGAATCGCATTTTTTTCGGCCGCAAGGGGCGCCCCGGCCGTTTTTAAGAATCGTAAGCGGCCGGCGTTTTCAGCGGTAGCTGACGATCAGAATGCGCGAGGACTCCCAGAAACGTTCGGGGTCGGTGATGACGAGTTTCTGGACGGTCTTGTCGCTGCTGCGGATCAGGCGGTAGGAGCCTTCGGGATGGGCGGTGACGACGGTCACCCGCTTCTGGCGGATCGGGATCTCGACCAGCTCGCGCGAATCGGCGCAGAGAAATCCCTCGAGCGTGTTGTTGCCGGCGACCTTTTGCGAGCGGTCGATGACCTGCGCCTCGATGAGCCGCTTGCGCGGGCCGACGATGTAGTAGACGGCATGCAGCTCGCGGTCCAGCGCCTCGTTGCGGGTCGCGAGCGAATCGACCTCGACGCGGCGGGTCTGCTGCTCGGCGACGAGCTGCTCGTTGAGCTGCTGCATCGCGAGGGCCTGCTCGGCGATCTCGGCGCGCAGCTGCGAGATCTCGGCGTTCTTGCCCTCGAGCTGTCGGCCGAGCCCCTCGATGAGACGCTCCAGTTCGCCGATGCGCAGCTTCGCGCGGCGCAGGTCGGCCGCCGACCGCTGCAGTCCCTCGATCTTGGCGCGGTTCTCGGCCAGCAGCTGCTCGATGGCGGCCAGATCGCTGTTCACCTGGTCGATCGGACGGACGATCCCCTCGGCCGAGGCGGTCGAAATGATCTGTTCGCGGACCTTGATCTGGGCGAGGTTCGCGGTGATGGCGTTGATGTCGGCGAAAACCGCCTCGATCAGCGAGTCCTTGCGGGCGACGACCGTCTGCAGCGAGTCGCGCTCCGTGTCGGTAAGTCCGATCTGCTGCGGACTGCCGCCGCAGCCGGCCAGCAGCAGCACCGCGAGGGCGAGGGAATAAAAGCGTTTCATGCCTTTCTCTTGCAATGAGTTCGTCGGCGAAGATAGGAAAAATTCGGCGGATGTGGTGCGCGGCGCCGCAAAATTCGAGAAAAAAGGGCGTTTGCCCGTCGGACGAACTGCGACAAAAAGAGTGCCGGGCGGCGAGTCGTCTTTTTTTATGAAAAAGTGCACTCCGGGGCGGATCGGGCTGCCGCGGTGGCGGCGCACACCGTCTGCACGGCAGCAGGAGTGATCGCGGAGCGATTCTTCAAAGCATTCGTTCCGAAGGCTTTCCGAGAGCGAAGCGCCCCGCTGCGGAGTCGGCGCCGCGGACGGCGGATCACCCGCAGCACGGGCCGCCGCACCCGAAAAGGGAGCCGAAATCGTTACCTGCCGCGGTGTCAGAGCTTCCCGGCCACGGCCAGCGCTGCGACGCTGATGCGGCAGTCGGGCGCTGCGGCCAGAATCGCCTCGGCGGCGGCCGCCAGCGTGCTGCCCGTCGTCAGCACGTCGTCGACCAGCAGCACGTGCCGCCCCGCGAAGTGCGCCGCATCGGTCACGACGAAGGCGCCCGCCACGTTCGCCGCGCGGTCGCGATACGACTTGTGCGTCTGCGAGGCGGTATGGCGCCGGCGGCGCAGCGCATGCCGTTCGACAGGTACCCCCAACTGCGCGGCGATCCCCTCGGCGAGGTAGTCCGACTGGTTGTAGCCGCGCCGCAACAGCTTCAGCGGATGCAGCGGCAGGGGTACGACGGCATCGACCGTCGCATAGAGCCCGCCGTCGCGCAGCGCGCCGCCGTACCAGCTTCCCAGATCGCGGGCCGTGCGCCAGCGCGAGCGGTATTTGAAATCGTGAATGAGCTGCCGCCACCCGCCGCCGGGGCGGAAGAAGAGAAACGCCGAGGCCTGTTCAATCGGCACGATCCCCGCGAAGCGCTCCTTCACGGGGTTTTCCGCCTGCGACGCATAGCCCGTCAGCGGCGCCGTCACGCGGCAGAAGGTGCAGATCGTCCGCTCGCCGCGCACGAGCGGGGCGCCGCAGACACCGCAGAGCGGCGGGAAAAGCAGGGCGGCGACATCCTGCCACCAGCTATTGAGGATCGACATTGACGGAGACGGTAACGGTTTTCGTCGCGGGGTCGGCCGCGAAGCGCTGCAGCTCCGCGACGATCAGCTCGCGGGCCCGCAGCGACGAGGCGCCGGCCTCGACCTTGAGCATCAGCGAGAGCAGGTATTCGCCGCGGATGCGGTCCACGGGGGGCGCGATCGGCCCCATCAGCCGCCGCCCGAAACGGGCGCGCAGCCGTTCGGCCAGCGTCAGCGTCGCCTGCCGCAGCGTCATCGGATCGCGGTGGCGCAGCGTGAAGCTCGTAAGACGCGCATAGGGCGGATAGCCGAAATCGCGCCGCTCGGCCAGCTGCGCGGCGGCCATCGCCTCGAAATCGGCCGCCAGCACCTGCCGCAGCACGGGGTGCGTCGGATCGGCCGTCTGAATCACCACTTCGCCGGGGGCGGAGCGGCGCCCCGCACGCCCCGCCACCTGCGTCAGCAGCTGGTAGGCGCGCTCGGCGGCGCGGAAATCGGGGTTGTTGAGCAGGTTGTCGGCATTGAGCACGCCGACGAGCGCCACCCCTTCGAAATCGAACCCTTTGGTAATCATCTGCGTGCCGACCAGGATATCGGTGCGGCGGGCGGCGAAGTCGCCGACGATGGCGTTGAAGGCGTGTTCCGAGGTGACCGTATCGCGGTCGAGCCGCGCCACGCGGGCCTCGGGAAAGAGCGCGGCGATCTGCTCCTCGATCTTCTCCGTGCCGAAGCCCATCGGCTGCAGCTCGACCACCCGGCACGAGGGGCAGCGCCGCGGCGCCGCCTCGGTATGGCCGCAATAGTGGCAGACGAGCTGTTCGCGCCCCTTGTGGTAGGTCAGCGTCACGTTGCAGTCGGGGCAGCGCGCCGTCCAGCCGCACTCGGGGCACTCGAGGTAGGGGGCGAATCCGCGGCGATTCTGAAAGAGCATCACCTGCCCGCCGCAGGCAAGCGTCTGTTCGATCCTGTCCAGCAGTTCTTTGTTGAAATGGCCGCTGCGCTCGTTGCGACGCGCCGCACGGCGCGTATCCGAGAGCTGGATCACGGGCGGCCGCGCCTCGCCGTAGCGCTCCGTCAGCGCGGCCCGCCCGTACTTGCCCGTCGCGGCATGCAGCCACGTCTCGAGCGAGGGGGTCGCGCTGCCGAGCAGCGCATGGCCGCCCGCCTGCCGCGCCAGCCACACGGCGACATCGCGCGCCGCATAGCGCGGTGCGGGCTCCGCCTGCTTGTAGCTCGCGTCGTGCTCCTCGTCGACGATCACCAGCCGCAGCCGTTTCAGCGGCAGGAAGACCGACGAGCGGACCCCCACGACGAAGGCGCCCCCCTCGGAGCGGTTGAGCCGCAGGTAGGTCTCCGAGCGGCGGCGATCCGTCAGGCGCGAGTGGTAGGCCGTGACGCGGCTGCCGAAGATGCGCTCCATGCGTTCGATGAGCTGCGCCGTGAGGGCGATCTCGGGGACCAGCAGCAGCACGTCGTCCCCCGCAGCGAGCGTCTCGGCGATCAGATGGATGTAGATTTCGGTCTTGCCCGACCCTGTGATGCCGTACAGCAGCGCCGCCGTGCGCCCCTCGGCGAAGGCCTTGCGGAGCCGGTCCAGCGCCTCCTGCTGGTGCGGCGTCAGCTGCGGAAGGCGGAAGCGCGGCGCCCCGTGCTCGGCGGCGGGCACATGTTCGCGTTCCTCGAGCAGCCCTTTGCGGCACAGCGCGTTGAGTGTCGGCCGGTCGGCTGCCAGCAGGCGGCGCGCCACCTCCTCCGCACTCCCCTCGCGAAGCGCCGCCGCCACCTCGAGCAGGGCGGCATACTGCTTCGGGGCCCGTCGTTCGAGCCGCTCGAAATGCGCGTTGAGCGCCGCCTCGTCCGCGCAGGCGGGGGCGAGGGCGTAGTAGGTTTCGGTGCGGGGGCGGAACTCCTCGTCGAGGAGCTGCTCGGCCGTGTCGGCCGAGGGTTTCATGAGAGCGGGCAGGGCGCAGCGCATCACCTCGCCGAGCGTACATAAATAATAGGAGGCCGTCCACTCCCACAGCGCCCTCCCCTGCGCATCGAGCAGCGGACGATCGTAGAGGCGCCGTTCGATATGCTTGATGCGCCGGGCGTCGGGACGCCGATCATGCAGGCGCCAGACGATGCCCGTATAGTACTTGCGGGGACCGAACTGCACCGACACGGCCTCCCCTTCGGTCACCGTCATCCCCTCGGGCACGGAGAAGGTGTAGGCCGGCTGCGCCAGCGGAAGGACGATATCGGCGAATCGGTGTGACAAGGCGGTCGAAAGACGAATAGCGGCGGGCCTTCGACGAGAAGGTCCGCCCGTTTGCAAAGTGCCGGCGCATCAGGCGCCGGAAAAAGTCCGGCAGGCGTCGGGCGCGCCGCAGCGAAGCAGCGCCGCCGCCGCGGATCAGATCTTGTTCAGCGTCTCGAAGCCCTGTCCGTAGACGCCCATGACCGAGCCGACGGTCATGAAGGCCGCGGGGTCGACCGAGCGGACGAACTTGAGCAGCATCTGCGTCTCGCGCTTGCGGCAGACGACCATCACCACCTTAGTCCGCTGCTTGAGATACCACCCCTCGGCGTCGAGCAGCGTCACACCACGGTGGACGTTGCTGGCGATGGCCGCGGCCATCTTCTCGGGGTCGTGCGTCACGATGAGCACCTGGTTCGACTGCTGGCTGCCCGCCTGGATCATGTCGACCGTATAGCCCACGACGGCCGTCATGATGTAGCCGTAGATGACCGTGGCGATCGAGTAGCCGACGAACACGGCCGAGCCGATGATGATCAGGTCGGTGTAGATGAGGATCTTGCCGTACTGCACCGTGCGGTAGTGGTTGATGATGACGGCGACGATGTCCGTGCCGCCCGTCGAACCGCCCTGCGAGAAGCAGGTGACGATGCCGACACCGGCCAGAATACCGCCGAGAACGATCGCGACGATCTGCTCCTGCAGCCCGAGGAAGTTTCCGGGAGGCAGCACCGTCTGCCAAAGGTTCATGCTCATCGAGAGCACGAACACGCAGTAGATCGTCTTGACGCCGAAGTTCCAGCCGACGATGAAGCCCGAAATGAGCAGCAGAATACCGTTTACGATCAGCACCATCGTACCGATCTGCATGGAGATGCCCGCCTGCTCGAGCGCTTTGCAGAGCACGAGCGAGAGACCGGCGGCGCCGCCGCCCGTACCGCTGTTGGGCAGGATGCAGGCCACCCAGCCGAACGAGTAGAGCATCATGCCCAACGCCATGATGAAATACTCCTTGATGACGGTCAATATTCGATTAGTCGCAATCATTCGCGTAAAGTTGAGTTACGGGTTACAAATGTATAAAAATTTCCCCTTGATAGGTATCGCGTTCCGCCAATCTTTTTTCGAGCATCGTCCACAGCCGTTCGTTGCGCACAAGCCCCCACGTCGGGCCGCACAGAAAGCGGGGCGGCGCCTCGGAGGCGAAGCGCTCGACGACGATGTCGGGGCGCAGGCGGCGCAGGATCTCCACGACGAGCTCCAGATACTCCTCCAGCGGCCGAAAGCGGAAGGCCGACGGGTCGGCCTCGTACTGCGCCGCCATCGGCGTACCGCGAAAGAGCTGCAGCTGGTGGAACTTGACCGTCGTCAGCGGCAGGTCGTTGATGCGGTCGATCCCGGCGAGGAGCATCTCGTCCGTCTCGCCCGGCAGCCCGAGGATGAAGTGGGCGCCGACGGGCAGCCCCCGCGCGGCGGTGCGGCGCACGGCCTCCGCGGCGCAGGCGAAATCGTGGCCGCGGCGGACGGCCGCGAGCGTCGCGTCATAGACCGACTCGATGCCGTACTCGACGGCGACATAGTGTCCTTCGGCGGCCAGTGCGGCCAGCCGGTCCAGCAGGCGGTTGTCGACGCAGTCGGGCCGCGTGCCGATCACGAGCCCCTCGACCGACGGATGCGCCAGCGCCTCGGCGTAGAGCGCCTCCAGCCGCTCGGGCGGCGCGTAGGTGTTGGTGTAGGACTGAAAATAGGCGAGGTAGCGGCGGGCGCCCGCATAGCGCCGCGCATGGAACTCGATCCCCTCCTCGATCTGCCGGGCGACCGACTTCGCCGCCGAGCAGTAGGAGGGGGTGAAGGCGGCTGCATTGCAGAAAGTGCAGCCGCCTGTCCCCAGCGTTCCGTCGCGGTTCGGGCAGGTGAAGCCCGCATCGATCGAGAGCTTCTGCGCCCGACCGCCGAAGCGGCGCCGGAAATAGCCCGCATAAGAGTTGAACCGGCGCTCGTCGCCCCACGGATAGCTCATCGCATCGCGCGCCGCAGGGCTACAGGCTCCAGTCCGACTCGCTGAAGGTGCTCTTCGGCGCGTTGGGCACGTTCGCAAAGAAGGTGAGGCCCGTCTTCTGCTCGAGCTCGGCGACTGAGATCAGCGACTTGGCGAGCGTCATGTTCTCCCCCGTGTAGGAACGGTTCTCGAACCAGAAGGCGACGCACTGCAGCTCGTCGGCGGAGAGCTGGCAGAGCGGCTTGTTCGTGTTGCCGGCCTTCGAGCGGATCATCGCCTTGTAGCAGTGGGTCGGCACCGTGATCGTGTTGTCGTTCTTGTCCGTGCAGGTGATGTTCGTGTGCTGGAACGCGGCACCCGTCACGACGAACAGCGTATCGGCGCAGACATTGTCCCAGCTCTTGCTCTCGAGCGTCGACCATACGCCGCTGTTGAAGCCGTTCTGCGTCTGCGGCATCATGTTGGTGACGTAGAAGGTCTGCTTGTTCATCTCCTCGTCGGCCGTGCGGTCGTTCGAGGCCAGCAGGTGGCCGCGCGAATAGCCGAGCGTCTGCGGCTGGTAGGAGTTCTTGATGATGTAGGGCTGCAGCGCCTCGGGGATGATCGGGTCATAGGCCCATGCGTCGGTGCGCTTCACCGAACCGCGGTAGCTCTCGTGCAGCGGATAGGCCGAATAGATCGCGCAGCGGTAGGCGGCGCTGTAGCATACCGTATAGTTGCGCAGCCCCTTCACCGCCACGCCCTTGGCCGTCGTAAAGTCGGGGCAGACGTGGGTGGCGTAGTAGTAATCGTCCTGCTTCTCGACACGGGCCGGCAGCTCGGGCCATCCCGCATAGTCGCCGGCGACCGCCTCGGGCTTACCCTCGGGCTGGCGCACGGTGAGCGTGCAGCTGCTGAGGCCCGCATAGTCGATCACCAGTTCGGCGGCGCGGGCGGGGCCGTGGTTGGCCTCGGCCGTGTAAGAGATCGTCGCCGTATAGACGGGCAGCCCCTGGCTGTTCGTCTTCAGCACGCCGTCGGTCGAATAGGCGGGCGTCAGCCACGAGGCGTCGCCGCCGTCGACGGCACGCGCCTCGGCAGTAGCCACCACGGTACCGATCGGATAGAGCACCTCGTAGGTGATCTTGCCGACGGCGGCATTCGCCGAGGGCAGCGCGATCGACAGATCGCAGGTCACGCGCACCTCGGTCGCACCGACCGCGGGCTCGTTGTTCACGTCATCGTCACAGGCGGCCGGTACCAGGACCGTCGCCAGCAGCATCCACAGTAAGAATCGTTTCATATCGGGTTGTGTTTTTATTTGGTTTTCGAATCCATCCAGATCGTCACGGGGCCGTCGTTCACCAGCGCCACCTGCATGTCGGCGCCGAAGCGGCCCGTGCCGACCTCACGCCCCAGCAGTTCGGCCGTCCGCCGCACGAAGGCTTCGTAGAGCGGCCGCGACACCGCCTCGGGCGCCGCCGCGACGTAGGAGGGGCGGTTGCCCCTGCGCGTCGAGGCATAGAGCGTGAACTGGCTCACGGCCAGCACCTCGCCGCCGACCTGCCGCACGTCGAGGTTCATCACCCCCTCGGCATCGTCGAAGATGCGCAGCGCGACGAGCTTCCGCGCCAGGAAATCCGCATCGTCGGCCGTGTCGTCGTGCGTGACGCCGACCAGCACCAGCAGTCCGCGGCCGATCCGTGCGATCCGCTCGCCGCTGACCTCGACCGAGGCCTCCCGCACGCGTTGTACCAGCATCCTCATCGCTCCGTCCCTTCGAAACAGGCCCACAGGTTGTCGCCCGCCGGCACGGGGGCCGTCACCTCGACGAGTTCGTGCCGCACGGGGTGGTCGAACCGCACGCACCGCGAGTGGAGCGAGATGCCGCCCCCGGGGAGCGAGCGCCGCGCGCCGTACTTCAGGTCGCCGCGGATCGGGCAGCCGATCGCCGAGAGCTGGGCGCGGATCTGGTGGTGGCGCCCCGTGAGGAGCTCCACCTCGAGCAGCGTGTAGTGCGTGCCCGCCCCGATCATCTCGTACCGCAGCCGCGCCTCCTTCGCGTCGCCGCGGGGCTGCGCAAGAGCCTTCGAACGGTTCGTACGGCTGTCGCGCAGGATGTAGTGGCGCAGCTCGCCCCGCTCGGCCTCGGGCCGCTGCTCGACGAGCGCCCAGTAGCGTTTGTCGATGCGGCCTTCGCGGATCATCTCGTTCAGTCGAACGAGCGCCTTCGAGGTCTTGGCAAAGATCACCGCTCCACTCACGGGACGGTCGATGCGGTGCACGACCCCGAGGAACACCGCGCCGGGCTTCGCGTCGCGCCGCTTGATGTAGGCTTTGATGCAATCCTCGAGCGCTTCGTCGCCCGAAGGGTCGGGCTGCACGAGATCGCCCGCGTGTTTGTTGACGACGAGCAGATGGTTGTCTTCGTAGAGAATATCGTCGGGTGAAAACATGGCGTTACAGGATGAAGGTGAAGGGGAGCAGCAGCTCGGCCGAACGGACGACGCTCGCCGTGCCACCGCCGGACATGACGACGCGGATCGGCGACTGCTGGCGACGCTCGACGTCGACCAGCACCTGACGGCACTGGCCGCAGGGGTAGCACTCGCGCTCCGAGGGGTCCGAGGCGATGGCGAGCGCCTCGATCGGATCGTCGGCGTGGTTCGCCTCGGCGTAGAAGAGCAGTGACCGCTCGGCACACATGCCCGCGGGGAAGACCTCGCTTTCGAAGTTGCTGCCGAGCAGCACGCGGCCGCTCCGCAGACGTGCCGCCGCCCCCACGCGGAAGTGCGAGTAGCGGGCATGAGCCCGCTGCGCGGCGGCCTGCGCCTCCTCCACGAGCCGGCGGTCGGCTGCGGGCAGGCTTTCGAGCGATTCGTAGCGCTCGTACTCGAAGACGTACTGCTTCTCCATAGGCGTTCTCTTTCGGTGTAATGAGCAAAGATAACTTATTTTTCCCGAAAAGGCAATACCCGCGCCGATTTCTTCCGTCCGAAGCGGCATCGCACAAAAAAGCGGAGCCGCCTCCCCGACGGGAAAGCGGCTCCGCGCATCTCGGGAGCGGCCGCCTATTCGAGCACGAATTTCGCCTGCACGTGGTACTGCAGTCGGATCGTACGGAACTCGACCGCCTCCATATCCTCCTCGACCGCCTCGATGCCGTCGGCCATCGCTGCGCGCATCATCGTGTTCGCGGCGTAGAATTTCGGCATGATGCCGCTGTTCGAGTCGTAGATGTAGAAGCACTTGCCGATCTGCTGTCCGATCGCCTCGGCCAGCGCACAGGCGTTGTCGCGGGCGGCGCGGATCGCATCGCCGCGCACCTCGGCCTTGAAGCGGGCGAGCTGCGAGTGGGAGACCTTCTCGACGTTCACCTGCGAGATGCCCAGCTCGTCGAGCGCCTGCCAGACGCGGGTCACCTCGGCCGACGAGCCGAGTTTCAGCCGATACTGCGCCGTGGCGAGCGTCGTGCGCTTCTTGAAATAGGAGCTCGACAGGTCGACCATCTTGAGCTGCCGCTCGACGTCGACGCCCTCGCGGCGCAGCGCGGCGAGCATCTCGCGCTGCTGCTGCTCGACGCTGATGCGGCCCTTCGAGTCGCGTTCGCTGATCGTAACGGCGAGATAGATTTCATCGGGGACGATCTCGCGCTCGGCCGTTCCCTGCACCTGCACGAAGCTCGGATAGGGGCCGACGTTCTCCTGCGCGAGGGCCGGCAGCGAAAGGGCCGCGGCCAGCACCAGTAACCAGATCTTTTTCATCGTTTCATCGTTTTTAGGGGTGACACATCTGCCCGTAAAACGGTGCGGCGCGCCGCTTTATTGTGCGGCGACTTCGGTTTGCGGCGCCTCGGGCTCCGGCACCCCGGTTTTCGGCACTTCGCGCCGCACGAGCTTCACCACGTTCTCGACGTGGTGCGTGTGGGGGAACATGTCGACGGGCTGCACCGCCGCGACGCGATAGTCGGCATCGAGCAGCGCCAGATCGCGCGCCTGCGTGGCGGGATTGCAGCTCACGTAGACGATCCGTTCGGGCGCGGCGCGGCGGATCACCTCCAGCACGGGTTCGTCGACACCCGCGCGCGGCGGGTCGAGGATGATGACGTCGGGGCGGCCGTTCGCGGCGACGAAGGCGTCGTCGAGCACCGCCTTCATGTCGCCCGCATAGAAACGCGTGTTCTCCAGCCCGTTGAGCGCCGCATTGACGCGGGCATCCTCGATCGCCTCGGCGACGTACTCGATGCCCACGACACGGCAGCAGCGGCGGGCGCAGAAGTTGGCGATCGTGCCGGTGCCCGTATAGAGGTCGTAGAGCGTATCGCCGGGGGCGAGGTCGGCGAAGTCGCGCGCCACCTTGTACAGCTCGTAGGCCTGCCGCGAGTTGGTCTGGTAGAAGGATTTGGGCCCCACCTTGAAATGCAGTCCCTCCATCTCCTCGAGGATGTGGTCCTTACCGCGGTAACAGACCGCCTCGAGGTCCGATGTGGAATCGTTCCACTTCGTATTGACGACGTAGCAGAGCGACGTGATCTCGGGGAAACGCCCGGCGAGGTGGTCGAGCAGGTCGGCGATCTGCCGCGGGCGCTCCTCACCGAAGACGACGATCACCATCAGCTCGCCCGTCGAGGCGGTGCGGACCACCAGGTTGCGCAGGAAGCCCGTATGCTCGCGGGCGTTGTGGAAGGTGTAGCCCTGCTCGAGGCAGTAGCGCTTCGTCTCGAGGCGGATCGCGTTCGAGGGTTCGGGCTGCAGGTGGCAGGTCTCGATGTCGAGCACCTTGTCGAACATGCCCGGAATGTGGAAACCCGCGGCGGGCGACGCCTCCAGCTCGGCGCCCGAGGCCACCTCCTCGAAGGTGAGCCAGCGGCGGTCGGCGAAGGTGAACTCCAGCTTGTTGCGGTAGCGCCGCGTAAGTTCCGAGGCGAGGCACGGACGGATCGCGGGCAGCTCGATCTTGCCGATGCGCGTCAGCTGGTCGCGCACCTGCTCCGTTTTGAAGCGCAGCTGCTCCTCGTAGGGCAGATTCTGCCACTTGCAGCCGCCGCAGACGCCGAAATGGGCGCAGAAGGGCTCTGCCCGCAGGGGCGACTGCCGCACATAGCGCACGACGTAGCCCTCCATGAAACGGCGCCGCTTGCAGCGGATCTGCACGTCGACCACATCGCCGGGGACGGTCATCGGGACGAAGACCACCTGGTCGTTCCAACGCCCCATCGCCTTGCCTTCGGCGGCGAGGGTCGTTATCTCAAGCCCCTCGAGGAGGGGGTAATTCGCTCTCTTCTTTCTTGCCATAACGGCACAAAGATAGTGCTTTTTCGCGAATCCGATACGGTTTCGCCGCCCCTCTTTTCACGGAAAGGGCGGCGAACGGAACGCGGTGCGGAGCGCCTGCTACCAGCGCACGGGCTCGGCCAGCAGCTCGCCGTCGGCGGCATCGTCGGCCGTGAAGGTCGCGCCGCGGTACTGCACACACAGCATCACGAGCGGCTGCGTCCCCGTGTTACGCACCGTGCGGCGTCCTGCGGGAGCGACCCGCACGACGCTCCCCTCATGCACGGGGAAGGTGCGGTCGTCCACGCGGAACTCACCCTCGCCCGCGAGGAAGAAGTAGAGCTCCTCGTGCGTCTTGTGGGTGTGCAGGAAGCCCGTTTCGGTACCGGGAGCGAAGCGCTGGAAGGAAAATTCGGCACCCGTGGCACCGACGGCCGCGCCGCCGAAGACCTTGCCCGGAATCTGCACCCCGGGGCCGAACTCCAGCAGGTATTCGCCGAGGTTTGCCAGCGCGCCGAAGTCGGCCGCCGTAAAATTCGCCGCCGAAGCGACCGTTTCGATCTGTTTCATAAAAGATGTGTTTTGAAGGTTTGTCACGGCAAAGGTAACGCGGCGGCATCCGATTGTCAAGAGGTTACCTTCCCTTCGCATAGTAACCTCGTGCTCGCTTTTGCAGAAAACGAGGCCGTTGCGGCGGGCATTTTTTCGGATTTTTTTCGCAGCTGCGGATTCGTATCTTCGATTTCCGGACGCAGCAGGATGCGGGAGATGTTGCGCTCGCTTTTTCATATCTTTGGCCAAAGCCGAAGATACTCTCGTCTCGGTCAACAAGCAGGCGTGTTTGCGCTCGCTTATTCGTATCTTTGGCTGAAGCCGAAGATACTCTCGCTCGGTAAAATGCGGGAGATGTTGCGCTCGCTTATTCGTATCTTTGCCTGAAGCCGAAGATACTCAGGCCTCGGCAATGCCCAAATAAATTTGGCATTGCGC
>CAZVGH010000018.1:0-15100 GCA_964626515.1 uncultured Alistipes sp.
CTTTGAGGGGGTAGTGAACATTAGTTCGTGCAAGTTCGAGTCTTGTCCTGGGCACCAAAAAAGGATCGCAATCGGCAGTCGGCCGGTTGCGATTTTCTTTTTATACCGTCTCTTCCCGCAGGCGCGCCATCCCGACCTCCGTGCTCCCATCCGCAAACGCCTCCGTCAGCCGTTCGGTTGACGGAAGCGTTTGCATGACCGTTGTCAGGGCTGCCTGCGTGCGTGTTTTCCCGCGCCGTTTTAATCGCCGTAGACGATGCGCCCGCCGCCCAGCCGCACCAGATCGGGCAGATCATAGCGGCGCAGCGCGCCGGGGACGACTTCGGACAGCATGTCGTACTGCATCGGATTCTCCAGATAGCGGCGCCAGCTGCGCAGCGAACGGACCAGCGTAGCGCGGGCGATGCGCGCATCCAGCACGGCCGCATGCGCCGCGACCGACCCGCAGCACCCTTCCGCGACGATGCGGATCGGACGGTCCTGCAGCCGCGCGTCGGCATCGCAGAAATCCAGCAGCGTCAGCACATCCGCGACGCGCTGTCCCGGGAGCGGCCTGCCGATATGCAGGGAGACGGCGGACAGGCGGTATTCGCGGTTCCAGTATTTGAGCAGGTTGAGTTCGGCGGGATCGGCGCTCTCCCCCGTTCCGCGCAGGTCCGCCCAGACGAGGATCGTGCCGTCCGACACGGCATCGCTCCGATCCGTTTCCGCCAGCAACGCCGCCTTGCCCTGATCGGAGAGGCGGATCTCGACGGCGGATCTCGCAGAGACGCGGTCCGGGATGCGGACGACGACGGGCACGGGGAACTCCCCTTCGCGGTTCAGCTGGAAGCGGTATTCCGAGAATCCGCGCAGCTCGCGGCTGCCGGTGGCGACGATCTCGAGCGGTGCGAACGCATCGGGCAGCCGCAGCAGGCTGCGGATGCCGGCCTGCACGGCGGCCGTCTCCTGCGCGCAGAACGCCCTCCGCGCCGGAGCCAGCGCATCCATCTCCGCGAGCGAGGCCTGCATGATGCTCTGCGCATCCGCGAATTCCAGATTGACCTGCCCGGAGGCGGTACACAGCATGTCGCTGCCGCGCCAGGGGGTGCTCTCCGCGGCGGGCGACGCATCCCCGAGCAGCCAGCGGCGGAACCAGTCGATCAGTTGTCGCTGCACGTCGGGCGGCGTGGCGTGGCCGTCTTCGGCGTAGTACTCCGCCACCCGCTCGGGATGCCCCAGCGCCGTATAGGCCCGACGCAGCTCCTCGACCCCGCGGAGCGCGCCCCAATGGTCCACGAAATCGTATTTACCGTCCAGAATGATGACGGGGCGCGGCGCCATCGCCAGCACGAGGTCGGCCCCTTCGATCTGCGCACTCCCCTCGAAGGGCATCTGCTGGCAGCCGTCGGAGGGTCCGATCAGCTCGAGCGTCCGCAGGCGCGAGGAGAAGAACAACCCCACGCAGGCACATCGGATGCGGTCGTCCAGCGCCACCAGGTAGGAGGCCATCGTGCCGCCGCCGGAGAAGCCGTAGCAGCCGATGCGCTCCGGGTCGATATCCTCGCGCGTGAGCAGGTAATCGACGGCGCGGCTGTTGTCGTAGAACTGCTGCGCGGCCAGACTGCTGCCGAGCAGCAGATAAGGCACGTTGAGCAGGGTGTGCTCCGTCGTGGCGCCGCGCGTCAGGTCGTGTCCTTCGGCGTCGATGAGCTGCATCCGCTCCCCCTGTCCGAGCGGATCCACGACGATGACCGCGATGCCGTTGCGGGCCATCCACACCGCATCGGCGGAGCCGCTGCCCTTGCCCGCGACACTGTGTCCGGGCATCTCCACGCAGGCGGGGATCCGGCCCGCGATCTGCGCAGGCCGATACAGGTGCGCGGTGACATAGCGGCCCGGGGCGGCCCGGTAGACGACCTTCTCCACGACGAAGCCGTCGCCCTGCACGGTCGCAACCGTCCGGGCATCCAGCGGACCCCGCTCCGGAAGCGGACCGGCGAGCTCCTCCATGCGGCGCCGCAGCTCCGCGACATAGCGCTCCATCCCCTCCCGGGAGGCCGCCGCCTGCGCGAAGGCAGCATCCCGCTCCGCCGTGCTGCGGTGCAGGTCGCGCATCAGATATTGGTAATAGGCCAGCGGCTGGCGGAAGCGCAGGGCGCGATAGTCTCCCTGCGCCATCGCGGAGGTCAGGGCGGACAGCAACAGGGCTGCCGTAAGCATCATTCGTTTCATAAGCGATCTTTTATCGTACCCGGAAAACGACCTCATCATCGTTAGTCCGGCGGCTGCGGATGAGGACGCGGCACAGGGTCTCGTCGAAATACCACCCCTCGCCTTCGGCATCGGCGGAGATTTCCGGAAGTTCGACGCCGTTCACGCAGACGGAGGCAGGGCGGGCATCCCACCAGAGTTCCACGCCGTAGCGGTGCCGCTCGGGGCGGAAGGCCCCCTCGGGTTTTTCGACGGTCAGCTGCCAGACACCGTCCTGCAACCGGCTCTCGATGTGCGTGACGGCATAGCCGCCCGTCTTGTATGCGTCCGTGAGGCCGTCGTCCTCATAAAGATCGAACGAGCTGGCCGCCGACGGGAAGACGGCCAATGTGATCTCCTCGGCAGGCTTCTCCCCGACCCACTGCATCGCCGACTGCTTGGGGATGATCGCCCCCTCCCTGATGAAGATCGGCATGCGCTCGATCGGGGTCAGGAACGACTTGTACTGACGGCCTTCGATGCGCTCTCCGGTCCAGAGGTCCACCCAGCGGCCGCCGGGGAAATAGACCGGACGGCTCAGCGCGCCCTTGCAGACGACCGGACAGATCATCATCGACTCGCCGAACATGAACTGGTCGGAGATATTGTAGGTCAGCGCATCGTCGAACCAGTCGTACAGCAGCGGCGCCATCAGCGGGCGGCTGGTGTTGTACATCCGCCAGGCGTTGCTGTAGTTGTACGGGAGCAGTTCGTAGCGCATCTCGTCATACTGCGTGAAGATGCGCTGCGCCTCGCTGCCGTAGGTCCAGGGCTCGTGGTAGCGCGGGTGGTCCATACCGAAGAGCAGCGCCACGGGGCTGAACATACCGAACTGGCACCAGCGCAGCCAGAGGTCGGTGTCGTAGTCGGAGTACTGTTCGAAGCCGCCCATGCAGTGGCTCCAGTAGCCGACGCCCGAGAGGCCGATGTTGAGTCCGGCCCGGATGACCGGCTCGAACCACTGCCACTCGGTGCCCCAGTCGCCCGCCCAGATGAAGGGGTAGCGCTGGATGCCCGCATAGCCCTCGCGGGTGTGGTCGAAGCCGCGGCGGCCGTAATAGTCGGCGAAACGCTCGAAGGGCGCCTTGGCATAAGCGATCGGGAAAAGATTGTGCAGCTCGTCCGCCGAGAAATCGCCCTGCGGCGTGAAGCCCTCCTCGAAACGCAGGGCGCTGCCCACGTCGGTCTTGACGAACCGTACGCCCAGCTTCGCGATGCGCATCACGGCGTTCTCCCACCACCAGTCGACCGCCTTGGGGTCGAAGAAGTTGATGATGCCGCTGTGCTGGGCACCCGGGATCGTGACGCCGGCCTTCAGGGCATCGTCCAACAGGCTGTTATGCAGGCCGTTGTCGAGAATGGAACGGATGTGCAGGCCGAACATCGCGACGTGCTGGCCGTAGATGCCGTCCACCATCGCCTGCGGGTCGTCGAACTGCCGCTGGAATTCGAAGGTGCAGCCGCCGTTGCCGAATTTGCTGTTGAAATAACGCCACGTGGAGTCCAGCCACAGCAAGTCGAAGGGGATCCGCTCGTCGCGCATCCGCTTCGCGAGGGCGACGTTATACTCCTGGCTCGCCTCGGTCTCGTGGTGCCAGGTACCGCCGCTGTAGGAGCCGAGGTGCAGGCCGAAGGCGGCCCGCGGCATCATCGGAGAGACGCCCGTCAGGCTCTGATAGCCCCGGAGCAGCTGCTCCGGCGTCTCGCCGACCAGCACGTAGTAATCGAGGGCGCCGCCGGAAGCCCGGTAGCTGTAACGGTCGCTGCGCGTCCAGCCCATGTCCCAGTCGGTTTTGGCCGCGGTGTGGAAGAAGAGGGCATAACCGCGCGTGCTCATAAAGAACGGCACCGGGCAGTAGTTGGCGCGCAGGATGTCCTTGCCGCCGACGGCGGGGCGCGGAC
This sequence comes from uncultured Alistipes sp., assembly GCA_964626515.1. Taxonomy (GTDB): domain Bacteria; phylum Bacteroidota; class Bacteroidia; order Bacteroidales; family Rikenellaceae; genus Alistipes. The sequence goes on from CAZVGH010000018.1 coordinate 4,135, forward strand.
CGCGGCCCAGCTCCACATTCAGATGGATCTGCCGTCCCCGCTGGTCCAGCGACTCCATCCGCTCGCCGAAACCGAAGAAGTGTTCGTCGGCCTGCAGGACGCACTCGTTGCCGGGCGTCCCGCCGAGCGTCGAGACCGTCTCCCGATAAAGCATGCGGCCCGCCTTGTCGCGGACCGTGACCAGACCGCCGTCCAGTTCCAGACGGAGCGCCGCGGTCGTGAGGGTGTTGCCGTCCACGGTGAAATCCACCGGGTCGAACTCATAGCGGATGACCATCCACGGCTCGTCCTTGACGAATTCGTCCGTGGCGCTCTTGGTAATGCGGATGATCCGCTCGCTGCAGACCTGAACGCGCAGGGAGCCGTCAGGGGTGGCATAGAGGACCTGGTTGCCACTGCGGATCTGCGCGCAAAGCGCGAGAGGGGCCAGCAGCAGGAGGAAAGCGGTTAGTTTCTTAAACATCTTTATCGGGATTCAGGTTGATTTATGCAAAGATACGACAAAAAAACGAAACGGGGAAATCGCCGGATCGGCAATTGAGCATCGGCACACCCCGAAACCCTCCATGCCGCCGCGCAGGGAGGCCCCGAAGCGCCGCGCGGACCGCAGCCTTTCTGCGCCGTTCGGGCCGCGGCGGGGCGACGGCTGGCACGATCCGTGCAACGAACGGCCCGCCATGAAAATCGTTATCCTGTCTCTTCTGCTTGCGGCGCTGCTCTTCTGCGTGCTCTGCGCCCCCGCGGCCGACTGCATCGACCGCACCACCGTTCCGTCGCTCGACCTCGACCGGTTCTTCGGCCGCTGGTACGAGATCGCCCGCTTCGACCACCGCTTCGAGCGCAATCTCGAGGCGGTCGAGACCGACTACACGCTCCTGCCCGACGGCCGCATCACGGTCGAAAACCGCGGCGTCGACGACCGCACGGGGCGCCGTGCCTCGGCACACGGCAAGGCGCGCACGACGCGGACACCCGGCCGGCTGCGGGTCTCCTTCTTCTGGTTCTTCTATTCGGATTACAACATTCTGGAACGGGGCGACGACTACGAATGGCTGCTCGTCGGCAGCCGGTCGCCCAAATACCTCTGGATCCTCTCACGCACGCCGCACCTCGACGTCGAGACGACCAACCGCATCCTGCAGCTGGCCCGCCGCCGCGGCTACGCCACCTCGCAGTTGCTCTTCATCGACCAGCCCGACGCCGATGCCGCCCGCCTCGCCCCCGAGGATCCGCTGCACGGCGGCGGCGCGACCGTCTGACGGCGCGCGGCACCCGGCCGTCAGGCGACCGAGCAGGCGATTCCCAGCGCCTCGACCTGCGCGGCGATGCGTTGCAGTTCCTCGCGCGGCACCCGCTCCAGGGTCGGACACGGCGTGTCGCGGTCGAGCGAGTAGACCATCACCTGCCGCGGCCGCAGTTCGGCGACCACCTGCAGCCAGGCCCGCACCTCCTCGTCGGTCGTGTTGTCTACCGCCGCCCCCTCGTACGTGCCGCGCAAGAACATCGTCTGCAGGATGAAGCGCCCCGAGAAGCGCCGCAGCCGTTCGACGGTCCCGGCCACCGTATAGGAGGGCTGCTGCGGCAAGTTGAGCCGCCGCACCGTCGCGTCGAAGGCCGAGTCGAGCTTCAAGATGTTGTTGTCGACCCGGTCGAGCGCCCGGCACACCTCCTCGCGATGCAGCTGCGTGGCGTTCGAGAGCACGGAGATCTTCGCCGACGGGCAGAGGCGGTCGCGCAGCGCGATCGTATCGTCGATCACCCCCTCGAAATCGGGGTGCATCGTCGGCTCGCCGTTGCCCGCGAAAGTGATGACGTCGGGCGGCGTCCCCGCGGCGACCATCTCCGCCAGCACCTCCCCGAGCCGCGTGCGGACCGTTCCGCGGTCGTTGAAGCGGCGGTCGCCCCGCCGTTCGGCATTCCAGCCGCATTCGCAGTAGATGCAGTCGAACGTGCAGAGCTTGGCATGCGCGGGCAGGAGGTTGACCCCCAGCGAAAGGCCCAGGCGTCGCGAACGGACGGGGCCGAAAATTACCTCTTCGAACAGTGCGGTCATAACGGACGTTTTCGGCAAAGATACGGCGGCAATCGCCCGCATGCAAATAAAACGGACGAAAAACGGCCCGCGGAGGATCGCTCCGCGGGCCGTTCGGTTGTTTTTCAACAGCTATTTTCGGCGCTTCTACCGCGCGGCGGCGCGGAACGTATAGCGGCCGCCGGCCTTCGTTCCGATCTCATACTCGAACCACGCGGGCAGCTCGAAATCGGCTGCGGGAGCCTCCGCCGAGACCTCCGTCGCGGGCAGCGTCTGCGGACGCAGCAGCGGGTTTTCGGTCACGCAGGCCGGATCCGCGGCCTCGAGCCCCTCGATCGGCACGGCGGAACGCAGACGCAGCGCCCCGCCCTTTGTCGAGCGGATCACCGCCTCCTCGAGGCGGCCGTCGCGCCACGTCAGCCGCTCCAGCACGAAGCCGCCGCGGCAGCGCAGCCCCTCGACCGAGCCCTCGGTCCAGCGGTCGGGCAGTGCCGGCAGCAGGTGCACGGCTCCCGCATGGCTCTGCACGAAGAGCTCGGCGATGCCCGCCGTGCAGCCGAAGTTGCCGTCGATCTGGAAGGGCGGGTGCGCATCGAAGAGGTTCGGATAGGTGCCTCCGGCCTGCCCCGTCTCGGCCGTCGTGGGGGTCAGCTGCTCGGCGATCAGCTTGTAGGCGCGGTTGCCGTCCAGCAGACGGGCCCAGCAGCAGACCTTCCAGCCCATCGACCAGCCCGTCGAGTGGTCGCCGCGCTGTTCGAGCGTGCGGCGGGCCGCCGAGAGGAGCTGCGGCGTGTAGCAGGTGATCGCACGCCCGGGGAAGAGCCCCCACAGGTGCGAGATGTGGCGGTGGCGGTCCGTCGGCGAATCCCAGTCCTCGGCCCACTCCTGCAGCTGGCCGTAGCGGCCGATGCGCATCGGCGGCAGGGCGTCGGCCGTGCGCAGCAGCGAATCGACGAACGACGGGGCATCCCCCACGGTGCGCGCCGCCTCGGCCGTGTTGCGGAGCAGGTCGGCGACCATCGTATTGTCCATCGTCGTGCCGGCGACCACCGAGAAGGCGCTGCGCCCCTCGAGGGCGGGACGGTTCTCGGGCGAAAACGACGGCGAGACGACCAGCGCCCCCGTGCGGGGATCGCGGACGAGGAAGTCGAAATAGAAGCGTGCGGCGTCGCGCAGCAGCGGATAGATTCCGTCCAGGTAGTCGCGGTCGCCCGTCACGAGGTAGCGGTCCCACAGATCCTGGCAGAACCAGGCGTTGCAGGTGGGCCAGATGCCGTAGGAGGGGCCGTCCACGGAACCCGTCGAACGCCAGATATCCGTATTGTGGTGGAGCGTCCAGCCGCGGCAGCCGTACATGGCGGCGCTCGCGCGGCCCGCCTCGGCGCACTCGCGCACGAGCCGCAGCATCGGTTCGTGGCACTCGCCGAGCGCCGTCACCTCGACGGGCCAGTAGTTCATCTCGAGGTTGATGTTGGTCGTGTACTTGCCGTCCCACGGTGCGCGGCGGCGGTAGTTCCAAATGCCCTGCAGGTTGGCCGCCTGTCCGCCGGGCTGCGACGAGCTGATGAGCAGGTAGCGGCCGAACTGGAAGTAGAGCGCCGCGAGCTGCGGATCGTCCGCCGCGGCGAACTCCGCCACGCGGACGTCGGTCGTCTTGTCGGCCTGCGGCGTGCGGCCCAGATCGATCCGCACGCGGTCGAACTGCTCGCGGTAGCGGCGCACATGGGCCTGCAGCGCACGGTCGTAGTCGCGCGGCGCGGCGGCCAGCGGCGCCTCGGCCGCGGCGAGCGGGTCGCCCGACACATCCCGGTAGTTGACGAAGTTGGTGCCGATCGAGACGTAGAGCGTCACGCGGTCGGCCCCCGCAACGCGCACGAGCGTGTCGGCCTCGCAACGCAGCGTGCCCCCTTCGGGCACTACGCGCGTGAGGGCCGTGAAGCGAACCTTGCCTTCGATTCCCTCGTGGTCATCGGCCTTGCCGTCGAGCCGCAGCACGCCGTCGGCGGCCGTGCGGGCCACCTCCTCGGTGTAGGGGGTCGTATAGTGCGCCGCGAAGGAGAGGGCGCCCGGCTCGGAGGCGGTGAGCCGCACGATCAGCAGCCCGTCGGTCAGCGAGGTGAAGGCCTCGCGCGTGTAGGTCACGCCGCCCGCCTCGAAACGGGTCTCGGCGACGGCCCGCCCCAGATCGAGCGAGCGTTCGTAGCCGCTCCAGGGCGCCGCGAGGTCGAAGTCGAGCCGCAGCGAGCCGACCGTCTGGTAAGGCATTCCGTAGACACCCTTCGAGCCGTTCACCCCGCGGGCGGTGATGTAGCGGCCGCAGAGCTCCTGCGCCTCCTCGTTGCGCCCCTCGAAGATGAGGCGGCGGATCGAGTCGAGTCCCGCGGCGTCATACGGGTTGACGTTGTTGTGGGGAGAGCCGCCCCAGACGGTCTCCTCGTTGAGCTGGATCTCGTCGTGCAGCGGATCGCCGTAGACCATGGCGCCCAGCCGGCCGTTGCCGAGCGGCAGCGCCTCGACCCACCGTGCAGCGGGTTCGTCGTAGCGCAGGCGAAGCTGCTGCGGAGGGGTTTGCGCGGTGCAGGCCGCCAGCAGCACGGCCGCGGCCCCGATCAATCGTTTAAGCATGGGTATGAAGGGTGTGTTTGTTGGCAATACGAAAAAAGCGGTCGTCAGAACCGCTTCATCAATCCGTAGATCTCTACCGCGAAGCCGCCCACGACGAGGATCGGGGCGAGCGTGATGCGGCGCCACGAGAAGACCGAGGCGTCGAACGTATCGGGCGACGTGCTGCCACCCCCCGCCATGAGAAGCATGCCGAGCAGGATCACGCCGACACCGGCGAGCAGGATGAGGTAGTTGCGCCGCGTGAGCGGCAGGCGCGGATTCTCGGGTGCGGCGGGCTCCGCCTCTTGCTTGCGCATCGGTTTCATAATCAGTAGAGGTGTATTTTGTTCGACTTGATGTTGACGAATTTGTTGACGGCCAGCGCCGTGAAGAGCATCGACAGCACGATGCCCGTCGCCACCGTCGCGCCGAGCACGAGGGCCGTCCCTTCGAAATCGGCCAGCGTCGTGATCTCGGGCACGGCCTCGCCCAGCCCGTAGACGGCCGGGACGAAGAGCAGCGCGGCCAGCAGCCCCGCCAGAATCCCCTGCGAGACGCTGCTCGCGAGGAAGGGGCGCATGATGAACCATTTCGTGGCGCCGACGAGCTTCATCGTATTGATGATATAGCGCTTCGAGTAGATCGCCAGCCGCACCGTATTGTTGAGCAGCAGGAGCGACACGACGAGCAGCGCCCCGCCGAAGAGCAGCAGCACGAGGCGGATGCGCCCCACCGTGTGGTGAAGCCGTTCGGCCACCGCCTGCGGATACGAGGCATTGTCGACCCCCGCCATGCGCCCGACGTCGGCGACGAAGCGGTCGACCGCGGCGCGGTCCTCCGAGGCGGCCGTGAGGGTCGCCTCGAACGAGTCGAGCAGCGGGTTGTCGCCCAGAATCTCCTCGAAGCTGCTTCCGAACATGCGCCGGAACTCCTCATCGCCGGCCTTCTCCTCCTTCGAGAGGTAGCAGATCGAAGCGACGAGCGGCTCCTCGGCCAGCCGTTCGGCCACCGCGTCGCGCTGCTCGGGCTGGCAGTCGCGCCGCAGCTCGACCGACACCACGATGCTGCGCTGCAGCGTGTCGGCCAGCCGGTTCGCGGCCAGCATCAGATAACCCACCGATCCCAGCAGAAACAGCACGAGGGCCGTGCTGACGGTCGAGACGATGTATGAATTGCGCACCTTGCGTTTGAGCCGCTTGTCCTCTTTCATGGCGTATCGTTTGCGTGATTGCGACGACCCGAGGGGCCGAATGATGCAAAAATAGTGGATATTTTCGGAAATCCCCAATTTTTTACCTACATTTGTCTGACAGTAACGTCCGGGAAACATGCTGCTGAAAATTCTGCTCGTCATCGCCGTCATCGTCCAGTCGATCGCCACGGTCTGCGCCCTGAAGCTCGTGCGCGCGACCAAGTACAATTCGGTCTGGATCCTCTTCATCATCGGCTTCTCGCTGCTCTCGGTCGAGCGCATCATCCAGCTGCTCGTCTTTTCGGGGCACGCCGTGCCGCGCTACTGCTTCGCCGACCTCGGGGTCGTCATCTCGATCTGTCTCTCGATCGGCGTCATGTACGCCCGCAAGCTCTTCAAGTACATCGATCGCCTCAACCACCAGCGCCAGCTCTGGAACCGCCGCATCCTGACGGCCGTGCTGCGCACCGAGGAGAAGGCGCGGTCGAGCTTCTCGAAGGAGCTCCACGACGGGCTGGGGCCGCTGCTCTCGTCGGCCAAAATGTCGCTCTCGGCCCTCGCGCGCGACGAACACGAGGCATCCCGCCGCGAACTGCTCGCCAACACGACCTACGTCATCGACGAGGCGATCCGCTCGCTGCGCGAGATCTCGAACAACCTCTCGCCCCACGTGCTGAACGACTTCGGGCTGGCGCGCGGCGTGCAGAACTTCATCGACAAGAGCGCCGCCATGCACCGCGTGGCCATCCGCTACCAGACCAACCTGCGCACCGAGCGCTTCGACACGGATATCGAGGTGATTCTCTACCGCGTGATCTGCGAGCTGATCAACAACTCGCTCAAGCACGCCGACTGCCGCACGATCACCCTCTCGCTCACGCTTGCCGGGGAGGCCCTCCTGCTCGACTACGCCGACGACGGCCGCGGCTTCGACCCGCAGGCGATGATCGACTGCGGCATGGGGCTCTCGAACATCTCCTCGCGCGTGGGGTCGCTGGGCGGCACCTGCGAGATCGTCTCGAAGAAGGGCGCCGGCATGCACGCCGCGGTGCGCATCGCCCTGCACGGCGAGCAGCCCGCCAAACGCTCCCGCCGCGGCCGGCGCGCTTGACACACCCGTTGAAAACCCGAACACTCCGCCATGAACCCCGTCCGCATCGCACTGGTCGACGACCACGCTCTCTTCCGCACCGGTCTGCGCGGCCTGCTCGAGCAGGCCGGCGAGCGGCACATCGTCGCCGAGGCCTCGAGCGGCGAGGAGTTTCTGGAGATGCTGCAGGGGATCGACGCCGACCTCGTCTTCATGGACTTCGCTCTGCCCGGCATCGACGGCGCCCGCACCACCGAGCAGGCCCTCGCCCGACGCCCCGACCTGCGCATCATCACCCTCTCGATGTTCGGCGAGGAGAGCTACTATTCGCGCATGGTGAAGGCCGGCGCACGCGGCTTCCTGCTCAAGGATTCGGCCATCGACGAGGTGTTCGAGGCGGTCGAGACGGTCATGGGCGGCGGCAACTACTTCTCGCCCCACCTCATGGAGTCGATCACGCGCCACATGCACACCCGCACGGCCGACGACGACGAGGCCCTCTCGACACGCGAGCGCGAGATCCTCGTGGCGATCTGCCGCGGCCTATCGAACCAGGAGATCGCCGACGAGCTCTTCATCTCGAAGCGCACCGTCGACAAACACCGCGCCAACATCCTCGAGAAGACCGGCTGCAAGAACACCGCCGCGCTGGTCGTCTACGCCATCCGCACGGGGATCGTCGAGGTCTGACCGCCCCGACAACCGAATGCCCCGATCCCTACGAAACCGAACACCGACCCATGGATACGCCGACCCGCCCCCGTCCCGCCTTCGACCACAAGGCGGCGACCCGCCGCCAGGAGATCGATCTGACGAAGTTCTGCGACCTGCCCGCCGCCGAATTCCGCGACCTGGCTGCCGAAAAACCCGTTCTCGAACTCTGCAACCACTACGAACAGCTCACGATGCCCCGTTTCGACGGCTACGACGGCAAGTCGGGCTACTGCGGCGTCCACACGCCCGCCTGTCTGACCGTCGACCTCGGCACCGCACACGACATCGGGCTGATCGCTTTCCTGCTCTTCGACCCGATCGTCGACAACAATCACGGCGGGCCGGGCGCCGAACGCCTCTACCACTACCGCCTCTTGGCAGCCGGGGACTTCGCGTCGCGCACCGTCGACAAAGACAAATGGGAGTGGCAGATCCTCTGCGACCGTACGGGCGACCCCTGCCGCAACTGGCAGTTCGTCCATATCCCGAAAGGGTTGCACGGCATCCGCTACCTGCGCGTACACTGCGTGGCCGGCCGCAAGAACAGCGGGTTCCACATCGTCCGCCTGCGCGCCTACTCCGCCGCCGCGGGCGATTCGGTCGACTACGACCGTCTGCTGCACCATCTGCACACCGAGGCATGCGTTCCCACACCCGACGGCCGCATGCAGCCGATCGATCCCTGCAGGTTTTCGCGCTACGTGCGGGTCGACCGGAAACATCTCCCGGTCGAAGTCGGCGACGGATTCCCCCTTTCGAAGCGCATCTACGACACGATGAACTTCATCCAGCTGATCGCCGACCGCGAAAAACGGTTCCTCGAACGCATCGAACAACTGCAGGAAGGCTTCCCGGCCGAAGAACGCGAGGAACGGGGCTCCCGCCCGCGCGGCATGGTGCTCCGCATCGAGCGACGCTATCTCGAAGGAATCAACACCACGATCTCGAAGAAAGTCGAAGCCTATCACTCGCCGAACGAAAACGACACGGTCGAACTCGATTGGCGCAACATCTACCAGATCCTCGCCAGCATCGCCGACGACATTTCGATCGTCGAACGGGACCCCAAGAACATGGAGCGCGTCGTCCTCGATCCAGTCAACACCCGTCTGACGGACGGCAACCGCAAGGATATTCAGGCCCTCGTCTACTCCGTCTTCGCCATGATATTCCCCTACCTCGTACGCCTTTTAATCACCCGCTTCCTGCCGTAACCCCGCCATGAAACAACCGACCGCCTTCTGTCCGCACCAGTCCGGTGCCGAATTCAACAACGCCGTCTGCGAATTGCGCTGCGGAACCGGGAAAAGCCGCTGCGCGGACTACAACCGCAACCTCATGCTTGCCGAATGCGACGACCGGGGACTGCCGCTGCTCGTCCTCGAGCAGCCCTGTCCGCGCCGGTGGCCCGCAGAGCACCCCTACGGCTGCGGCCGTTCCTACAACGAGGAGCAGTACGACGACCGCGTCGACATCATCCGCTGCAAGGAGTGTCCTGAGGCATGGCAGTGCCGACGGGTCCTCTCGCCGAAGATCGTCACCTCGCCCCTCGTCGACAAACAGGGGTGCTACACGCTCAACTACTCCGAATTCAGCGGCTGCACGACCGTCATCGCCCCCAACACGCTCACCTTCGACATTCGCCAGAACAACCCCGAAGCGCAGACACTCCACCCCGTACAGACGATCCAGTTCCTGCTTTGGGACAACCGCGGCTGCGACAAACGCGAGGCCTGCGACGTGGCCATCCGCTACCGCCTGCTCGTCTCCGATTTCGAAGGGGATCTCATCTGCAACGAGGCGGGCGAGCTCGTCCCCGCCGACGGGGGCACGGTCCGCTGGCGGGTGCTCTACGACACGCTGCGCGAGAGCTACAACGGCTGGCAGGTCTTCCACCTCGACCGTCCCCTCGCCATCCGCTACATCCGCCTGCATTTCATCTCCTCGTCGGACGAGTGCCGCCGCTGCAACATCGTCCGCCTGGGCGCCTACTCGAAACGGCTCGTCGGTTATCCCTACTACAACTATCTGCCGACGCTCGAGCGTCGGATCATCCTCCCGACGGACGACGGAGCGGAACAGATCGAAGAAACGAGACCGAAAGCGGGCGCAAAGCGGTCCCGCACGTCGGCCGACGACGACTCGATCGTCAAGTTCCCTCGCGCCCTGCTCGAACAGATCCGGCTGCACGAACAGCAGAAGCGGAGCGAGCTCAACCGCACCTCATATCCGGCCCTGGAGAAGATACAGATCCGGCTGCTGGCCGACTTCGCCAAAGACCTCGAGATCGTCATCAAGGATTTGCACCAGCACGACAAGCACGTCGCGCGCGTCAAAAGCGACATTTTCCGCAACATCAGCCGCAGCCTCCGCAACGCGGATCTCATCAAGGGGTGGTCGATTGCCATGACCGTCATCGGTCTGCTGATCGCCCTCTACGAACTGCTGCCCCTCTTCGGCCGCTGATCCGGCCACCGGCCAGACAGACCGGGGGCCGCCCGCTTCGCACAGCAGGCAGCCCCCGTTTTTTGTCGCCGAGGCGGCGTTTCGCCAACTCTATTTCTCGCCCTGCCCAGCCGCGCGCAGTTCGTTGAAGCAGTGGCGGCAGATCGGCTCGTAGCTGTCCTGCGCTCCGAGCAGCACCTGCTTGTCGTCGCTCGTGAGGCGGTGCGAGTGGTGGGCAAGGTTGCCGCAGCGGACGCAGATCGCATGGACCTTCGTCACGTACTCGGCCGTCGCCATCAGCGCGGGCATCGGCCCGAAGGGTTTGCCCGTATAATCCATGTCGAGCCCCGCGACGATCACGCGGATGCCGCTGTCGGCCAGACGGCGGCAGACGTCGACCAGGCTGCTGTCGAAAAACTGCGCCTCGTCGATGCCCACGACATCCACGTCGGAGGCCATGAGCAGGATGTTCTGCGGCGACTCGACGGGGGTCGAGCGGATGGCGTTGGCGTCGTGCGAGACCACTTCCGCTTCCGAATAGCGGACGTCGATCTTCGGCTTGAAGATTTCGACGCGCAGATGGGCGAACTGGGCGCGTTTCAGACGGCGGATGAGCTCTTCGGTCTTGCCCGAGAACATCGAGCCGCAGACCACCTCGATCCACCCTTTACGGTTGGCATTTTCCAAAAACATAAGGCGTTGCATTGCATCGTCCGCACCGACGGCGGCGGACGGGAAGGACAAATATAGCGAATCTTTCCGAGATTTCAAAGCCGGGCGGCGCATGCGGAACTGCCCGTCCCGCGGCCGAGGGGCCTCCGCGCGCAGGGTCGGCACAGCTTTTGCCGCAAGGCGCCGGGCCGGCCGCCGCACCGGTTGCTTCACCGGC
>CAZVGH010000018.1:15200-18841 GCA_964626515.1 uncultured Alistipes sp.
GCAACTACTAAATTTTAAGAATATATTTGTTTTTTTCGGCCGCTTTGGCTATATTTGCTCCATCATCTTATCACCGCATGCCATGAAACACCTCCGAATCCTCTCGATCCTCTGCGCCGCGGCGCTGCTGCTGTCGGGCTGCAAAGCCTTCCGCACCCTCTCGGGGTCGCACCTGAAGACAGCGCAGGGCCGTCCCTACGAGTTGATCGTCGTCATCAACCAGCCCCTCTGGACAGGCGCCGTGGGCGACACGCTGCGGTCGCTGCTCACGGCTCCGATCCCCTACCTGCCCCAGACCGAACCCGAGTTCGACGTGCTGCGCGTGACGCCCGACGGCTTCACGAACCTCGTCGTCGACCACCGCAACATCCTCAAGGTACTCGTCGATCCCGCGGTGAAGGAGGCCGCGACGGGCGTCGCCTACGACGTCACGGCCCGTCCGCAGATCGTCCTGACGCTGCAGGCTCCCACCGAGGCGGCGCTCGCCGACTACCTCGCCGAGAACGGCGACAAGCTGGTGCAGGTGCTCAAGCAGGCCGAGCGCGACCGCGCCACGGCCTACGCCCGCCAGTTCGGCGCCCCGGGCGTCGAGCGAGCTGTGAAGGAGCGTTTCGGCGTCGAGATGCACGTCCCGACGGGCTACCAGCTGGCGGCCGACGAACCCGACTTCGTCTGGGCCCGCTACGAATACCCCACGGCCAGCCAGGGTTTCATAGTCTACGCCTACCCCGCCGGCGCGAAGGCGCTCACCCCCGAGGCGCTCATAGCGGCCCGCAGCCGCTTCGCCGCCCGCATCCCGGGTCCCTCCGACGGCAGCTACATGATCACCTCGCCCGTCTTCCCGCCCGAGGCGCGCATGTTCCGCCTCGAAGGACGTCTGTGGGTCGAGCTGCGCGGCTTCTGGGATGTCGAGAACGACTTCATGGGCGGTCCCTTCGTCAGCTACTCGACCGTCGACACGGCGACGGGCTACGTCTTCACCTTCGACGCCTACGTTTACGCACCGAAGCTGCCGCCCCACAAGCGCAACCTGATGCACGGCCTCGAACACCTGCTCTACACGATCTCCTTCCCGCAGCCCGCCGCCGAATAACGGCCGACGGGCGCCGTACCCGCGGCGGCAGACGCCGCGGGCGGCCGCGAAGGTCATGCCCCACCCTGCCATGACGGGATTCGTATCATACCTGCTGCTGACGCTCTACACGCTCACAATCGTGGGGATCATTGCGGTCATCATCTCCGAGAACCGCAACCCGCTGAAGAGCATGCCGTGGCTCATCGTGCTGGTACTGGCCCCCGTCGTCGGGCTCTTCTTCTACTTCTTCTTCGGCCAGAACCTCTCGAAGCGCCGCAACATCTCGCGCCGCACCCGCAAGCAGCTCGACGCCCGCCTCGGTGCCGAGGCGCGCAGCGACCGCCCGCAGCCCCCCGAACCCTTCCGTCCGCTCGAACGGCTCCTCTCGGCGACCGCCTTCGCCGTGCCGCTCTACGGCAGCCGCTTCGAGGTCTATCCCGACGGCTGTTCGAAGATGAGCGCCCTGCTGCAGGCCGTGGCCGCAGCGCGCCACCACATTCACCTGCAATACTACATCATCGAGGAGGACCGCACGGGCCGCCGGCTGCGCGACGCACTGATCCGCAAAGCCCGCGAAGGGGTCGAGGTGCGCATCCTCTACGACGACGTGGGGTCGCGCAGCGTCGGCAAGGAGTTCTTCGAAACGATGCGCCGCGAGGGGATCGAGGTGCGCCCCTTCCTCCACGTGCAGTTCCCGCGCTTCACGAGCAAGGTCAACTACCGCAACCACCGCAAGATCGTCGTCGTCGACGGCTGCGTGGGCTTCCTCGGCGGCATGAACATCGCCGACCGCTACCTCTACGGCAACGAGCTGGGTCCGTGGCGCGACACCCACTACCGCATCGAGGGCGGCGGGGTCGCGGGGCTGCAGGCGGTCTTCCTGAACGACTGGTACGCCACCACGCGCTGCCGCCTTGCCGGCGCCGCCTACTACCCGCCGTGCGAGCGCGACGTGCCGAACATCCTCCAGATCCTCCCGAGCGGCCCGTTCGGCAAGTGGCGGACGCTGCTGCAGGCGACCTGCCTCGCCGTGAGCCGCGCACAGCGCCGCATCTGGATCGAGACCCCCTACTACCTCCCCAACGAGGCGCTCAACAACGCCCTCCAGACCGCTGCGCTGGCGGGAATCGACGTGCGGCTGCTACTGCCGCTCCGCTCCGACTCGAAGGTGGTCGAGCTGGCCGTCCACTCCTACCTCGACGACATGATGCGCGCGGGAGTGCGGGTCTGCTTCTACACGGCGGGATTTCTCCACGCCAAGCTGCTGCTCATCGACGACGAGCTGGCCGTCATCGGCTCGGCCAACATGGATTTCCGCAGCTTCGAACACAACTTCGAGGTGAGCGCCTTCGTCTACGATGCGCCGCTCGTCGCCCGCCTCGCCCGTCTCTTCGAACGCGATCTGGCGCAAAGCCGCACGCCGCAGCCCGCCGAATGGTTCCGCCGCGGACGGCTGCGCCGCTTCTCGGAGTCGCTGCTGCGTCTCTTCTCGCCGCTGCTCTGAGGCCCGCCCGCCGCCTACTCCCGGCCTGCTCCCCGGCTGCACACCGAGCGTCCCGCGCCTTCCAAAAAAAAACTTCGGCGGAATCCCTCTTTTCGAGAGACTCCGCCGAAGCCGTTTTCGCTACCGGGGATCCGTTACCAGATCACCACGCGCTCCTCCTCGGGCAGGAACATCGCGCCGTCCGTGATGCCGAAGGCGTCGTAGAACGACTGCAGGTTCCGCAGCGTGGCGTTCACGCGGTTCTTGCCGAGCGAGTGCACGTCGATCTTCGTCAGACGGGCCACCTCCTCGTCGCGGATGTTCTGTCCCCACAGGGCGGCATAGGCCAGGTAGAAACGCTGGGCCGTCGTGAAGCCGTCGATCGGCGCGGGATCGGTCTCGCCGAGAGCGTTGTGCAGAGCCGTCCAGGCGACGCGCAGACCGCCCTGGTCGGCGATGTTCTCACCCAGCGAAAGGGCGCCGTTGGCGTAGACCGCAGGCTGGTCGCCCTTGGCGGGAAGCACCTCGATGGCGTCGAACTGCTTGACGAGCACCGCCGTCTTGGCCTTGAAGGCCTCGGCGTCGGCCTCGGTCCACCAGTTGTTCATGTTACCCTCCTTGTCGAAGTTGCGGCCCTGATCGTCGAAGCCGTGCGTCATCTCGTGGCCGATCACGACGCCGATCGCACCGTAGTTCACCGCATCGTCGGCCGTCGGGTTGAAGAAAGGCGGCTGGAGAATGGCGGCGGGGAAGCAGATCTCGTTCGTCGTGGGGTTGTAGTAGGCGTTCACCGTCTGCGGCGACATGAACCACTCGTCGCGGTCGACGGGTTTGCCCAGCTTGGCGAAGTTGTCGGCCGAATACCAACTGTTAGCCGCCTTGATATTCGCCCAGTAGCTCTGCGCCGGATCGATCGCGAGCGCCGAATAGTCCTTCCACTTGTCGGGATAGCCGATCTTCACCGTGAAGGTCGCCAGCTTCTCCTGCGCCTTGGCCTTCGTCTCGTCCGACATCCAGTCGAGGGCGTCGATGTGCTGGCCGAGGGCCGTCTGCAGGTTCTTCACCAGCCCGACCATGCGCGTC
>CAZVGH010000019.1:0-2852 GCA_964626515.1 uncultured Alistipes sp.
CCCGGGGGCGGCTGCGGGCTGCACGACGGCTTATGCCGTCGCAAATGAAAAATGACGTAGGGTCGTTATCCGTCCGTTAATTTTGAATTTTGAATTTTGAATTCCTGCTACCTGCCTCGTAAATAAAAAACCTCCCCGAACTCGAAACCGGATTCGGGGAGGGTTTGTGTCGATGGCGGCGGACCGCGGTGCGGTTACCGCTGCTGCGCTTCGGCCTGCTTGCGGGCCTCGATGCGCTTGTACCATGCGGCGCGCTCGACCGTCAGGTCGTAGCCGCGCTGTGCGAGGTAGTTGTTGATGCGGCCCTTGTATTTGCCGAAGACGTCGTGCTTCTTCTTCGAGCTCTCGGCGTCGATCGCCAGCTCGCGCGCCTCGACGAGCCAGGCCTTGATCTGCACCTTCTCCTCGTCGGTGAGCGTCGGGATCATGTCGAGCGTCGCGGTGTAGGTCACTCCGACCACGCCGAACGTCATGCCGTCCTTCACCGCCTCGATCTGCGCGGGCGTCAGGTAGATCGCCAGCGTCTCGGGGAAGGCGAAATGCGAGCGGTAGAGCTTGCTGTCGGCCTCGAACGAAGCGAGCTCCGTCGCGGCGCGCTTCGCTTCGCCCTCGAGCCCCTGCTCCTTGACGGCGGCCAGTCGGCGGTCGCGCGCCTCATAGATGTCGTTCAGTTCGAAATAGCGGTTGGCGATGATGTTGCGGACCGCCTCGGCCGTCGCGGCATCGGTCAGTCCCAGCCCGTCGACGATCTTCTGCGAACGCTTCACGATCGTTTCCACATAGGAGGCGTCGCGCCCCTCGCTCTTCAGCTCCACGGCTGCGGCGGTCGTCGCGACCGCGGCCAGCAGGAGCAGGCTCAAAAGGATTCGTTTCATGGTATGAAAGATAGGTTCTGAAATCGGTTTGCTGCACGCACCTTTTCTCGCCTCGGCATTACCCGCGCAGGCGCAGCACGCGGAGCGGGCGGGTGCCTACTGCAGCCGTCCTTTGGCGGCCAGCGTGTCGTAGTTGTTGTTCAGGTCGCGCCAGTCGATCTTGTGCTTCGTGCTGATGCCGTTGATGTATTTCTCGATGTTCGTGTAGCCGTCGCCCGTGCAGTCGCCGTTGGCATCCGACGGATCGTTCGGATCGAGACCGTTGGCCTTCTCCCACTCGTCGGGCATGCCGTCGTTGTCCGTGTCGATGTAGGGCTCGCCCTTGTATTCGGGGTAGCCGCCCATCTGCAGCACGTCGGTGATGATGCCCAGCTTGTAGGAGTCCTTCGCCATGCGGCGGTAGCGGAACGAACCGTCCTCGGCGCGCGAGCGGGGAGAGAGCCCCGAGACGTCGCCGTGGTGATCTTTGGCGAGCTTCTTGTCGTAGACCGCCTCGCCCGTGCGGACCTCCTCGACGATGGCCTGGTCGACCGCATCGCGGCAGGGGATCGTGGCGCCGGCATTCGCCAGCACGTAGTCGTAGGCTGCGGCGGCCGACATCAGCCGCACGTAGGGCATCTCGAAGGGAACGTAGGCGCGCATCTGCTCGGTGTAGCCCTCGGTGTCGGGCTGGCTCTCGATCTGGATGCCGCCCTTCCAGTTGTCGGCCGAGATCTCGGGGAAGCCCTCGACGATGTTGCCGTCGGCGTAGACGCGGCCGTACTGCTTGTAGTTGAGCTTGCTGCGGCCCGACTCGGGCTTGAGGATGCGGTGGCTGATCGGACCCGTCGTCGGCGTGGCCGGGCCGGGCTTGTAGTAGTTGTTGATCATGTTGAACATCGCCGTGTAGTCACCGCCGTCCACCGTGCGGTGCACCCAGTTGAAGACGACGTTGTTGACGAAGTTGAAGACGCCGTTCCAGCCCACCGACGGGTTGCGGCCGCTGTTGCTGGCCCACAGGTTGCGCATGAACGAGGCGTTTTCGCCGCCGAGCGTCGAGCCGAAGGCGTGGTTGTAGGTGTCGAGCGCCTTGGCCGAGATCGTGTTCTGGATCGTGACATTCACCGTCGGCAGCTTCTCGTCGGGCGCTTTGTACTGCCCCTCGCTGGGGTTGTACATGTGGCGGTAGAAGGAGATGTTTTCGTCGAGACCCCACGTGCAGGAGCAGTGGTCGATCATGATGTTGCCCACGGGGTTGCCGCCGAACGAGTCGTCGCGGTGCCAGACCTTCGTCTCGCCGCGGCGGAAACGCATGTGGCGGATGATGACGTCGTGCGTGTCGACCCAGAACGACTCGCCCGCGATGCAGACGCCGTCGCCCGGTGCGGTCTGGCCGGCGATCGTCACGTAGGGGGCGCGGACGATGATCGGCGACTCGAGGCGGATGACGCCCGCCACGTTGAAGACGATGATGCGCGCACCGCCCTGCTCGCACGCCTCGCGGAACGAGCCCGGACCGCGGTCGTTGAGGTTGGTCACGGTGATGACCTTGCCGCCGCGGCCGCCGGGGGTGTACATGCCGCCGCCCTCGGCACCCGGGAAGGCGGGGATCTGCGCGCGCACCAGATCATAGGGTCGGCGGGCCCAGGGCACGTAGGGACGTCCCTCCTCGGCCTCTTTCCGCACGATCGGGAGCGCCTGCTGCCAGGCCTTCTCCGAGAGGGTGCGTTCACGCTCCATCATTTTGCGATAGGCCTGACCCGCCTCGGAGGTCATGGCGGGATATTGCGCGAGGGCGGCCGTCGAAGCCGCCAGGGCGATCAATCCGAGTAAAATGCGTTTCGTGTTCATGGTTATGTGGCTTTTTCGTTGTATCAAACGGAGTAAAAGGGCGGTTCCGTATCGCCGCCGAGAACAAAGGTACGGTAAATTTTCGATACGGAACAAGAAAAGAGCCACGAAACGGCTAATTTCCGCGGCGAAGCGACCGAGGGATGA
>CAZVGH010000019.1:2952-18557 GCA_964626515.1 uncultured Alistipes sp.
GAATTCCGAAGGCTTATTTCTCCTTGTACAGGTCCACCTCGCCGCGCTCGACCTTGCCGTGCAGCGCCGCCAGCTCGGCGACGACGGGCGAGACGTATTCGATCGTGTCGGTCACGGCCGAGCGGCCGCCCTCGCCCTTGATGCGGTAGAGCATCGCCGCGTAGAGCGCACGGAAGCAGAGCTCCGTGTCGCTCGTCCCCGGGTTGCCGACGATGGCCCGCAGGCGCGGCATCTCGGGTTCGAGCCGCGCGAAGGTGGTGCGGTAGTGCTCGCCGAGGGGCAGCTTGAGCAGCTGCAGATGCAGGTCGTGCAGGTCGCGGATCAGGTGCAGCGTGTGTTCCAGATGCCCCTTCTCCTCCTTGCCCTCCTGCCGCAGCAGGTTGGCGATATCCATATACCAGATCAGAAAGGCCGATTTCTGCTGCTCGTCGAGCTCCTTGCGGGGGGCGATGAGGGTCGTGTAGACCGCCTCGGGGCTGAACTGCAGCGCCCGCAGCAGGTCCTCCAGCTGCCACAGGTAAAGGATGTATTCGGCAATGTTCTCCTTGCGTTTCGTCAGTGCGATATCCATAATCGTTATGCGTTCTTTAAGTCCGGCCGCGTCGCGCGGACGTCGCGGCAAACCGCTCGGCAGGCCCGTGCATCTTTCGGCCGATACCTCGCCGAAGCCGCAGGCCGTGCTATTTGATCCATTTCTTGCCGCCGGGCTGCTCGCGGTGGCGGAGGAAGTACTCCTGCGACTTGAGCAGGTTGCGCGACTGCAGCACCATGTTCTTCGTCTCCGAGAGAATCGTGAGGTAGAGCATCGAGGCGCGCGTGTTGGTCTTCGAGGCGTTGATGCGCGACAGCTCGGCCAGCATCGCCTCCGAAATGCGCTCGAAGAGGCCGTCGCGCAGTACCAGCACCGACTCGAGCTCCGTGAAGTCGCCCTCGCGCAGCATGTGGTTGATGAGGCGGTTGATCTCCTCCACGTCGTCGTTGAGCGTCATGAGGTCGCGCGTCTCGTCGGCCGAGAAACCCTCGTGGCTGTTGTCGATGTGGTCGAAGGCGGGGCGGGCGATGTGCAGCAGCGCCTTGGTCACCTCGTTCAGGTAGTCGACCACCTGCACGTAGTAGTGGGCCGCGTAGATATCGACGTGCTGCAACTTCTTGAGCGTCGGCATGAGGGTGTATTTGCGGTCACGCGAGTGGTAGAAGAGGTTGTTCGCCTCCTTGACCATCGCCTGCAGCTCGCTGCGGTTCTCGCGCATGGTGGCCAGCAGCGTGCGGTCGTAGATCTTCGTCACGCGCGACATCGTCTGCTCCACCTCGTCGCGCAGCGAACGGATCACGTCGTCGGCCGTCTCGCTGGCGACCGATACGTGCGTCTCCTCCTTCTTATTCATGAAGTTGCTGTGGATGAGCATATAGCCGCAGAGCAACGTCACCACGGCGAAGGCGATCGTGCCGCCGTAGATCAGCACGAGCCCCACGATGAAAGCGATCAGGAAGCCGCCGAAGGCGGTGACGAACCAGCCCATGACGACGGTCATCACGCCCGAGATGCGGTAGACGGCGCTCTCGCGGCCCCAGGCGCGGTCGGCGAGCGACGAACCCATGGCGACCATGAAGCAGACGTAGGTGGTCGAGAGGGGGAGCTTGAGCGACGTGGCCAGGGCGATGAGCAGCGCCGAGGTGGTCAGGTTGACCGTGGCGCGGATCATGTCGAACGGGGCGCCGCTGTGCTCGATATCCTCGAACTCGAACCGGCGCTCGATGCGGCGGCGGAGCGACTCGGGCACGACGCGGTCGACGGCCGTGTTAATCTGTACGGCCATGCGGACGATCGTGCGCGAGAAGACCGACGAGTTGTACTGGGGCGACTCGTCCTCCTGCGAGGCGAGTTTGAGCTCGGTTTCGGAGACGTGCATCGCCTTTTTCGAGGTCCAGAGCGTCACGAGCATCAGCACGCCGGCCAGCAGCAGGATGGGCATGCTGGCGGGGATGTTCTCGTTGAGGGCCTCCATGAGCATCCCCGAGTCGCCCGCGGCACGGGCGATGCGGAACGAGTCGAAGCCCGCCACGGGCACGCCGATGAAGTTCACGAGGTCGTTGCCCGCGAAGGCGAGGGCCAGGGCGAAGGTGCCCGAAAGGATCGTGATGCGCAGGATGTTGACCTTGAAGAGCTGGATGAACCAGAGCAGCAGCGAGCAGGCCGCCCAGCAGATGGCCAGCGCCGCGGGCAGGTGCTCGTTGGTCCAGACGACGGCGGGCTGGTCGGCGAGGAGGGTCTTGAGCCCCTTGAAGAGGGCGAAATAGACGATCGCCGTGAGCGAGGCACCGCACCAGAAGGCGCCCAGGCGGCGCAGCATGGCCGTGTAGCGGAACGAGAAGATGGCGCGCGAGATGTACATGACGATCGTGCCGCAGGTGAAGGCGATGACGACCGAGAGGAGGATCGCCGAGACGATACCCAGCGCGCGGGAGGTGTTGATGAAATCGCCGAGCGAGCTGATCGTCAGCGCGGTGTCGTTCGAGATCTTGAAGATCGAGACGGCGATGGCCGAGCCGAGCAGACAGAAGATGAGCGATACGGTGGTCGAGGTCGGCAGGCCCCACGAGTTGTAGAGGTCGAGCAGGATGATGTTGGCGAACATGACGCCGAGGTAGAGCGTCATCACCTCATGGAAGGTGAAGAGCGAGGGGTTGAACATGCCGCTGCGGGCCACCTCCATCATGCCGCTCGACGTGACGACGCCGATGATGATGCCGACCGAGGCCACGGAGAGGATCGTGCGCATTGACGCGGCTTTCGAGCCGATGGCCGAGTTCAGGAAGTTCACGGCGTCGTTGGTCACGCCGACAAAGAGGCCCGAGACGGCCAGGATGCCCAGAATGACGACGATAACGGTATAGATTTCACTCATAAACGGGTTGTTTTCCGGATCGGTGATCCGCACAAAGCGACACAAAGGTAATCGAAATTCGTGCTTTCGGCGACCCTGCGGGAAAACTTAACGAAGAGGTAACACAAAATTAACGATCCCGTAACGTGGAAAGTTTCCGATTCCGGTTCGGAAGGCAGCAGAAATTCAAATCTGCGATTCGTCGGATGCCTTCCGCATGACAAAAAAAGGGTTGCGACCACAAGTCGCAACCCTGCCCTCTTTTACTTAACTCCGAAGGCTCCGTGCACAGCCCGCAAGAGGGCTGCGCACCGAAAAATATTAATAGCCGTTGTTTCCGAACTCGCCGGGGTTGGCGATAGCATCGAGATACGACTGCGGAATCGGACGAATTATATGCTTCGTTTCGTCGAAGTTCAGAATATCCGGGTTCGTCTGGGCCAGATAGCTCTTCGTCAGTTTGCCCATACGCTTCAGGTCGTACCAGCGGGTCTGCTCGCCGGCCAGCTCGCGGGCACGCTCGGCCAGGATGAAATCGAGCGTCATATCCGACTCGCTCACGGCCAACTCGCTCTGACGGCCCGTAACGGCGGCGCGGTCACGCAGCGGCTTCACATACTTCAGCGCCGTCGTCTTGTCGCCGTTGTAGCGCAGTGCGGCCTCGGCTGCAATCAGGTAAACCTCGCCCAGACGCAGGATCGGATAATCGCCCAGCCAGTACTGGTTGTTGTTGGGAATCCATTCGATCGTCGAGAACTTGTTGAGCGACGGATAGCAATCCTTGTAGTAGGAACCCATCTCGCTCGTGGATGCCGTTACCCAGCGGCCGTCTGCGGCGAACATATCCGAGGGATCGACGCACAGGAACGGCAGCTTGGCCTTCGTTGCCGCATCGATCGTGTAGTTCGGCGTGAAGACCGACAGACCGTCGAGGTAGCCGTCGCCGTCCTCGTCGACCATATTGACGCAGCCCGATGCATTGACCGCCTGCAGCAGCACCTGACGACCGCCGTAATACACCTCGCCCACGCTGTACGTACCGGCCGTGTTCTTGATGACGTGGCCTACGAGCGACTGATCCTTCTTGTAGGTGTCGACCATCGACTGCGTGATCGTGTGGTCGCTCCACTTCGAGTTGTAGTATTCGGAGAAGAAGGTGTTGTCGAAACGGGTGTCGGCAGGATTCTTCACCGGTTTGAAGATCTCGGTCAGCAGGTACTTCGTCGGTTTGAAACCGCGGTTGTTGGCACGTCCGTACCATGCGCAGTTCTTCTCCGTCGTACCCCAGGCGGCACCGACCGTCTTGAGGTCCATCTCGTAGAACTGACGCGTGCGACCGCGGTTATTGCCTTCGGGGTTCTTCTGATCGTAGGCGTCGATCGCCTCGAAGAAGAGGAACTCCTTGTTGCCCTTGTTGTTGCCGCCGGCCCACAGCTGTGCGTAACCCGACTGATCGGCCGTGCTGGTCCACAGACCGCAGTTGTATGCCGACGCGTTGTCGATGAGTTCGCGGGCGTTTTCGAGCGCCAGACGGGCATACTCGGCAGCCTCGGGCTCGTTCAGACGCGTGCGCTGCAGGTAAACTTTCGCCAGCATGCCGAGGGCCGCCTTTTTCGTAATGCGGCCGCGATCGGCACCCTGCGAAACGGGGGCATGCTTGGCGGCGAACTCGAGGTCCTCGATGATCTGATCGTAGAACTCGGCTTCCGACGAACGAACCGGCGTGTTATCGGCACCGGTCACCGTCGAAGGGGCCTTGCGGAGCACCACGCCGCCGAACTGCTCGACGATGTGCCAGTTCGACCAGCCGCGCAGGAAATGCACCTCTGCCAGCTTGGCGTCAAGCTCCTGCTGCGAGGCATAGCCCTCGACCGACGAAGCATAGTGCAGCGCCGTGTTGCAGTAGTTGATCGTAGCGTAGAAACCGTTCCAAATCGTTTTGAGGGTACCCAGCTCGGTCGTCATGCCGCTGTTGTAGAGCGTGAAGCCCGATTCGTAGCTCTCGCTGACCCACAGGTCGGTACCCATCTCCATGGCGCCGACACCGTCGATCTTACCATAGAAATAGTACATACCGTCGTAGCAGTAGTTGACCAGGCTCTCGAAACCGTCGCGATATTTATAGGCGGTCTCGAGATCGACGGTCGAAGGGTTCCACTCGTCAAGCTCGCACGAAACGAGCGAACCCGAGAGCAGGATAGCCGCACAGGCTGTTTTCAATATGTTTTTCATCTGAATGTCGTTTTTGGATGGATGTTAGAATGACAGGTTGACACCGAATACGATCTGCTTGTAGAGCGGGAACGAATCGCTGGCACCGGTTTCGGGATCGACCTCCTTCAGCAGGTGGCTCTTCGCGTGAATGAACGGGTTGCTGACCGTGGCATAGACGCGGCACTTGCTCATGTTGAGTTTGGCGGCGAGACGCTTCGGCAGCGTGTAACCCAGCGAGATCGTCTTGATCTTCCAGTACGAACCATTGACCGTGCTCAAGCTGGAGGTCGGCGACGAGAAGTCCGTCGAGCGCGACAGATAGGGACGCGGGAAATCGTTGGTCGGGTTCTCCTCGCTCCAGTAGTTGTAGAACGCGGGCATGTTCTTCGAGCCGTAGCCGAAGTAACCGAGCAGCTCACCGTTGAACATCTGGCCGTAACGGGCCGTGATGAATACGTTCAGATCGAAATTCTTCCAGCGGAACTGGTTGTTGAAGCCCCACGTGTATTTCGGCGAGCCCTGACCGAGGATCATGCGGTCTTCGGAATTGATCGTGTAGGGATGCTCGGCCGAGTACTCGGTGATGTTACCCTTGTCGTCGGTGAGCGTCCAGCGGCCTTCCGACTGCTTCTCGAGGCGCGACTGCAGCTTCACGTCACCCGGCTTCAGGCCGAATACGGCAGCATCGGTGGCCTCATCCTTCTGCCAGATACCCAGCTTCTTGTAGCCGTACACCGTATTTTTCGGATGGCCTACGAACAAGCCCAGCGAAATCAGATCCTTCACCGACGTATTGCTACCTAGGTCGATCGACTTGACCCGCTCCTTGTTGTGGGCGAAGGTCAGCGTCGAGGTCCACGAGAAATTCTTCGTCACGACGTTGCGCGTCGTCAGCGTCACCTCGACACCGCGGTTCGACATGCGGGCGATATTGCCGACCATCTTATACGGATTCTTGGCGTTGAACTGACCGCCCGATGCGGGCAGGTTGCGGGTGTAGAGGACATCTTTCGTGTCGGTATCGTAGAACTCGACCGAACCGTCGATGCGGCCCTTGAAGAGGCTGAAGTCGAGACCGACGTTCAGGTTGTAGGACTTCTCCCAGCCCATCTGCTGGTTACCGACGGCCTGCGTCAGCACACTCGAAGTCACGGCACCCGAACCGAAATTGATCGCGTCGAGACCCGTCGAGGTCACCTCCGTGCGCGATACATAGGCGTTGACGTTGGGGTTACCCGATACACCGTAGCCCAGACGCAGCTTCAGGTTGTCGAGCCAGTTCTCGGTACCCTGCATGAAGTTCTCGTCCGAGATGCGCCATGCGAGGGCGGCAGCCGGGAAGGTATCCCAGTGATTGTAGAGCTGCGACACACCGTCGCGACGCACCGAGAAGGTGAAGAGGTATTTGCCGCGGTACGAATAATTCAGACGGGCGGCAATCGACATCTTGTTTTTGTGCGTATAGTTCGACGAAACGCTGGGCGTCGTACCCGAAGAGAGCGAATACCACAGGAAATCGTTGTAGAGGAACCCGCGGTTGTAAGCCGATGCCTTCTCGTTCTGATTCTTCGAGTAGGAGGAGATCAGCGTCACGCCGATCTCATGTGCGTCGGCGATCGTGCGCTTGAAATTCAAGATGTTCTCCCACGTGTAGCTGTACCCGAGACCTGTGTCGTAGGTGGCGTTGCGGACAGCCTCCGACGAACCGGTCAGCATCATGTAGGTCTCGTCGCTGTTGAATTCGCCGCCGCGCGAGCTCGACAGCGTCGTGCCGAGGATCGAACGCAGGGTCAGACCCGGCATGAAGGTCAGATCGATGTAGGGGTTCGCCGTCACGGTGATCGACTTCGAATTCTTGCTGTACACGTTCGGACGATCGTCGTTGATGAGGCTGACTACATCCTGCATGCCGTCGATCGGATAGATGTTGATGTTGCCGTTCTCGTCGTAAACATCACCCAGCGGCACCAGACCGTAGGTCTTGTTCACGCGGCTGCCGCGCGTCTCGCGATCGGTGAAGGTCAGACCGCTCTGGATACCGGCCTTCAGCCAGTTCTTGATCTTTACCTCGACACCGAGACGGGCCGTGTACATATCCGACTTATCGTTCTTGTAGATACCCTTCGTCGAGTTGTATCCCAGCGAGAAGTTGCCCTTGACCTTTTCGTTGCCACCGCGTACCGATACCGAATAGTTCTGCTGCGTACCGGTCTGCAGCGTCTCGTCGACCCAGTTCACCCACTTGTTGTCGCGGATGTAGGGCGCCAGCACGTCGGCCTGCATACCCCAGGCGGTAAGCAGCTCGGCCTGCGACGAGGAGTGCACGCCGTTCGTGGCATAGTAACCCTCCTCGAGGTAGTTGAGCCACTGGTCACCCTGCATGGCGCCGGGGAACTTGGCGAAACCGTTCACGCCGTAGTAGGCGTCGAAGTCAACGGCGACCGAACCCTCCTTGGCCTGCTTGGTCGTAATCATGATGACACCGTTGGCACCGGCCGAACCGTAGATGGCGGTCGACGAGGCATCCTTCAGGACGTCGATCGACTCGATATCGTTCGGGTTGAGGTTCGTGATCGAACCGGCGATTCCGTCGATGATGTAGAGCGGCTCCTGCTCGGCCGTCAGCGAACGGTTACCGCGCAGCAGGATCTTCGACTCGGCGTTGGCCTGACCGCTCGAACGCGTGATATCGAGACCGGCCACACGGCCCTGCATCGCCTCGATCGGGTTCGCTACGGGCGACATGGCGAGCTCTTCGCTCTTGACCGAGGAGACGGCACCCGTCAGGTCGCGTTTCTTGACCTGACCGTAACCGATCACCACGACATCTTCGAGCTGGGCGACATCCTCGTCGAGCTGAACGGCCACCGACGTCTTGCCGGCCACGGGCACGATCTGGCTCTTATAGCCGAGGAACGAGACCACCAGACGACCCTTTTCGGGGACGTTGAGGGAGAAGGCGCCGTCGACGCCGGTGGTGGTGCCGTTGGTGGTGCCTTCGACCACGACGCTGGCTCCGATCACCGCTTCGCCCTTGGCGTCGGTCACCGTACCGGTCACGCGCTGCTGCGCATAGGCGAAGACCGTCAGTGACAGAAAGAGCGTCACCAGAGACAGTTTCCGGGCCCATGCGGTGACCGCATTCTTGGAAATTTGTTTCATGTTTTTCGTCATTTAGTTGTTAGACAATGATTTGAGTTGGTTATGATCGTTGTGGGAACGATTCGGTGTGTTTTTATTTTAAAAAGACAACAAACAAAGATACAAAAAATTTTCTTATATCCAAGCTATCAGAAAGATTTTCATGACTTTTTTCGGCATGCCGCAGCGACTGCGACACGCTGCCGCCTTCGAAAAACGGTCTGAGGCGGCCCTCCCGGCAGATTTTCGCCGTCTCTTTTTAAAATAGAAAGCCGGAGGAGCGCTTGCATCCTCCGGGATTCGGCAAAAAAACAGCGCGGCCGCACCTTTCGAACAGGTGCGGCCGCGCTTTATGCGGCGGACGCGATTACTCGGCCAGCGGGTCGAACGTGCCCGGAGCGCCGCTCTTGAGGTTGTCGCCCCAGCCGATCGTCTGCGGCAGGTCGCGGTTCTGCCCCTGCGCACCGCTCGTCAGACCGATGAAGTAGTAGTGCGGACGGAACAGCACCGTGTAGTCGATGCCCGTCTCGCCGTCGTAGCTGTCGCCCGAGACGACCTTGCAGGCGAGATAACGGTCGTAGAACGCCTTCAGCGTCTCGAGTTGCGGCGCAAGCTCCTTGCGCAGGTCGACGCCTGCGGGGCGCTCGATGCCGCCGAGGTTCGTCAGCGGGTCGCCGTCCCAGCGGTTGAGGCCGATGCCCGGGCCCAGCGTCTTGGCCAGTTCGGGATCCGTCTCGGCGACCGTCTCCGTGGCGTCGTAGGTGACGCGGAATTCGTAGTTCTCGCGGCGCTGGCCGTTGAACTGCTTGACGCCGAGCCACTGGCAGACGTTGCCGCTCCAGCCGCTCACGGCCCATGCCGCGGGAGCCCCCTCGGGCTGCGAGGCACCGCCGTCGAAGAGCATCCAGCGACGCATGTCGTCGAAACGCTTGCCCTCGTAGGCGAGCTCGATCTGGCGCTCGTAGAGAACGGCGGCCAGCGTCGTCTGCTTGTCCATCGAGCCGTCGATGCCGCAGTCGCCCGTGTAGCCCACGCGGCGGCGCAGTCTGCGCAGCTGCTCGATCGCCACATCCGTCTTGCCGGCACCGGCTGCCGCCTCGGCGAGGTTCAGCAGCACCTCGGCGTAGCGGAGTTCGATCCACGGCGTCGCCGAGCGGGCGAAGCCCTCGCTGAAGGCGTAGTTCGCGGAGGAGACGTCGCCGTCGCAGGTGCGTTTGCGCACGTAGAAACCCTTCGCGGCGTCGTTGCCGTCGGGACCCTGCGACGACGAACCGCGCTTCTGGCCGACCTTGTCGCGGTTGCTGTCGAGGTACCACACATAGCTCCACAGCGTATAGGCGCCCGCATCCTGCGGATAGTACTCCTTCGTCGGCGTGCCGCTGTAGCTCCAGCGCATGCCGGGGAAGGCGAAGGTGCGGTAGAAGCGCGGGTCGCGGTTCATCCACGGGCAGTTTTCGTCGTACGTGATCTCCGATTTGGGCAGATTCGTGTAGGCGTCGCAGTCGGCGGGCAGCTTGCCGTCGCTCATCGGGAAGAGGTCGACCATCAGCTGCGACGGGCGCTTGCCACCGCCGCCGCCGGTGTTCTTCGGGCGGATCGACTGCTCCCAGCCGCTGTTTTTACGCGTCTTGCTGTCGCTCTCTTGCGTATTGTAGAGCGTCAGCATGACCGCCTCGGGGTTGCGGTCCGAACGGACGAACAGGTCGCCCCATGCGGCGGCCGTCTGCTCGGCGGCATCGACCAGCCCGTAGCCGCAGGCGTCGATCTTCGACAGCGCCTCCTGCTGGAAGGCATAGGCGGCCTCCCAGCGCGACGCCTCGTTCGCGCGGTTGAACATCGGGCTGGCCCAGAGGTTCATGAGGCGGCCCTTGTAGGCCAGGGCGGTACCCGCCGTGATGCGGCCGTAGTCCGTCGTGTTGGGCCAGCCGCCGTGCGCGGTGGCAGCCTCGAGCATCGCGGCCGCCTTGTCCAGGTCGTCGAACATGAATTCGAAGCAGTCGCGGGCCGACGAGCGGGGCGTGCCGGGACCCTCGACGGGATCGAGCACATCCTTCACGATGGGCACGCCGCCGTACCATTTCACCAGCAGCGAGTAGCACCACGCACGCCAGAAATAGGCCTGTCCGAGCAGCTCGTCCTTCTCGTCCTGCGTCAGCAGGCTGTTCTCGATGCCGCGGATCACGTCGTTGACGTTGCGGATACGGCCCCAGACGCCTTCCTGGATGTTGTTGAGCTGGATGTGAAACCAGTCGTCGGGCGAGCCGACGCCGTTCACGGTGTTGATGTTGTTGGTGGGCAGCACCCACTTGCTCAGGCCGGCATACTCCTCGGTCGATTTCGCGAGGTCGTCGTCATCGCCCATATTCACCATGCCGTTTCGTCGGGACACCTTCGATCCGCCCGGCTGGCACCAGGCGTAGAGGTCGTCGACGCGGGCGCGGGCACCCTCGTAGCTGTCGTAGACGACCACGCTCACGTTGTTGTAGTCATGCTTCTCCTCGAGGAAGGCGTCGCTGCAGGCCGTGCCGGCCAACACCGCGGCCGCAGCCGAGCAGGCGATCATTCCGTTCAATATCTTTTTCATCGTCATAAAAGCTGTTTAGAAGGATACGTTGACACCGATCGTGATGTTGCGCAGGGTCGGATAGCGGCCGTAAGTGCCCGACATCGGATCCATGAAGTGATCGGGATAGGGATTGTAGAAGCTGAAGAGATTCTGCCCCGTGACGTTCACGCGCAGGCTCGAGATGCCGATCGGCTTGAGCCAGCTCTTCGGCAGCGTGTAGGCCAGCGTCAGACGGTTCAGGCTGACGCGCGTGCCGCTCACGCGCCAGAAGGAGGAATCCTCGGCGTTGAGGCTGTGAGCGAGGTTCGGATAGTGTGCGTCGCGGTTCTCCGCCACGAGCAGGTTGCCGTTGGCGTCGAACACGTCCTGATAGACGAACATGTTGTCGGGGTTCCAGAACGACGGCATGCTGTAGGTCTCCAGATCGGTCATCTTGCGCGCCTGCGACGGTACGAAGGTGTAGCCGCCCCACGAAGCCGAGATCTGCGCCGTCAGCGAGAGGCTCTTCCAGTCGGCGCCGAGGTTGAGCGTGAAATGGTAGGGGTTCGAGCGGTTCGAAAGACGCACCTTGTCGTAGCCGTTCACGATGCCGTCGGGATCGCCGTAGGTGAGTGTCTCTTGATCGAAGGCGCCGCGCACATCCTTGTAGATCAGCATACCGGGGCGAACCTGCTCACGCGACAGACTCATGTAGGAGGTGATGCCGTACTTGTCGAAATACTCGTTGATGTCCTGGAACGAGCGGAACATGCCGATGCACTGCAGCCCCCACGTACCCGTGTCGGTGCGGCCGCCGGGGTGGATCGACTGGAAATATTTGTCGGCTTCGGTCTTGAAGTCCATCACCTTCACCCTGTTGTCCGAGTAGCCCGTGTTGAGGCCGATGCGGTACTTGAAATTTTTGCCGACGGTCGAGCGCCACGTCGCCGAGAACTCGACACCGTAGCTGTCCATCTCGCCGAGGTTCACCGACGACGACTGCGTGCCGACCGTTCCGGGGACGTTCTGCGCGAGGTTGAGCAGCATCTCGCGGTTCCACTCGTAGTAGCCGTCGATCGTAAAGCCGAGGCGGTTGTTCAGGATGTTCCAGTCGATACCGATGTTGCCCTTGTAGGACTTGTCCCAGTGCACGTCGCGGTTGACGGCCGAGTTGTTCTTGTTGATCGTGATGCGGTTGCCCGAATCGTTCGTCGTACCCGTACCGAAGACGGGGCCGTCTTCGGCGTCTTGGGCGTACACCTGCATCCACTGCCACGGGGCGCAGTTGTCACGGCCGGTCAGACCGAACGAGGCGCGCAGCTTGAGGAAGTCGACCCACTGCACGTTGTCGGCGAACCAGTTCTCCTTCGAGATCACCCAGCCGGCCGACAGCGACGGGAAGTAGCCCCAGTAGTTCTCGGGGGCGAACTTCGTCGACGAATCGACGCGCAGCAGCAGCTCGAGCAGGTACTTGTCGTCATAGGCGTAGTTCACGCGGCCCAGGTAGGAGAGCGTGCCCGATACGTTGCGGGTGAAGGTAACGTCCTTCGTGCCTACGGCCGAATTCGACTGGCCCGTGGTGAAGGGGTACGGATCATACCTTTTGCCCTCCAGATACTCCGACTCGGCCTCCGATTTCTCGATGGCGAACATGCCGCCCACGTGGTGCCTGCCGAAGTCGCGGGCGTAGTTGAGCTGGAAGTTGAGCTGGTAGTTGTCCGTGCGGATCATGTCGCGCGAGAGGTAGCTGTCGCCGCCGTTCTTGAGCTTCATGGCCACGAAGTTGTCGGCGGTCATCAGCGCCTCGTAGGCGGCCTCCTGCCCCGCAACCGGCGTGTAGAGGTGCTGGCCGCTGCCGGCACGCTCGTTCATCGAATAGAGGGTGAAGCTCGACGCGTACTCGTTGGTCTTGTCCTGCGTGATCGACTTGGCATACGACAGACGCATCGTCAGACCGCGGAGCGGCTTGCACCAGTCGAAGTTCACCTCGAGGTTGGCGGCGATGTTGATGTTCGACGTCATGTTGCGCTTGTAGTCGCCGTTCTGCTGCATGAGGTCGTAGTTGTAGTGCTGCTTGTCGCCGCCCTCGTTGTCGATGCCGTAGGCGGCGATCGGCATGCCGTTCACATACTCGGGGATGTAGCGCGGGCGCATCAGCAGCCAGTTGTAGTCGTTCTCGTCGTTCGAGCCGCCGATCCGGACGTTCGGCTTGTTCTTCTTGCCGTAGTCGCCCGTCACCGAGAGACCGCCCTTGAGCCAGTCGGTGATCTTCACGTCGATGCCCGCACGGTAGTTCCAGCGGTCATACGAAAGCTGGCCGAGGTTGCCGTCCTGGTCGAAATAGGCGATGCCGGCGAAGTAGTTCACCTTCTCGGTGGCACCCGAGATGTTGAAGCTGTGCTTCTGCTTGACGGCCGTCTTCCAATACTTGTCGAGCAGGTCGTAGTTGAGCCCCTTCATCGCCTGCAGCTCGTCGAGCTGGAAGAGGTCGGTCGTGCGGTCGATGTTCGAGAGGTTGGTCGGGTCGGCCGTCTTCACGGCGTTCCACAGGCGGCCGTACTGGTAGGCGTTGAGCATCTTGGGCTGCGAGAAGACGTCGGCGATACCGATCGAGGCGCCGTACGAAATCTGCGGGGCCCCCTGCTTGCCGCGCTTGGTCGTCACCAGGACGACGCCGTTCGCGGCGCGGGCGCCGTAGACGGCCGCCGCGGCATCCTTCAGCACCGAGATCGACTCGACGGTCGAGGGGTCGATGTTCGAGAAGGCCTCGGCGCCGAGGTTCTGCGTCGTATTGCCCACCTTCACGTCATTCGGATAGACGTAGCCGTCGATGACGTAGAGGGGCTCCTGCGCCGTACTGCCGACCGCACTGAGCGAGTTGACGTCGCGGATGTAGATCGTGGCGCGGCTGCCGGGACGGGCGTCGCCGCCGCTCACCGAGACACCGTTCATGAGGCCCGCGAGGGTCGATCCGAGGTCGCCCGAGGCGAGGTCCTGAATCTCGTCGACGGGCACCGTGGCGACCGAACCGGTCAGGTGGGCCTTCTTCTGGGAGCCGTAACCGATCACGACGACCTCCTCGATGGCCTGTTTGTCTTCGCGCAGCACGATCTTCGTGCGGGCGAGGTCGTCGATCTCCTCGGTGATGTAGCCGAGGAACGAGATCTGAACGATCCCCTTGGCGGGAACCGCGAGGGCGAAGCCGCCGTCGACACCCGTCGTCGTGCCGATCGTCGTCCCCTTCACGACGGCCGTGGCGCCGATCACGGGCTGGCCCGCTTCGTCGACGACGGTCGCCTTGTACTGTGTTTGCGCCGAGGCGGCGAACGCCGTGAGGAGCGCCGCCAGACCCAGCCAAAGACGGAATATGCGATATTTTTTCATGGATGAAAATGATTGCTTGTGTTGAATACTATAACCAGCGCGGGTCGCCGATCGTCGACGAAAGGGCACCGCTCGCCTTGAAGTTCACGCCGCCGTTCGGCTTCGTGAAATCGAGTTCGGCGAAGGGCTCCGTGAAGCCGGGATCCTCGAGCGTCGCATAGGGGTTGCCGTCCGAGTCCTTGCGGCCGCCCGTGTCGTTGCCGTTCGGCGTACCGCCGTCGACGCCCCAGATGACATTGTTCGTCGTGTAGCGCTTGTTGTTGCTCTGCAGGTACTGGTAGATGCGGAAGACGTCGTAGAAGATGACGTTCGAAACGTACTGGTAAACCGTGTTCGTATTGACGATGTTGTTACCGAAATCCTTGTTCGAGAAGGTTTTGGCGAACGTGCAGTCCTCGATGCGGTGGATCGACGAGTTGTTCGAATTGCCGAAAATCTTTTTCGGCTGCGCATTCGACGCGTTCGAATAGCGGATGAAATAGGCGCTGTCGTTCTTGACGAGGTTGTAGACGGTCGTGTTGCGGATCGTCATATCCTTGATCAGACCGTTGCTGCCGTTCGAGAGGTCGAGGAAGGTGCAGCTTCCGGCGTTGTCGAGCTGCACGATGCAGTCGGTGATGCGGAAATCCTTGAGCGACCACGGCTTCTTCTGGCCCCAGATGAACGAGTTGGGTAGGTTCTTGACCCAGCACTCGTCGAAGATGACGGGCTGCATGATCACGTAGCCGTTCTGGTTGGCGCCGTCAGCCTTGAAGCCGAGCGCCTCGGTCGAGATCGACTCGTCGGGCGAGGTGCTGAAGCCGAGGAGGGCCGTGGCGGTCGACTCCGTGCAGTCGAAGTTGATGTACTTGACCTTCAGGCCGGCCTGCGTGACGAGCTTCGCGTCGCCGATGACGCGGACCGTCGGGCGGTTCGCCTTGTCGCCGCGCAGCACCATGTTGTTGAGGCCGAAATCGAGGTCCGCCTCGAGCGTGTATTCGGCACCCGCCTCAAGGACGAAGCCCTGTCCCAGATCGAGGTCTTCGGGCGTGACGATGCGCGAGGCGATGTAGGCCGACAGCTCGCTGCCCGCGGGGACCGTCTGCGAGGGTGCCCAGGTGCTGTAGAGGTAGTCGGTCGCGGCGGCGGCCTCCTTGTTGTTGAGTTTCGCATTGCCGAGCGTGCGGATGCGGACGCTGTAGTTGGTATCCTCCGTCTTGGGGAAGGAGACCGACTGACCGTCGATCAGCGTGTCGACCAGCATGACGGGTGCCGCGGTGTCGTTGATGTCGGCCACCTCGACGGCATAACCGCCCGCGCCGAAGACCACCGGCCAGGTCAGTTTCACGGTTTCCGAGCCGTCGGCGTTGGAAACGGTCGTGAAACAGGTCAAATCGAGCACCGGCGATTCGAGCTGCGCATTGGTGACGCCGCCCGAAAAGGTTTCGTTGTCATCG
>CAZVGH010000020.1:0-12483 GCA_964626515.1 uncultured Alistipes sp.
CGAAAATCTGTCAACTCACGTAAACCACTGTCAACAGATGTCAACTTCTGCGCTGTGATGACGGATGTTCCAAATGCGGTATTGTAAACTAATGCGTCGGTGTGATATTGCCGCATTCCGTCTCTCTCGCCCGCGGTAGAAATACGGTTCAAAAATATGCCTAAAAACGGGAAATTCCAAATAGCAACCGGGAAGCGCATAAAAATAAAACGCATTGATGTTCAATGTGTTTGTAGTAATTGCTTATAATTGGTTATGGTTGTTTCGGGCCTCTTACTTTCCGATGCAGAATTTCGAAAAGATATGGCCGAGCAGTTCATCTGGGAGTATGGCGCCGCGGCCCGTGATGGTGGCGAGCGAGGCGGCGACGGCACGGATCTCCTCGCTCAACAGGTCGGTCGGGAGTTGGGCGGCAATGCCCGAGCGGGCGCGGGCCAGGGCTTCGCGCGCTGTCGTCAGGGCGGCATGGTGGCGGGCCGATGAGACGACCGTCGCCCCCTCCTCCAGTCCGTCGGTCGGAACCGCCGCACGCAAAGCGTGGCGCAGCCGCTCGATCCCCTCGCCGCTGCGGGCCGCCAGCAGCAGCGCATCGGCTGGCAGCGCCGATGCGCCCCCCTCGGGCAGCGTATCGATCTTGTTGACGACCGTCAGCAGGCGCTGATCGGGGCGCAGCGGCACTTCGAACGGAGGCAGTGCGACCGCGCAAGCGCCTGCACCCGCACAAGGCTGCCCGGCCCCCTCGGACGACGCGGCATCCCCGGGCATCGCGCCGCCGCAAACAGCCTCGTCACAAACAACTCCGCCGCAAACCGTTTCTCCGCAGACCGCACCACCGCCGCCGACCTCTTCTCCGCCGGCAGCCGCCGCATCGGGCGCCTCCTCCGAGGAGCTCTCTCCTACCCCGGAAACCAGCGTCGTCGCATCGATCATCCGCACGACGATCTGCGCCCGTTCGATGCTCCGCATCGTCCGTTCGATCCCCATCCGTTCCAGCCGATCCTCCGTATGGCGGATGCCCGCCGTATCGAGGATGCGAAAGAGAACGCCGTCGATCGTGAGGCGCTCCTCGATCACGTCGCGCGTCGTACCGGCGATCTCGGAGACCATCGCGCGATCCTCCTGCAGCAGGCGGTTGAGCAGCGTCGACTTGCCGACATTCGGCGCGCCGACGATCGCCACGGCGATTCCCTCCTTGAGGGCGTTGCCGAGGGCGAACGAGCCGCACAGCCGCTCCGTCTCGGCGTCGATCTCCCCGAGCAGGGCCGCCAGCTCGCCGCGATCGGCGAAATCGACCTCCTCCTCGCCGAAATCGAGCTCCAGCTCCAGCAGCGCCGCCAGATGCACAAGCCGCTCGCGCAACCCGTCGAGGGCCGACGAATAGCCGCCGCGCAGCTGGTTCGTCGCCAGCGCATGAGCCGCCCGCGACGACGAGGCGATCAGGTCGGCCACCGCCTCGGCCTGCGACAGATCCAGCCGCCCATTCAGATAGGCGCGCCGCGTAAACTCTCCTGGTTCGGCCATGCGCGCCCCCGCCGCGGTCGCCAGCCGCAGCACCTCGGCCACGACGTAGGCCGAGCCGTGGCAGGAGAACTCGACCGTATCTTCGCCCGTGTAGGAGCGGGGACCCCGAAAGAGCGTCGCCACCACCTCGTCCACTACCCTGCCGCCGTCGCGGATCGTTCCGTAGGATACCGTAGCCCCCGCCCGCTCCGCCAGCGGCCGACGGCCGCAGAAGATACGGTCGGCCACGGCAACGGCCGCGGGACCCGACAGACGGATCACGGACAAAGCGCCGCCCGCAGCGGTGGCCGGGGCGACGATCGTATCGGTATCGGTGTACATACGCTTACTTTTCGATGCGCAGACGCTGTCCCGCGCGGATGCGGTCGCTCTTCAGGCCGTTCCAGCGCATCAGCTGTTTGACCGTCACGCCGTGGCGGCGGGCGATCCCGCCGAGCGTGTCGCCGTTCTTGACGCGGTAGACGGTCGAAGCCGTCTCACGCCGTTTCTTGTCCAGGTTGGAGGGGTTGAGATACTCTTTCAGATAGACCGAATCCTTGCCCATGATCTCCGCCTCGTGCTCGATGTACTGCGCGATGTGGCGCTGCGGCAGGACGAGCGCATAGGATTTCGTCGACGCGGGGACGATATCCAGGCGGTACTGCGGATTGAGCAGGCGCAGCGTCTCCATCGGCACGTCGATCGTCGAGGCGATCTGCCCGAGGTGCAGCACGCGGTTCACGCGCACCGTGTCGACGGCCAACGGGATCGGCGTCTCGGCCGGCTCGATGCCGTGCTGCCGGTGGTAGTTGAAGGCGTAGGTCGCCCCGATGAAGGCGGGCACGTAGCCGCGCGTCTCGCGGGGCAGGTAGTCGTAGATCTCCCAGAAGGTCTTGCCCCCCGAGCGGGCGATCGCCCGCGAGACGTTGCCCGGGCCGCAATTGTAGGCGGCGATGGCGAGGGTCCAGTCTCCGAAGATGCCGTAGAGATCCTTCAGGAAATGGCAGGCGGCCTCGGTGGCGCGGACCGGGTCGCGGCGTTCGTCGACCAGCGAGTTGATCTCCAGCCCGTAGCTCTTGCCCGTCGAGGGGATGAACTGCCACAATCCCACGGCGCCCGCACGCGACACGGCCGTCGCCTGCATGGCCGACTCGATGATCGGCAGCACCCGCAGCTCGATCGGCAGCTCGGCCTGCAGCAGCGCATCCTCGATCAGCGGCAGGTAGTAGCGCGCGAGCCCCAGGATGCGGCCCGTCATGTCGGGATAGCGCTCGACGTAGTTCGAGACGAAGTTGCGGACGATGTAGTTGTAGGCCAGCGGCACGGGCGAGACCAGATCGCGCAGCCGCTGCTCGTAGAGGGCATCCTTGCGGGCGAGGGCCATCGAATCGGAGCCTTCGATGACGACCGTATCGGCCAGGATATAGTTGTTGAAGAAATCGGCGTAGCGGACCGACTGCCTGAACTCGCGCCAGGCGGCGACGAGCGAGTCGGCCTGCGCGGCGGTCATGTTGAGCGTGATGTCGTTCACGGGTTCGGCCGCAGGCGCTTCGACGACGACCTGCAGGTCGGCCGGGGGCGTCTCGCACACCTCGGGGGCGGGAGCAGCCTGCTCGACGACCGCCTTGCGGTCGCGTTTGCGGGGACGTTTCTTGTTTTTCGCCGCGAGATCGGCAGCGGCGACATCGAGGCAGCAGGCGGCGGCAAGCAGCAGGAGGAGAATCCGTTTCATCATGCGTGTCAGAAGTTGAGGCTCATGTTGAGACCGACGACGGGGCGATGCGTCCCGACGGTCGGAAGATAGGTGTAGTCGATCAGCGGTTCGATGTTCAGCGAGAGATCGTCCGAAATATCGTAGTCGCGCAGGTGGGCGTCCACGTGCGCGTCGATGATCTGCAGTACGTACATGCCGCCCGTGAGGATGATGCAGAGGTCGCGGTTGCGGCGGTAGTTGTTGCGCAGGTTGCGCAGGAAGGTCGACGAGTAGCGGCCGTGGAACTCGTCGGTCGGCCCGTCGGGGTACTTTTCGGGGTGCATCTCGTAGTCGGCCAGCAGCGAATAGGCCTTCTTGAAGCGCTGGAAACCGCGGTTGTTCCAGTCGATGCAGTAGGCCAGCGTCGCGAAGCCGCCGATGACGAACGGCACCTTCCAGTAGCTCTTGTTGTAGATCTGGCCCGCACCGGGACAGATGCAGGCGAGCGTCGTCGCCTTCTTGACGCTCGATACGTCGTTCGTGGCGTAATGCACCGCCGCATCGCCGATGAAATAGACGTAGGAGGCGATCGTCACGCCGAGGTAGATCTGGCGGCGCGTGTTGCTGCGGATCATCCGCGTCTGCAGGGCGTCGAGCTCGGGCGTGCGCACCAGACTGCGGTCCGTCATGGCGTCGTAGGTGCGCTTGAGGGGTTTGTAGGTCTTGTTCTCGCGGATGTAGAGGGCCAGTCCCGCACCGAGCGTGCCGTAGAGGATCGGCAGCTTCCAGTACTGGCGGTTGTAGATCTGACCGTAGCCGGGCACGACCGCCGACATCCAGCAGACCTTCGAGAGGCCCATCGAATCGGACATGAACCACCCTTCGCGGAAGAGGCGGCGCGCCTCCTTCTGCGGGACGCCGCCCGTGCGGAACTCGGCCAGCGCGATCGAGTCGAGCGTCACGAGGTCGTCCGTGCGGAGCTCCGTGAGCATCGCCGAGTCGGCGCGGAACTCCGCGGCGAAGAGCGAATCGGCCTCGGCGAGCATCTGCTGAAAGCGCAGCGAGTCGGCCCGCGCCTGCAGCGAATCGGTGCGCTGGCGCAGACCGCCGCGGATGATCGTGCGCTCGCCGCGCGGCAGCCGCTGCGCCGAGGCGGGCAGCGCGGCGCCAAGCAGCAGGAGCAGCGTGATCAAAAGGCCGGTCGGCCGAAGGTGTGTCAGGAACGGCATGGGCGGAGTTCGAAAAGGATTAGGAGCGGCCGCCTTTCAGCCGTTCGAGAATGCGTTCGATCTCCGCATCGTCCGTAAAGTCGATCGTGATGCGTCCGCCGCCGTTCTTCGTGCGACGGATGGCGATCTCGGAGGTGAAGAGGCGTTCGAGCTGCTCGACCAGCCGCGTGTAGCTCTCGGGGTACTCCTCCTCGTCAGTCGTGCGGGGGGCCGCCTGTTTCGCTTCGGCGAGCGAGCGGACCAGCTCCTCGGTCTGCCGCACCGAAAGGTTCTTTTTGAGCGTGCGCTTCAGCACGCGCAGCTGCTCCCGCTCGGGCAGTCCGGCGATCGCCTTGGCGTGGCCCATCGAGATCAGCCCCTCCTTCAGGGCGAGCTGCATCTCGTCGGGGAGCTTCAGCAGACGCAGGTAGTTGGCCACCGACGAGCGGTTCTTGCCCACCTTCTGCGAGAGGGCCTCCTGCGTGAGGTGGCATTCGTCGACGAGGCGCTGCAGGCCGAGCGCGATCTCGATCGCGTTGAGATCCTGCCGCTGGATGTTCTCGACGAGCGCCATGGCGTGCAGGTTCTCGTCGTCGACCTCGCGGATGTAGACCGGCAGCCGCTGCAGGCCGGCCAGCCGCGACGCGCGCCAGCGGCGCTCGCCGCTGATGATGACGTAGCGGCCGTCGGACCCCTTGCGGACCGTGACGGGCTGGATGACGCCCAGCTGGCGGATCGAATCGGCGAGCTCGCCGAGGGCCGTCTCGTCGAACTCCTTGCGGGGCTGCGTCGGATTGGGGATGATGCGGTCGATCTCGATCTCGGCCATCTCGCTCATCGGCTTGGCCTTCAGATCGAGCCCTTCGGCGCCGAAGATGGCGTCCAGTCCGCGGCCCAGTCCTTTCGGTGATTTCATAGTCATGTCGTTTTTTTCGGAGTTAAGCCGTCACGCATCGCTCGGCGCCTTCGGGCGGGGACGAACGGCGGACGGCCGCTGTTTATTGTGCGTCGGCCGGCCGTGCGGCGACGCCTGCCGGATCGTCCGACGCGCCGATCGCGTGGTTGCGCTTCAGGAACTCGCGCGCCAGCGTCAGATAGCTCACCGCTCCCGCCGCCGAGGCGTCGTAGAGGATCACGGGCTTGCCGTGCGACGGCGCCTCGCCGAGGCGGATGTTGCGCTGGATCACCGTGTCGTAGGCGAGCGGCCCGAAGTGGTTGCGGACCTCCGTGACGACCTGGTTGTTCAGGCGGTTGCGCATGTACATCGTCAGCACGAAGCCTTCGATCTCGAGCGTCGGGTTGAGCGTCGCCTGCACCTTGCGGATCGTGCTCAGCAGCTTCGAGAGCCCCTCGAGCGCGAGGTACTCGCACTGCACGGGGATCAGCACCGAGTCGGCGGCCGTCAGGATGTTGACGGTCGTGTAGCCGAGCGAGGGCGAGCAGTCGATGAAGATGTAGTCGTACTGCTCGCGCACGCTGTCGACAATGCGCTGCACGACGCGGTGTCCGTCCTCCATCTTGGGCAGTTCGGCATCGGCAGCCACCAGGTCGATCGACGAGGGGAGCAGCGACAGCGTGGGGATCTGCTCGCTGCGGAGGATTACCTCCGCGGCCGTGCGGCGTCCCGTGATGCACTCGTAGATACCCTCGAGGTCGATGTCGAAGCCGAGCCCCGACGTGGCGTTGGCCTGCGGGTCGGCGTCGAGCAGCAGCACCCGCTTGCCGAGCAGGGCGAGCGAGGCCGCGAGGTTGATCGCCGTGGTCGTCTTGCCCACGCCCCCCTTCTGGTTGGCCAATGCGATGACTTTTGCCATAATTCTTGCAGGAATGATCGGTTACAAAACGGGACAAATTTACACAAATTCCCCGAAAAAACATAGCCGTAACCGAAATTTGCATATCTTTGCCGTAGCCGAAAACCGGCCGGCCGCCGCCGCGATGCTCCCGAAAAGGAGCGGCTTACAGCCCGCAGCGCACGGCCGGACCGCGCTCAAAAGCCCGAAACGATGTCCGTAACGCCCGATCCGAAACCCGCGGCCGCGCAGTCCGCCCCCGCCGCCGAGGCGCCCCGCCCCGCCGTGCGCCCCTTTCCCACGCCGACCGACCTGCTGGTGCTGCTCGGCATCTATTTCGTCGTGCAGCTCGCTGTGGGGCTCGTCTCCGTCGTCGTGCTGCTCCTCTCGGGGCGCGGCCTGACCGACCTCGACCCCGAGACCCTCGGCCGCCTGACGGCCCTCTCGAGCCTCTTCGCCCTGTCGCTTCTCGCGGCGGTCTTCTACTGGTACCGCAGCCGCCGCGGCGCCCCGAAGTTGCACGTCGGCTACAGCCTGCGCGGCCTCGACGCCCGGCTGACAGGCTGCGGCTTCCTGCTCATGTGCGCCCTCTCGGTGCTCCTCGAGCCCCTCTACGCCCTCCTGCCCGTCCCGGCGCAGGACCCCGGCCGCGGCCCGTGGGCCTTCGCGGCGGTGGTCCTCATCGCCCCCCTCTTCGAGGAGTGGCTCTGCCGCGGCTTTATCTTCGGCTCGCTGCGCGAGCGCTACGGCCTGCGCGACGCCTGCCTGCTCTCGGCCCTCTTCTTCGGGATCATCCACCTGCAGCCCGTCCCCGCCCTCAACGCCTTCTTCCTCGGCCTGGTCCTCGCCTGGGTCTATGCCCGCAGCGGCACCCTGTGGGCCTCCGTGCTGCTCCACGCGGCGCACAACCTCGCGGCCTACCTGCTGCTGACGGCGGGCCTCGCCGACCGCTCGCTGCACGAGTTGCTCGGCGGCAGCGCCCGGCTCTACGGCATCTGCTACGCCGCGGCGGCCGTCGCGGCGCTCGCCGCCCTCCGCGGTCTTCGCAGGAGGCCCCGCACGACGAACTGAAACCCCGCGGCAGGCCCCCGCGCGAGAAAATTCGGGGCGGCGGCGTAATAAACTCCGCGCGCCTGCCGTTATTTCCCCGAAAAACCCTATCTTTGTCACCTCTATGTGCAGTCGTCGCCGACATATCGTCCGCTGGTCCGTGCTGCTCCTGCTGCTGTCCGCCGTGACGGCCTGCCGGGAGCTGCCGCGCTATTTCGGCGAGCAGCCGCTGGCGCGCGTGGGCGAACGCGAGCTGCGGGAGCGCGACCTGCGGCACCTCTTCTCGGCCGAGCTCTCGCCCGCCGACAGTGCCGCCTACGCACGGGTCTACATCGACCGCTGGGTGCGCCGGCAGCTCAAGCTGCAGGAGGCCGAGCAGCTCTTCTCGTCCGACGAGGCCGACATCGACCGCATGGTCGAGGAGTACCGGCAGTCGCTCCTGATCCGCAAGCTCGAGCAGTTCTACGTCGACC
Source organism: uncultured Alistipes sp. (assembly GCA_964626515.1). Classification (GTDB taxonomy): domain Bacteria; phylum Bacteroidota; class Bacteroidia; order Bacteroidales; family Rikenellaceae; genus Alistipes. The sequence continues at coordinate 7,718 of CAZVGH010000020.1, forward strand.
GGATGGTCGACACGACCTACACCGAGGCCGAAATCGCCGCCTACTACAACGCCCACACGGCCGACTTCAAGCTCGACCGCACGATCGTCCGCGGCTGCGTGGTCCGCGTCCCGCAGGAGTACCGCGGGCAGCGGCGGCTGCGCGAGCTGCTCGCCTCGAACCGCACGCAGCAGCGGCAGGACCTGCGCGACATCAGCCTCAAGCACGATTTCGTGCTCAACGACCACACCGACGCATGGATCGACTTCTCGGAGTTCCTGAGCCTGCTGCCGACGGTCCGTTCGCAGAACTACGACGCGCTGCTCACCCGCAGCGGCGTTCAGGAGATGAAGGACAACGCCTCGACCTACTACTTCCGCATCGACGAGGTGCGGCGGGCGGGCGCCGCGGTGCCGCTCGAGCGGCTGCGGCCGACGATCCGCCGCGTGCTCTTCAACCAGCGGCAGCAGCAGGTGATCCGCGACCACGAGGAGTCGCTCTACCGCCACGCCGAGGAGAGCGGCGAGATCGACCTCTTCGACGAGGAGCGCGAGAAGAAGAAGGAGGAGTAGCCCGCCCCGCACACGAAACGACCCGTTAAGAAAAGAAAACGCAACCGAAACATATGTTCAAGAAAATTTGCTTATCGATGGCCTGCATGCTGCTGCTGACGAACATCTTCGCCCAGCGGCGCCAGGTGATGCTCGACAAGGTGGTCGCCGTAGTCGGCGCCTCGTCGATCCTCTACTCCGAGGTGGACGAATACGCCCGCCAGCTGGTCGAGCGGCGGCGGCAGGAGGGCTACACCTCCGACCGCGACCCGATGAACGAGGCGCTCGAGGCGCTCATGACGCAGAAGCTGCTCTACCACCAGGGACAGATCGACTCCGTGTCGGTCAACGACGCCGACATCCTCGCCCGCGTCGAGGAGCAGGTGCAGCTGATGATCGACCAGGAGGGTTCGATCCCCGCCCTCGAGGCCAAGCACCACCTGGCGATCTTCCACATCCGCGAGATGATGCAGCGCCGCCTGCAGGAACAGGCCTACGCCCAGGCCATGCAGCACGAGGTGGTGGGCAAGGTGAGCGTCATCCCGGGCGAGGTGGAGCTCTTCTACAACTCGACCCCGAAGGACAGCCTGCCGCTCATCGCCGACCAGTACGTCTACGCCCACATCACGAAATACCCCAAGTCGAAGACGGCGGCCAAGCAGCGCACGCGCGAACGCCTCGTCGAGATGCGCGCCCGCATCATCAACGGACAGGCCAAGTTCGAGAACCTCGCCCGCATGTATTCGCAGGACGGCACGGCGCTGCACGGCGGCGAGATGGAGCCTACGACCCTTTCGTCGCTCGACCGTACCTTCGCCGACGCACTCGAGCAGCTGCGTCCGGGGCAGATCTCCGAGGTGGTCGAGTCGCAGTTCGGCTTCCACATCATCCAGCTGCTCGACAAGCGCGGCCAGCTCTACCACTTCCGCCACATCATCCTCAAGCCCTCCTACACGGCCGAGGAGCTCGGCGAGTCGCTCACGACGCTCGACAGCCTCGCCCGCCTCATCCGCGCCGACTCGATCACCTTCGAGCAGGCGGCCCTCGCCCACTCCGACGACAAGACGTCGAAAATGAACGGCGGCATCGTCTCGAACCACGACATCCTGGAGCGCTACGAGGCCTACGATGCCAAGCTGACCGTCACGAAATTCCTCCGCGAGGATTTCGCCGGCTTCAACGCCCTCGACGACTACAACCGCCTGCTGCGGCTCAAGCCCGGCGAGGTGTCGGATTCGTACCTCACGACGGACATCATGCGCGACGACCTGGCGAAGATCGTCAAGCTCGTGCGCGTGATCCCCACCCACCCCGCGTCGCTGGCCGACGACTACCTGCGGCTCGAGGAGATGGCCCTCGAGGCCAAGCGCGACCGCATCTTCAAGGAGTGGCTTTCGTCGAAGATCGACGGCATGTACGTCTACATCGACCCCGAGTTCCGCGACGGCGCGTTCGAGAACAAACGCTGGGTAAGATAACGGCACGGTGCGACGCTTCCTGACCATAACCGCCACGCTCGCCCTCATCGGCGTGCTGCTCTTCGCCCGGAGCGGCCCCGCCGCCCTGCCGCCCGACGCGCAGCAGAGCGAGAAGAAGATCATCCACCTCAAATCGGACAACTCGGGCCCCGTGGCGCCGGGCGACTCGGTGATCTTCATGGTCGGCAACTTCGCCGCCCAGCACAACGGCGCCGTCATCACGTGCGACAGCGCCGTCCGCTACTCCGATTCGCACATCGAGTGCTTCGGCAACGTGCTCATCAACAAGAACACGACCTACATCTACGGCGACCGCGCCGACTACGACCGCGACCGCAACACGGTCGAGATCTTCGCCCCGCTCGTCAAGGTCGTCGACGGCGACGCCACGCTCTATGCGCGCAGCTTCCGCTTCAACACGCTCGACAACATCGGCACCTTCACCGGAGGCGGCGTGCTGACGAACGGCGAGAACGTCGTCGAAGCCCTGCGCGGCTACTACTACGCCGATACGAAGCAGCTCGTGGCGGTCGACGAGGTCGAGATGCGCAACGAGGAGTATGCCCTGCGCGGCGACTCGGTCGCCTACCTGCTCGAGAGCGGCGATGCCCTCTTCTTCGAGCGGACCCACATCTGGAACGCCGACGGCGATTTCCTGTTCGGCGACCGCGGCTCCTACGCCAAGGAGGAGGCGCGCTACACGGTGACGCGCAACGGCTACCTGCTCACCGAGCGGCAGGAGCTGTGGAGCGATTCGATCGACTATTTCCGCGCCGCCGAGCACGTCGTGCTGCGCGGCAACCTCCAGATCGACGAGACCGAACACCGCAACCTCTGCTTCGGCGACTACGGAGAGTACTGGAAGACGCCCGGCAACGCCTTCCTGACCCGCCGTCCGTCGGTCATCAACTACGACACGGAGCGCAACACCGACTCGGTCTTCCTGCGCAGCGACTCGATCTACCTTTATACCCTGCGCCTCGGCGAAGCGGTTCCCGACGAATACGCCGCGCGCCGCGCAGCCGAAGCAGCTGCCGACGAAACGTCCGAAGCGCCTTCGCAGCCGACGGCCCGTCCGGAGGGGGAGCATCGGCGCGAGCGCACCGAGATGCTTGCCGAGACCCGGGAGGAGGAGTCCGCATCGGCGGAGGATGCCGCAGACAGCCTGCACGGATCCGCCGCCGAACTGCCCGAAACGCTGACCGGCGCGGACTCCCTTGCGGGAGCCGATTCGCTCGCCGGCGCCGACAGCGTGCAGCTCACGGCCGCCGAACGGCGCGCCCTCGAGAAACAGCAGCTCAAGGAGGCGGCACGCCTTGCGGCCGCCGAGAAGCGGGCGGCGAAGGCTGCCGCGAAGAAGGAGCTGCTGGAGCGCATCGCCGACGCCCGCCAGGCGAAGAAGACAGCCCGCCTGCGCAAGCAGGAGATCCGCGACTCGGTCGCAGCGGCCGAACGGCAGGCGAAGGCGCGCCGCCACCGCCACCGGATGCCCCGCTACACGGTCGACACCGTCGCCCTGCAGCGTTTCGACTCGATCGCCGCCGCCGAGACGGAGGCGACCGACCTGCTGCTGCGCCGCATCTTCGACTCGGTGGCGCTGCCGCCGCTGCGCCCGTCGTTCGCCGACCCGACCGCCGCGGACAGCATCTACCGCTTCATCAAGGGATTCCGCAACGTCAAGATCTACCGCAGCGATTTCCAGGCCGTCGGCGACTCGATCACGGCCACCTCGATCGACTCGACGCTGCATCTCTTCATCGAACCCGTCATGTGGAACGAAGCCAACCAGATCTCCTCCGTGGTGATGGATATCTACACGATGCACCGGCAGCTCCACCGCGCGGAGTTCGTCGGGGCGCCGATGATGGTCTCGCAGGTCGACACGGTGCACTACAACCAGATCGCAGGCAAGCTGATGGAGGCCTATTTCCGGGACAACACCATCTACCTGATCGATGTCAACGGCAATGTCCAGACGATCTACTACGTGCAGGACGGCGAACCGGCCGAGACGGTTGCCGTGGCGATGATCGACGGCGGCAACGCCTCGTTCTTCATCGAGGAGAAGCAGATCTCGCAGATCGTCTACCGCAACCAGATCGAGTGGCCGATGTACCCGCTCGACAAGATTCCCGACACGAAGAGCCCGTTCCTGAAGGGCTTCAAATGGCAGGGCGAGCGCCGTCCCACCCGCGAGGAGGTCTTCGACCGACGGATCCGCCCGTCGCGTCGCGCCTATTTCGAGGCGCTCGAACGCCCCGCATTCCCGATCCGCAGCTCGATCGACGAGGAGCGCCGCCGCCTCACCGAGGAGGGCCGCTGGGCCGATCGCAGCGAATCGGTCGACGCCGCGACGGTCGACTGGATGCACTCGCTGGGCTACGAGGTCGGCCAGCCGCGTTCGAACGACACGCGCGGCACCGCGGAGTAACGGCGACAAGCCTTGCAAAAAAAACACCCGGACGGAATCTCTTTCGGAGGTTCCGTCCGTTTTTTTAGGAGGACGGGGCGCTCTGTTTGAATGCTCGCAGCACGGTTATCGGCAGCCTGCACGACGGCCGGCGCCGTCGGCAGCCCGCAGCCGCCCCCGGGCGGAGGGCTGCTCCTTGCAGTCGCACGCCGCTCCGCTCGGCTGCGCGACGCCTCCTTTGCGGCACTCACGACTTCCGCAGCCAGCAAACCGTTAATTTTGAATCTTGAATTCTGAATTTTGAATTTGGGAATGGCTCTCCGTATCTTTGGCTAACGCCGAAGATAC
>CAZVGH010000020.1:12583-15436 GCA_964626515.1 uncultured Alistipes sp.
CGTATCTTTGCCCCCAAATCGGACCTTTTCGATCAGCCGGGAGCCGTGCCGCGCTTGCGCAGGCAATGCCGAGGCGAGAAAAGGTGCGGGAAATCGAACGAACATGGAGTATCTGCGTCTGTTATTCTGGGACCACTCGGCCCTGCAAGCCATCGTCGTGCTGTCGATGATCGCCGCCATCGGCATCCTGCTGGGGCGCATCCGCCTGTGCGGGGTCTCGCTCGGCACGGCCTTCATCTTCTTCGTCGGCATTCTGGCAGGCCATCTCGGCTTCTCGATCGACCCCGAAATGCGCAAATACGCCGAATCGTTCGGCCTCGTGCTCTTCGTCTACGCCCTCGGTCTGCAGGTCGGTCCGGGCTTCTTCAGCTCGATGCGCACCGAGGGGGTCCGCCTGCTCTCCCCCGCCATCGGCCTGCTGCTCGGCGGCACGGCGCTTGCCTTCGGCCTCGCCTTCACGTGCGGGGTCCCGGTTCCCGACATGGCGGGCATCCTGTGCGGCGCCACGACCAACACCCCCGCGCTGGGTGCCGCCCAGCAGACCCTCGAGCAGCTCGGCCTCGACGCCGGCGGCGCGGCGCTCTGCTGCGCCCTGACCTATCCACTCGGTGTCATCGGCGTCATTCTGGCGATCATCGTCCTGCGCAAGTGGTTCGTGCGTCCCGCCGACCTGCCGGGGCCCGACGCCGAACACCGCAAGAACATCTTCATCGCCAGCTACCGCCTGACGAATCCCGCCGTCTTCGGAAAAAGCGTCCACGAGATCGCCGCCGAGAGCGGCCACCGCTTCGTCATCTCGCGCCTGTGGCGCGACGACCACGTCTCGATCCCGACCTCGGACAAGCAGCTGCTGCAGGGGGATATTCTGATGGTCATCACCACCCCTGCCGAAGCCGATGCGCTGCGGCTGGTCTTCGGCGAGCAGGAGGCGACGGACTGGAACGCCGAGAACATCGACTGGAACAAGATCGACAGCGAGCTCATCTCGCAGCGCATCCTCGTCACGCGTCCCGAGATCAACGGCAAGCGCCTCGCCTCGCTGCGGCTGCGCAACAACTACGGCATCAACATCAGCCGCGTCGACCGCTCGGGCGTGCAGCTCCTCGCCACCCCCGACCTCATTCTGCAGCTCGGCGACCGGCTGACCGTCGTCGGCGAGGCGGCCGACATCCGCAACGTGGAGAAGATCCTCGGCAACGCCGTCAAGGACCTCAACGAGCCGAACTTAGTCGCCGTCTTCATCGGCCTGATCCTCGGCCTGATGGTGGGCTACCTCCCCGTATCGCTGCCGGGCATCTCGATCCCCGTGCGGCTCGGTCTGGCGGGCGGCCCGATCGTCATCGGCATCCTGATCGGCACCTTCGGCCCGCGCCTGCACATGGTGACCTACACGACCCAGAGCGCCAACCGCATGCTGCGGGCACTGGGGCTCGATCTCTACCTCGCCTGCCTGGGGCTGGCCTCGGGGACGCGGTTCTTCGACACGGTCATGCAGCCCGAAGGGGCGCTGTGGCTCGCTCTCGGCCTGCTGCTCACCTTCCTGCCGACGGTCGTCACCGGCATCGCCGCCCTGCGCGTCATGCGACTCGACTTCGGAGCCGTCTCGGGACTGCTCTGCGGCTCGATGGCCAATCCGATGGCCCTCAACTACGCCAACGACACGATCGAGGGCGACCACCCGTCGGTCGCCTACGCAACGGTCTACCCCGTCTGCATGTTCCTGCGCGTGATCGTCATCCAGCTGGTCCTGATGCTGCTCCTATAGAGGCAGCACCCGTCCGACCTCGCCTTCGAAATTGGGCGTGAAGATCCCCTTTCCGAGATTTTCCCGAATCTCCCCGACGCTCCAGAAGCGGCCGCCGTCCAGCTCGTCGCTCGGACGCACGGGACCGTCGTAGAGGGTCCGAAAGACGTGTACCAGCTCCCGTTCGCGCTCCGAACGGAACGGGTAGACCGTCACGAGTTCGGGTTCGAACCCGGTGACGCCGAGCTCCTCGCGCACCTCGCGGCGCAGCGCGTCGGCGACGGTTTCGCCCAGATCGACGTGACCGCCGACGGCCGTATCCCAGCGTCCGGGCTGGATATCCTTCCACAGGGGACGCCGCTGCAGGTAGAGTTCGCCGCGGCTGTTGAACAGATGAAGATGGACGACGGGGTGCAGCAGCATCGAGCCGCCGTGGCACTCGCCGCGCGTGGCCGAGCCGATGACGCGTCCCGTCTCGTCGACGACGGGAAAGCGTTCCGAAGCATTGTCTTTCGGCATAACGTATCTGTTTGATGCAGGTTGCAATTCACTGAAAACATCCGTCCGCACCGGTCACGACTTCGCGTATTTGGTCTCGAAGAGCGCCTTGTGCTCGGTGCCCCACGCCAACATGGCGTCGATGATCGGCAGCAGCGAGCGGCCGAGGGGCGTCACGGCGTATTCGGAGCGGGGCGGCAACTCGGGAAAGATCGTCTTCCGGACCAGCCCGTCGTCGGCCAGCTCCTTGAGCTGCAGGTCGAGCACCCGCGGCGCCGCCTCGGGCAGCGCACGGTGCAGTTCGCTGGGACGCATGGCGCCGTGGCGGAGTTCGTCGAGGATGCAGGATTTCCATTTCGAGTCGATCAGGCTCATCGTCAGCCGCAGCGGGCAGTCCAGATCGACGGGGATTTTGCGTTTGTACATGGGGGTATCGGGATTAGCTGCGCAAAGATAGCCCGTATTCCGCAAATCGCGTCATACCGAATAAATTTTCGATACCCGAATTATTTTACGGTACTTGTTCGGCGCGGTACTACACGCTACCTTTGCACCGAAAACCAACAACAACCTGTCATGAGAGCATCCATCGAAACCTACAAGGCCGTCGA
>CAZVGH010000020.1:15536-18330 GCA_964626515.1 uncultured Alistipes sp.
GCTGGGGCGGCCGCATCGACTTTACGGACTACCTGCTGCTGCTGAAGATCGACGGCGAGTGGCGCTGCGTGGCGAAGGCCTACAACCAGAACTCGAACACCATTCAAAAATAGTCACCTCCATGAGCAGCAAAAAGATCATCCTCGTCACGGGCAGCCCGCGACGCAACGGCAATACCTTCGCGCTCGCCGACGCCTTCGTCGCCGCAGCCGAAAAGAAGGGACACCGCATCGAGCGTTTCGACGCCGCCCTGTCGCACATCGGCGGCTGCCGCGCCTGCGAGCAGTGCTACAAGTCGGGCCGCGCCTGCACCTTCGACGATGATTTCAACCCGATCGCCGAAGCGATCCTCGGCGCCGACGCCGTCGTGTTCGCCATGCCGGTCTACTGGTACTCGATTCCCGCGCAGATCAAGGGTGTCATCGACCGTCTCTACGCGCTCTGCATCGGCGGCAAGGAGATCGCAGGCAAGCAGTGCGCGCTGATCGCCTGCTGCGAGGAGCACGATCCGACGGTCTTCGACGGCGTCCGCATCCCGATCGAGCGCTCGGCCGCCCTGCTGAAATGGGAGTTGGTCGGGCAGGTGCTCGTCCCGGGCGTCTATGCGGCGGGCGACGTCGCCGCCACCGACGGCTGCACCCGCGCCGCCGAGCTCGCCGACCGCTTCTGACGGCCACACCCGCCCCCGGAAACAGCACCGCCCCGCAACATTGCGGGGCGGTTTTCCGTCTGCGGTGTATTCGATCTTACATACTGCGGTTCGGTTTCCCGCACCTTATCTCGCCTCGGCCGCCGGGCGGCCGCAGTCCCGACGCGTGGAGCTTCCTGCACGTCGCACGCGACCTAAACAGGCTGCGCCCCCATAAAGCGACGGCGCATCGCGCAGTTCATGCCGGACCGAGAGGCGGCAGCCCTGCGGTCCGATGCGCGGCTACCGTCTGCGGCTCTCCTTGGCCTCGATGCACTCCGTGGCGTGCGGAACCCGCAACAAGCGCTCCCTCGGGATCAGCTTGCCCGTCGTCTTGCAGATGCCGTAGGTCTTGTTTTCGATGCGCACGAGCGCCATCTCGAGGTTGCGGATGAACTTCATCTGGTGCATGGCCAGACGGCCGTTCTCCTCCTTCGAGAGGGTTGCGGCCCCCTCCTCGAGGACCTTGTAGGTCGGCGACGTATCCTCCGTGTCGTTGTCGGAGGTACGCGTAATGGTCGCGCGCAACAGCTCGTAGTCGGCCTTGGCCCGCTCCAGTTTCTGCAGGATCAACTCGCGGAACTCGGCAAGTTCCTCATCGTTATATCGGCTCTTTTCCTCTGCCATATCGTTCGGATGTTGGATAGTTCTTTCGTAAAAATAAGCGGTTTTTACGAATTTACCAAATATTTCCGGCAAATAATGCAGCGACCCCTTCCGGAGCGCTCCCGCAGGCCGTTCGCCACGGCGGCGGCGCGCCTGCCTACAGGCGCGTCACGGCGATGCGCAGCGGACGGTCGTCGATCTCCGACGTGACGACGACGGCTCCCGCAGGCTCGGCGGCGACCTTCACGCCGACGGCCAGCGTCTGCTGACCGACGTAGTCGGCGAACTCGGCGAGCGACGTCTCCACCTCGGGGAGCGCCTCGACCTCGACACGGATCTTGTCCGTCACCTCGAAGCCGGCCTCTTTGCGGATATTCTGGATGCGGTTGACCAATTCGCGTGCCACACCCTCGCGGCGCAGCTCCTCCGTCACGGTGATGTCGAGCGCCACGGTCAGCTTGCCCTCCGAGGCGACGAGCCAGCCCGGCATATCTTCCGACGTGATCTCGAAATCGGCCGCCGTCACGGTAATCCGCTCCGCACCGAGGTCGAGCACCGTCTCGGGCGCCTGTTCGATCTCGGCGATGCGCTCCTGCGAGAACTGCGCCGTCATGGCGGCGATCTGCTTCATGTACTTGCCGTAGCGCGGACCGAGGGTCTTGAAGTTGGGCTTGATGCGCTTGGTGATGATGCCCGTCGTATCGTGGATCAGTTCGATGTGCTTGACGTTCACCTCGTTCATCACGAGCGCGCGGATCGCCTCGATGCGGGTCGCCATCGTCGGGTCGAGCACCGGCACGAGGATCTTCGACAGCGGCTGGCGCACCTTGATCGAGACCTTGCGGCGCAGCGCCAGCACCATCGACGAGAGCTGCTGCGAAAGGGCCATCATCTGCTCCAGCTCGCGGTCGATCAGCGTCTCGTCGACCTTCGGGAAGGTCGAGAGGTGCACCGACGTCTCCGCATGGCGGCCGCTCACGGCGTTCAGGTCCGTGAAGATGCGGTCGGCGATGAAGGGGGCGAAGGGTGCGGCGAGCATCGCGACGCTCTCGAGGCAGGTGTAGAGGGTCTGGTAGGCCGCCAGCTTGTCCGCCGTGAGGCCGCCGCCCCAGAAGCGCTTGCGGTTCAGGCGCACGTACCAGTTCGAGAGGTTCTCGCCCACGAACTCCTGGATGGCGCGGGCCGCGGGCGTCGGGTCGTACTCCTCGAGCGAGCGCGTCACGTTCGCCACGAGCGTGTTGAGCTCCGAGAGGATCCAGCGGTCGATCTCGGGACGCTCGGCGACGGGAATCTCCGCCTCACGCCCCGTGAAGCCGTCGACGTTGGCATAGAGGGCGAAGAAGGAGTAGGTGTTGTAGAGGGTGCCGAAGAACTTGCGGCGCACCTCGTCCACGCCGTCGCGGTCGAATTTGAGGTTGTCCCACGGCTGCGAGTTGGAGATCATATACCAGCGCGTCGCGTCGGCGCCGTAGGTCTTCAGCACGTCGAACGGATCGACGG
>CAZVGH010000021.1:0-18289 GCA_964626515.1 uncultured Alistipes sp.
GTACGCGCTTCCTGCGCCACATCGAGCGCAATTCGGTGCTGCTCTTCATGATCCCGGCCGATACGGAGGATGTGCGGCGCGACTACGAGGTGCTGCTCGGCGAATTGACCCAGTATAACCCCGAGCTGCTCGACAAACAGCGCCTGCTGGCCATTACGAAATGCGATATGCTCGACGAAGGCCTGATGGAGGAACTGCGCCGCCAGCTGCCCGCGGAGTTGCCGTCGGTGATGATCTCGTCGGTGGCGGGGCTGAACATCACCCGCCTGAAAGATATGTTGTGGGAGGCCCTGCAACAGTAGGGCGCCGCCGAAATGCTGCGCGGGCGATACCGGACAACCGGTATCGCCCGCGCGTTTTTAGGCTTCGGGATCTCCGCAGCAGCCGTCGCCGGGGTGGTGGGCCAGCACGGTGTGCGGTACGGCGCCGTGCGAGAGGAGCTGGATCGGGCAGTTGTAGTTCTGCAACTGCTCCTCGGTGATGCGGTTCGAATGGTGGCGGTGGACGGTACGGTTCACGCAGACGATCTCCTTGACGATGCTCATGATCGTGCCGAGGTCGTGCGAGACCATGACGATCGCCATGCGACGGTTCAGCTCCTGCAGCGTGCGGCAGAGTTCGTGCTCGAACCGGTTGTCGACGAAATTGGTCGGTTCGTCGAGGATGAGCAACTTCGGTTCGGAGACGATCGCGCGGCAGAGCAGCGCCCGCTGCATCTGTCCGCCCGAGACGGCGCCGATCGGCTGGCGGGCCAGCTCACCGATGCCCGTCTCCTCGAGCAGGCAGCGGACTTTCGCCCGGTCCTCGCGCGTGTAGCGGCTGCGGAAGCCGCGCCGTCCCTGCAGTCCCGACAGCACGACCTCCTCGACCGAGATCGGGAAAGCGCGGTCGAAATCGGTGAGCTGCGGCATGTAGCCGATCAGCCGCTCGCGGCCGTCGAAGAGCTCTTCGGCGAAGCGGATCGTGCCGCTGTACGGCACGGCGCCGAGAATCGCCTTCATGAGGGTCGTCTTGCCGCCTCCGTTGGGGCCGATGATGCCGAGAAAATCTTCCCGGCAGATCTCGAGATCGACGTGTTGCAGCGCCTCGCAGCCGTCGTATGCGACACTTACGTCGTTCAGTGTAACCAGCTTCATTCTTTTGTAATCAACGTGGTGACGGCATCGATGTTCGCAATCGCGTCCTCGGCCAGCGGGTCGAAACAGACCGCCTCGGCCCCGAGGTCGGCTGCGATCGCCTCGACGCTCGATTTCGGGAACTGCACCTGATAGAGGATGCGGTCGATCCCCTCGGCGCGGGCACGGCGGATCAACTCGGCGAGGTGGCGGGCCGACGGCTCTTTGCCCTCGTGCTCGATGGCGATCTGCTCCAGTCCGTAGTCGCGGGCGTAGTAGGCGAGGGCGGGGTGGTAGACGAGGATCGTGCCGACGCCGCTGCGGGCGAGCCGTTCGGCCGTGCGGCGGTCGAGTTCGGCGAGTTCGGTCTGCAGCCGTTCGTAATTGCGGGCGTAGCGGACCGAGTCGGGATGATCGGCGCGGATCGTTTCATAGATGACGGCCGCCATGCGCTGCAGGGCGCGGGGCGAACTCCACAGATGCGGATCGACGCCGTGCGTGTGGCCGTGTGCATGGTCGCCGTGGGCGTGCGAACAGCTGCCCGTCAGCAGTTCGATGCCGCTTGCCTGCCCGAGATCGACGACCTTCTTCGGATCGGCGATCTTGGCGACGAGGTTGCGTTCGAAGTCGATCAGACCGATCTGAAAGAGGCGGCGTGCGCAGTTGACGGTGACGTACTGGCGGGGCGTCGGCTCGAACGTCTCGGGTGAGGCGCCCGGCGGGACGAGCACCTCGACGGGGTAGTCCTCCCCGACGATCGCCTCGACGAGGCTTTTGAGCGGCGGAATCGAGACGCAGATCGTCTCGCTGTCGGCGGCGGGACGGACTGTGCAGGCCGTCAGAAGCAGGGCTGCAAGGGCCCCGGACAGGAATTTGTTGCGTATCATCGTTCGGGCGTTTTTATTCGTCGATCCATTCGATGGCGGGCAGCGGCCGGTCGGAAACCACCTCGCAGCGGCGGCCCCCCTTCGTGCGGATGCGCAGTTCGGTGATCCGTCCGCCGGCCCAGCTCATGTCGATCTCATAGCCTCCGCGGGCGCGCAGACCGCGGACGGAGCCCGATGGCCATGCGGCGGGCACGGCAGGCAGCAGCCGGATCTTGCCCTCGTGGCTCTGCATGAGCATCTCGCAGACGCCCGCCGTCAGGCCGAAGTTGCCGTCGATCTGGAAGGGCGGGTGGGCGTCGAACAGGTTGGCGTAGACGCCGCCGCCGTTCGACTGCAGTGCCGCGGGGCCGAAGCCTACGGGACGCAGCAGCGTGCCGATGAGTTTGAACGCCCGTTCGCCGTCGAGCAGACGGGCCCACAGGTTGATCTTCCAGCCGCTCGACCAACCCGTCGCCTCGTCGCCGCGCATCTCGATCGTGCGGCGCGCCGCGGCGAAGAGTTCGGGGGTCGCGGGGGTGATCTGCCCGAAGGGGTAGAGGCTGACGAGGTGCGTCATGTGGCGGTGGTGGGGATCCTGGTCGGCGAAATCCTTGTTCCACTCCTGCAGACGGCCGTAGGCCCCGATGCGGAAGGGGAGCATCGTCGCCAGCCGCTCGCGCAGCGTGTCGCACAGCGGTGCGTCGCTCCCGGCCAGTTCGGCCGCGGCGAGCGTGTGGGTGAAGAGGTCGCGGATCATCGACAGATCGCCCGTCGAACCCTGCGAGACGCCGCTGCTCTCCTGCGTACCCGGTACGAGGAAGAGGTTTTCGGGCGAGGTGCTCACGGGGGTTACCCAGTAGCCGTCGCGGTCGCGGACGAGCCAGTCGAGGTAGAATTCGGCGGCTCCCTTCATGATCGGGTAGGCCTCGCCGACGAGCCAGTCGCGGTCACCCGTGTAAGCGTAATGCTCCCACAGGTGCGACGAGAACCAGGCACCCATCATCGGCCAGAAGACCGTGCAGGCGCCGCCGTCGTTGGGATAGGTCTCGCGCCAGATCGAACAGTTGTGGTGACCAACCCAGCCGCGGCGGTGGTACATGTCGCGGGCGCATTCGGCACCCGTCGCGGCGCACTCGCCGATCATGCGCAGGAAAGGTTCGTGGCATTCGGAGAGGTTGGCGACCTCGGCGGGCCAGTAGTTCATCTCGACGTTGATGTTGGCCGTGTAGCCGCAGTTCCACGAAGGGATGAGGTCCTTGTTCCAGATGCCTTGCAGGTTGAGCGGCTGGCCGCCCTCGCGTGAACCGGCGATCATCAGGTAGCGGCCGTACTGGAAGAGCAGCGCGACGAGCTGCTGGTCGGCCGGGGCCCCCGTATTACGCATGGCCGCCGCATAGCGGATGATGCGCTCGTCGGTGGGCAGCTCCTCCGCTGCCGGATCGGCCGGCAGGGTGAGGGTCAGACGGCCGAAGAGGGCGCGGTAATCGGCCGTGTGATCTGCCAGTAGGCGGTCGTAGCTCTTCGTGCGGATGCGCTTGAGGGCCTCGTCGGCCAGTTTGGCGGCATCCAGCCCCTCGCGTGAGGGACTTTTGAAAGGTCCGTTGTAACTCGTTGCCGACGCAAAGACGAGCACGATCTCTTTGGCGCCGCGGATGCGGAGCCGGTCGCCGAGATCGGTGATCGCGGCGGCGGAATCGTCGACGCGCACCGCGAGGCGGCTCTCGAAGAACATGCCGCGGCCGTCGATATCTTCGCCGTAGAGCACGCGGGGCTTGCCCGTGCGGGCGCCGTCCGCATCGAACAGATAGGGGTGGCGCTGCTCGTGCCCCCAGGCCTCGAAGTCGCTGTAGTTGCGGCGGTCGACGCGCCCGGGCGCCTGCCCGCTCATCGAGACGGTGCGTTTGCGGGCGTCGATCTTCGTGCGGACGGGGTGGGGCGACGAGAGCCGCACGGCGATGTCCCAGCCGACGGGACAGTCGGTCGTGAGACGCATGACGATCACGCCGTCGGGGTGCGAGGCGAAGATCTCGCGGCGGAAACGGTAGTCGTCGCGCTCGTACTGCACGGTCGCCACGCCCCGCTCCAGATCGAGATAGCGGCGGTAGGCCTTGGCCTTGCCGCCGCGGAAGTCGCGGATGTGCCAGTCGCCGAGCGGCTGGTAGCACTCGTGCAGCCGTCCCGTCCACTGCTTGAGCAGCTCGGCGGCCTCGGTATAGCGCTCCTCCTCGAGCAGGCGCACCATCTCGGGGTAGTGCTCCGTAATGTCGAGGTCGGTCCAGCGGCTCGACGGCTCGCCGCTGTAAAGCGTGTTGTCGTTGAGCTGCAGCAGCTCGTCGTCGGCGTTGCCGAAGATCATGGCGCCCAGCCGGCCGTTGCCGACGGGCAGCGCCCCGTTCCAGTCGGCCGCGGGGGCCTTGTACCAGAGCGTGAGGGGACCCGCCTCGACGCGGCGGCGCGCGTGGGCCGTCGTCAGCGTGACGAGCAGCAGGGCGAGAGTCAGAAATTTCCTGGTCATATCGGTGTTGCGTATTAGCGGTATTCCGGGCGACGGCCGCACCCCGTTCGGCGGGGTTTTGCGCGTCAGCCGGTCTGCAAGATAGTGAAAAAAATCGGGACGGCGATGCCGCGTCTGCGAAAAATGGTTATCTTTGTCAGCACAAACCCGATCCGCATGAAGACGCTGTTTTACCTCGTGCTGCTCCTCGCAGCCGCTTTCGCACTGACGTGCTTCCTCTCGCGCCCTGCGCTCCGCACGAAGGACAATACCCCCGAACGACTTACCGAAACAACCGATAATGTTATGAGCGACAAGAAACAGTATGCCCTGATCGAAACCGAAAAGGGGCTGATGAAGGCCGAACTCTACACGAACGAGACGCCCGGCACGGTGCGCAACTTCGTCGATCTGGCCGAACACAATTTCTACGACGGGCTGACCTTCCACCGCGTCATTCCCGATTTCGTCATTCAGGGCGGCTGCCCGCGCGGTGACGGTACGGGCGGTCCCGGCTACACGATCAAGTGCGAAACCTCGGCTCCGCGCCAGTACCACGACCGCGGCGTCCTCTCGATGGCGCACGCCGGCAAGGATACGGGCGGCTCGCAGTTCTTCATCTGCTGCAACCGCGAGAATACGCAGCATCTCGACGGCCGTCACACCTGCTTCGGCCGCGTGGTCGAGGGGCTCGACGTGATCGACGACATCCGTCCCGGCGACCGCATCCTCTCGATCCGCATCGTCGAGGAGTAATCCCTTTTGCGTGCCGCATGCGGCCGCTTCGCACGGCGGACGCAGCCTGCGGCGATCCGTTCTGCGGACCGCGCCGAAGGTTGCGCCCGCACGGCGTTTTCCGACCTTTGCTTTTTTTAGAATCCTTTCCCGCCCATGAACCGACTGCTTCTTCTCTGCCTGCTGCTCGCGGCCGCTCCGGCTGCCGCACAGGTTACCGAACCGATTCCGACCCGCGACGAGGCGGGGGCCGACGCCCTTCCGGCCGAGATCGCCCCGATCGAAGCCCCCTTCTATATGCCGCAACTGCGCAAACCGCAATTCCGCGACGTGACGGTACGCCTCGAGGCCCGTTCGGACGGCGCCCTGCGAACGGCCGAGATCTGTCGGGCGATCGACGAACTGTCGGCTGCAGGCGGCGGACGCGTCGTCCTCGGCCGCGGCGTCTGGCCGACGGGCCGCATCACGCTCCGCAGCGGCGTCGAGCTGCATGTGGAGGAGGGTGCCGAGGTGCGCTTCAGCGGTGAAGTCGCCGACTTCCTGCCGGCTGTCTTCACGACCAATGCGGGAGTGGAGCTCTATTCGCTCGGCGCCTGCATCTACGCCGACGGTGCGCACGACATCGCGCTGACGGGGCGCGGGCGGCTGATCGGTCCCGCACAGGGCGGCACGATCCGTCAGGGCCGTCCCCAGAACGACGGCGACATCGATCCCGAGACACCGGTCGGCGAACGGCTCTTCGACGGCCGTGACGGCCGACAGATCCAGCTGCCGACCTTCTTCGGTCCGATCCGCTGCCGCAACGTCTACCTCGAAGGGGTTTCGTTCGAAAATACCGCCTTCTGGAACGTGGCGCCCGTCTATTGCGAGAACGTCGTGATCCGCGGCATCCGCGTCAGCTCCTACGGCATTCCGTGCGGCGACGGCGTGGACATCACCTGCTGCAAAAACGTGCTGGTGGAGTATGTGACGACCGACTGCGGCGACGACAACATCGCCGTCAAGGGCGGCCGCAACGAATTCGGCTACCGCGTAAACCGTGCGTCGGAGAACATCGTCGTGCGCCGCTGCCTGGCTCTGCGCGGCATGGGAGGTCTGGCCGTGGGCAGCGAGACGGCGGGCTGGATCCGCAACCTCTATGCCCACGACTGCGTATGCGACGGCACGCGTGTCGGCATCCGTCTCAAGACGCGTCGTCCGCGCGGCGGCGGTGGCGAGAATCTTTGGTTCGAGCGCATCCGCCTCAAGACCGAGGCGGGGGCCATGGCTTGGGAGATGCTCGGTACGGCGAACTTCGTCGGCGGCCTCTCGTCGCGTCTGCCCGCACCCGCCCTCACGCATCTGACGCCCGCCTTCCGCAACGTCTCGATCCGCGAGGTGATCGTCGACGGCTGCCGCGAACTGATCTACGTGCAGGGAATTCCCGAGAGCCCCGCGCGCAACATCCGCATCGAGAACGTGACGGCCGACACGCGCCGCGACACCTCCGTGACGGCTTACGGCGTCTACAAGCCGAAGCCGTCGCCCTACGTGATCGATCTGGTCGACGTCGACGGCATTACGCTGCGCAACATCCGCGCCGTCTCGTCGAAGTGCGACGTGCGCATCGTCGACGCCCGCGAGGTGCTTTTCGAGAACGTCGAGCTCGATCTTTGCGGCCGGGAGCTGCAGCTGGAGATCTCGGGCGAGCTGACGCGTCATCTGCGCTTCGAAAACTGCACGCCTGCGATGAGCGGCGGAAAATAGCGGGGTTTTTCGGAAAAAAATACGATCTTTGCACCCCGAAAACGAAAACATGGAAACCAAGATGAAACAGATTACCCCGGATGTGGTCTACATCGGAGCGGACGATACCGATCTGGACCTTTTCGAAAGCCAGTATATCGTCCCGAACGGAGTCTCCTACAACTCCTATCTGATCCTCGACGAGCGGATCGCGATCATGGATACGGTCGACCGCCGCTGCGGTGAACAGTGGCTCGCCTCGCTCGAGGAGGCGCTCGGCGGCCGCACGCCCGATTATCTGGTCGTGCAGCATATGGAGCCCGACCACAGCGCCTGCATCGCCTCCGTGATGGAGCGCTATCCCTCGCTGCGTCTGGTGGCTACCGAGCGGGCGATCCGCATGCTGCCGCTCTTTTTCGGCGATTTCGACTTCGGGGGCCGCA
Source organism: uncultured Alistipes sp. (assembly GCA_964626515.1). GTDB lineage: Bacteria > Bacteroidota > Bacteroidia > Bacteroidales > Rikenellaceae > Alistipes. The sequence continues at coordinate 7,379 of CAZVGH010000021.1, forward strand.
CGCAGGCCGTGGGCGAAGGCGACACGCTGTCGCTGGGTCGCCGCACGCTGCAGTTCGTGACGGCGCCGATGGTGCACTGGCCCGAGGTGATGGTCACCTACGATGCCGCGGACCGCATCCTTTTCTCGGCCGATGCCTTCGGCAAGTTCGGTGCGCTGTCGCACGACGAGGACTGGGCCTGCGAGGCGCGCCGCTACTATTTCAACATCTGCGGCAAGTACGGCGTGCAGGTGCAGGCGCTGCTGAAGAAGGCGGCGAAGCTCGACATCGCGACGATCTGCCCGCTGCACGGTCCCGTGCTGACCGAGAATCTCGGCTATTACCTGAACCTTTACGATATCTGGAGCCGCTACGAGGCCGAGACCGAGGGCGTGCTGGTGGCTTACGCCTCGATTCACGGCCATACGGCCGAGGCGGCCGAGATGCTGGCCGGCATGCTCGACGCCAAGGGCGCGGGCAAGATCGCCGTGGCCGATTTGAGCCGCTGCGACATGGCCGAGGCGATCGAGGATGCCTTCCGTATGAACCGGCTGGTGTTGGCGGCTGCCAGCTATGACGGCGGGCTCTTCCCGCCGATGGTCGATTTCCTGCACCACCTGCAGAGCAAGGGGTACCGCAACCGTCGCGTGGCGCTCGTCGAGAACGGTTCGTGGGCTCCGTCGGCAGGCCGCGAGATGACCGCCATGCTGGAGAAAATGAAGGATATCGACTGCGTGGCTCCCGTCGTGACGATCCGCGGCCGCATGACGCAGTCCGATCTCGGCGCGCTCGAGGCGCTGGCCGACGCCCTGCTGGCATAGGCTTTGTCCGATAACCGGCAACTTACCATCGAATCGCCTTTCAAAAAAAAAGGCGATTCTTTTTTTGCGGTCCATGTGTACCGATTGCCGTATTTTATCGTATCTTTATCAAAACTTTGCAAACAAATAGCTACGAAACTATGAAGAAACTGTTTCTGATCCTTGCCGGGACCGTGCTGCTGGCCGGTACGGCGGCTGCACAGCAGTATGAAAAGCACATCTTCGGTGTGCGTGCTGGTTTGAATATTGCCAACGTTTCGATCGACGGCATCAAGCCCGAGGCGAAGGCGGGCTTCCATATCGGTGGTTCGTGGCAGTATCTGCTGACCGAGAACCACCTGCTTTATCTCGAGTCGGGTCTGTCGATTACGCAGAAGGGCTTCAAACTCGATAAGGCTTCGACGAAGTGCAACCTCTTTTATGCACAGGTCCCTGTCCTCGTGACGTATAAGTTCGCCGTGGCCGACGAGGTCCGGATCATGCCTGTCGGCGGTTTCTATTATGCGCTGGGTCTGGGCGGCAAATTGAAGATGAAAGGGGAGGACGGTACGGAAAAGGCCGATATGTTCGGCGAGGACGGCTTCTTCAAGCGCTCCGATTTCGGCATGCGTTTCGGCGGTGCCGTCGAGTGGAAGCGCTACACCTTCGGTGTGGGATACGAATTCAGCCTGATGAATGTCGGATCGGACAGCTCCGATACGCACAACCGCAACTTCTATTTCTCGGTAGGTTACAATTTTTGACGACCCCTGTGGTCGTTTGTCTCGGTCCTGTCGCACATCGGCGACAGGACCTTTTTGTCCCTTTATACACAACTTTATATGATGGATTATCTCTCTTTGTCGGAACAGACGGCGCGCCGTGCGCAGGCGGTGTTGGATGAAAGCGGCCTGCTCGACTTGTGGCGCCGCCACGGCGCGGAGCCCCATTTGGTCGGTTCGCTGCGCATGGGGCTCATGATGACGCACCGCGATATCGATCTGCACATCTATTCCGAGCGGCTCGATACGGCCTCGAGTTTCGCCGTCGTCGCACAGCTGGCCGAGCATCCCTCCTGCGGGCGCATCACCTGTCTGAACCTCATGCGCGAGGTCGACGCCTGCATCCAGTGGCAGGTGACGTGGCGCGATGCGGCGGGCGACGAGTGGGTGATCGACCTGATCCACATGCAGCACGGTTCGCCCTGGGAGGGGCATTTCGAGCGGATGGCCGACCGCATCCGCACCCTTGCCACGCCCGAAGAGCGGCTGGCGATTCTGCGGCTGAAGTATGAAACGCCTGCGACCGAACACGTGCCGGGCATCGCTTACTACATGGCCGTGCTGCGCGATGGGATCCGCACGCAGGCCGATTTCGACCGCTGGCGGGCTGCTCATCCGATGGAAGGAATCGTCGACTGGATGCCTTGACAGCCCGTTCGGCCGCGAATCGTTTGCCGAAGAGCTCCGGCCGCCGTGCGTTCGGGCGCTTCGGACGGGCTGCAGCGGCGCCTGCAGCGAAAAAAAAGCCGCGCGACGCGTTGGCCGGATCGAAAAAAAGTCGTATCTTCATACTCCTAAACGGCCGTGCCGGATTCCGTCGGCCGCTGTTGCTGCCAAAACAAACATAAACATATCAAACAAACACCTATGAACAAATCGATTTTGAACAAATTGCTGTTCGGTGCGATGGCGCTCTTCGCGGCGGCATCGTTCACCGCATGTTCCGATGACGACGAGCCCGGCGTGCCCGTGCTGGAGGCGGATGTCGCTTCGCTGGCATTCTCGCAGTCGGGTGGTACGGCGACCTTCGCGCTGCATGCCAACCTGCCGTGGACGGTCGAGCTGCCCGCCGGCTGCGACTGGATCACTGTCGACCCGATGCAGGGGTACGGCGACGCGAAGGTGACCGTATCGGTCGCTGCGAACGACTTCTCGCGCGTAGGTTCGTTCACCTTCGCCGCGTCGGCCGAAACCGCCCTCTCGGCCGCGATTGCCGTGCAGCAGGGCGAGATGCTTCCCGAGGTGGAGCTCTATGCCGACGATTTCGGTACGCAGGCTGTCGCCGAGCCCTATCCGTCGGTGAACCGCTATGCGGGCTGGGCGAAGCAGGGCAAGGGTGCCGCCACGGTGACCTACGAAGGTATGAATACCCGTGTCGCTGCGTCGGCCGCCGGTACGAATGCCGTTCTCTTCGGTGCCGCTCCCGCCGTGTTCCGCGTGAACAAGATTACACTGGCTCCTCCCCAGCGCCGCATGAAGTTGCTCTTCGAGGGTAACTATACCGGTACGGTGGCTGTCGGCAGCGACGGCAAGCACTGGAGTACGCTCGACTATACGATGACCGACGGCGTCGCCGAGACCGATTTCGTGCTGGCCGAGGCGGCCGACGCGCTCTATCTGCGCTTCGAGGCCGCAGCCGAAGGCGCTACGCTGAATGCCGTATCGCTCAAGACGATCAACGGCGACGGCGTGCACGTCGATCTCGCACAGGGTGCGGAGATCGAGGAGCCGACGCTGGCACCGCTGACGGTTAAGGAGCTCGTTGCGCTGGCGCTGGCCGGTGATTCGGTCGAGGAGCGTTCGGTCGAGGGCTATGTGGCTGCGATCGGCGGTGCAGCGGAGAATTTCGCCAACAGCAACGTGGTGCTTTGCGACAACAACGGCGCCGAGCAGAGCGCGATCGTTCTGTACAGCAGCGAGCTGATGTCGATCGGCCTGCAGGTCGGCGACAAGGTGGCCGTTTCGCTCGAGCATGCCGAGTATGCTCCCTACAACGGTCTGCGCGAATACAAGGGGCTGCAGGCAGCCGACGTGCGCGTGCTGTCGAGCGGTGCGACGATCGTCTATACGACGATTACCGCCGCGCAGCTGGTGAACGAGTGCGACAAATTCATGTCGATGCCCGTGCAGATCGAGCAGGCGCGTCCTGCGGCCGCATCGGTGGGCAAGACCTTCACCACGGGGCTGACCTTTACAGCCGGCGGCACCGAGTTCGCCGTCTACAACCGTAGCGCCTGGGAGATCGGCAAGACGGTCAAGGTGGCCGATACGGAGGCGACGATCCGCGGTATCTGCTCGATCTACAACACGCCGCAGCTGATCCCGACGACGGCGGCCGATATCGAGGCCTTCGCCGATCTGACGCCCGACAAACCCGATACGGATACCTATACGGCCGTGACGAAGGTCGCCGACCTGACGCCCGGCGATTACCTGCTCGGCGGTGTCGGTCAATCGGGCGCCTTACAGCTCTTTATCGGTGAGGTGACCTCGGATAAACACGGCCTGACGGTTGTCTATACCTACGATGAGACGACGGGCGAGCTGGCGACCGAAGATCTTCAGAAGGCCGCTGTCGTGACGGTCGAGGCTGTCGCCGGCGTGGAGAACGGTTATCGCTTCAAGTGCAACGGCAAATACATGGTGGCCGCAGCTGCGAAGACGAAGAACCTGACGCTGGTCGACGATCCCGGCGACAACTACTGGCAGCTGACCGACGATGCGGGCGTGCTCTACGGCATGAAGGCTTCGCAGGTCGGTTCGACCGCAGCGGGCGCCCTGCTGCTCTGCTCGAAGGACACGAGTAAGAACATTCTGCGCACGGGTGCCGCCTCGACCAAGGCGAACGGTCTGCAGTTCTTCCGCAAGAAATAGTTACCGGTTGCGGCGTGCCGCACCGTTGCGATCCGACTCGTCGTCCCGACGGCTCTTCAGGGCTGTTGCGACGGCGAGTCGTTCAATCGGGCGGGGCGCATGCGCACGAAAAAAATGAAAATGCGGATGAGACGACTGCTCTTTTCGCTGGCCGCCGCGGCCGTGCTGGCCTGCGGCTTTGCACAGAAGCCCTACAAGGTGATGTTCTACAACCTTGAGAATCTTTTCGACACGATCAACGATCCCGCCACGCTCGATGACGAGTTTACGCCCGAGGGGGCGAAAGGGTGGGATGCGGGACGCTATGCGACGAAGCTCGCCAATGTGGAGCGCGTCATCGGCGATCTGGGGCGCCTCGACGGCCTCTTTCCCGCCGTGATCGGTGTCGCTGAGGTCGAGACGCGCGCGACGCTGGAGGAGTTGGCGGCCCTGCCGGGGCTCGCCGCGGCGGATTATCGTGTCGTGCATTACGATTCGCCCGAGGCGCGGGGCGTGGATGTGGCCTTTCTCTACCGCCCCGACTGTTTCGAACTTGCGGGCAGCGCTCCCGTGCGGACCGTCGTGCCGGAGCTGCCCGATTTCCGCACGCGCGATATTCTGACCATGTGGGGAACGCTGGCCGGTGAACCCTTCTATTTCATGGTGATCCATTGGCCCTCGCGACGGGGCGGCTCGGAGGCCTCGGCCTTCAAGCGCATCGCCGTCGGCGAGCAGATGCGGCGCATGGCTGATTCGGTGCTGCGGCAAAATCCTGCGACGAAGATCGTCGCCATGGGCGATTTCAACGACGATCCAATTGATCGCAGCCTTACCGAGGCGCTCGGGGCCCGCGGCGATGTGCGGCAGCTCTGCGCGGGCGACCTCTATAATCCGTTCGTCGATCTTTTCAAGGCGGGATACGGCACGCTGGCCTACAACGGTGCGTGGAACCTCTTCGACAACATCGTCGTAACGGAAAACCTGCTTCGGGGCGACGGGGTGCGGCTGCGTGCCGCCGAAGGTTCGGAGTTTACGGGCAACATCTTTTCGCCGCCGTATCTTATTCAGCAGACGGGGCGTTATCGCGGCTATCCGCTGCGCACTTACGTCGGAAACACCTTCTGCGGCGGTTACAGCGACCATTTCCCGGTCTACATCTACCTCGAATAACAAAGCAGGGCTCTCGTGTAACGAGAGCCCTGCTTGTTACTTGCGATTTTCCAGTATGCGGTCGAAATTTTCCCGGCCCCAGTCGACGAGCGCCTCGAGGCGGGGGAGAAGCGTGCGCCCGAAGTCGGTGACGGCATACTCTACGCGGGGCGGAACGTCGGGGTAGGCGGTGCGGCTGACGAGCCCTTCGGCGGTCAACTGTTTCAGGGCCGCCGCAAGCTCCTTTTCGGAGATCGACGGGATGGTGCGGTAGAGCTCGTTGAAGCGGACCGGCTCCTCCCCGGCGATGCGCAGGAAGACTACGGGCACCCACTTGTTGGAGAGCCACTCCAGCAGCGGCGCCGCCCGGCAGTATGCGTAATCCAGTTTTTTTGTCATGACCGTTCGTTCGAAAGTCGCTGAAAGCGTGCGGAACTAACTTTTCGGTAAGGGGCGAACCTTTCGGTAAGTTGTTGTTTCTGCGTGAATTGTTCGCTACTTTCGCTGTGCAAAGATAACAAAAAACAACGAATATGCTTACGGTCATCATCAACGGAAGTCCCCGAAAACACGGCAACACGGCCTCGCTGTGCAACGCCTTCGCCGACGGTGTGCGTGCGGCACAGCCGGCGGCCGACATCCGCCTCGTTCATCTTTCGGCACTCGATTTCAAGGGGTGCACGAGCTGCTTCGCCTGCAAACTGCGCGACGGTGCAAGTTACGGCCGCTGTGCCGTGCGCGATGCGCTCACCCCGATTCTGGAGACGGTTTCGCAGGCCGACTGCCTCGTCGTCGCCTCTCCGATCTATCTGGGGGAGGTGACGGGTGCGACGCAATCGTTTCTCGAACGGCTCTGCTTCGCCTTCGGCTCTTATGAGGCGGGGTATCGCCCGCTGTCGCCCAAAAAGATGCCTGTCGTTACGCTCTACACCATGAACTCGCCCGCCGAGGCTGCTCCCGTGCAGGCCTTCGAACGCGTGGAGCGCTTCCTCGGCCATATCTTTACGCCGCCCCGGCGGCTCTGCTCCTACGATACGTACCAATTCGCCGACTACGCACGCTACGTCGCAGAGCTGTTTTCGGAACCGGCGAAACGCATCCGACGGGAGAGGCATTTCCCGCACGAGCTCGAAGCGGCATACCGCCTCGGCGCGGAGCTGGCCTCGGCGGCCGGGTAGGCTGCACCGGTCAGACGGTCCGCGCCAGACGGCGCCACCGCAGGTATCCGGCGACGGCCAGCACCGTGTAGAGCACGTACAGCATCGCCGTCAGGGGAATTTCCTTGTAGAGATAGAGCCCGACGGTCACGGCATCCGCGAGGCACCAGACGAGCCACTGCTCGACCAGCTTGCGCGAGAGCATCCACATGCCTACGACCGAAAGCGCCGTAGTCAGCGCATCCCAGAAGGGCACGGTGCTCGACGTGCAGTGCACCAGAAGGAGGTAGATCGCCGCATGTGCGAGGGCGTAGACCGCCGCGAGGAGGGGCACCCACCGCCGGGGCGTGTGACGGATGCGCGTGCCGTCGTCCTTGCGGCTGCTGTGCGGCGCATGCCGCCATACGAGCCAGCCGTATAGTCCGGCAAGGATGTAGTAGAGCTGCATCGAGCAGTCGGCGTACAGTCCCGCCTTGAAATAGAGCGTGCCGTGTACGCAGGGCATGACGAGCCCGACGATCCACAGCCGGATGTCGGCGCGGTATTCGAGCCACAGGTAGAGCAGGCCGAGCGCGACGCCCACCAGTTGCAGCAGCAGTTTCCAGTCCATGACAGCCTTAGAATTTGATGGTTACGTTGGCCAGCACGTGCAGCGGCGCCTGCGGGAAGTAGTAGGCCATGTCGTAGCGTTCGCCCTTGTACATGTAGGAGTATCCGTAGCCGTTGCTCTCGTAGCGGGCATCGAAGAGGTTGCAGAGCGTCACGCCGAGGCGGATCTGCCGGGCGACCTGCGTGCGGAAGGCGTAGCCGAGGTGGAGATCCGTCACGCAGTAGGCGTCGAGCTGCTGGGCTTTGTTCTCGTTGTTGGTGAGGTACTGCTCGCCGACCCAGCGGGTCTGGAAGACCGCTTCGAAACCGCGGTGGTGGAAATCGAGCGACAGCGCACCCATCGCCTCGGGCGAGTAGGCGATGCGCATGTCGCCCAGATTCGTTCCGTAGGTCGGGCTCTCGGCGAGGGCGTCGACGTAATCCTTGATCCGGTTGTCGCTGAAGGTGGCGTTGGCACCTGCCGTGAACCAGTCGGTCGCCCGCCAGACGGCCGAGAGCTCGACGCCGCGGCGGAAACTCTTCGGAACGTTGACGTTCAGGGCATCCGATCCCTCATTGACCATGCCCGTCGGCACCAGCTGGTCGCGGTAGAACATGTAGTAGAAATTCACGCCGAGCGTGAAGCGGGGTGCCGTGTAGGTATAGCCCGCCTCGTAGTCGTAGAGCGTCTCCGAGTCGGGGTAGCTGTCGTCTGCGGCGAAGAGGTAGCGGTCCGTGAAGTCCGAACGCGTCGGTTCTTTCTGCGCCACGGCGAACGAGGCGTAGAGGGCGTGGCGCTTCGCCGGCTCCCAGTGCAGTCCGACGTGCGGGTTGAAGAAGCGGTAGCGGCGGTCGACGTCGATCGGCTGCATGGCACCGAGCCGCTCGGCATAGTTGTCGTTGGTGCCCCACGCCTTGTAGCGGACGTAGCGGTATTGCAGGTCGGTGAAGAGGCGCAGGCTGCGGGCGACGTTCCAGTGCAGGCGGGCGAAGAGGTTGGCGTCCGTCTTCTCGACGTCGTTGTCGTACCAGCGCTTGTCCCGGTAGAGCTCGGCCTCCGTATCCTGCATCCAGTCGATTTCGCCCCAGTGCGGACAAGTGTAGCGGCTCCACGAACCGCCGAACGAGAGATCGACGCGGCTGTTTTTGTAGGCCGCGGCGGCCTGCAGACCGCCCAGGTGGTTGCGCATCAGCTTCTCGCGGATGAGGTCCTTGCGGATCTTGTTGCCTGCGGCATCGAACGCCAGTTCGTCGGGAAAGAGGTATTCGAAGAGCTTCGCATTGTCCTTGTATTGCTTGTAGTAGCCGTATCCGTAGGTGTAGAAGGCCGTGGCGTTGAGCGACCAGCGGTCGCCGATACGCTGGTTGAGAATCAGCTGGTTGTTGATCTGCAAATAGTTGTCGCTCTGGTCGTCGTAGTAGTTTACCAGCTGCCATTCGTAATCCTCGCTGTTCCAGACGCGGTGGGCATGGGCGTCCGACGTGCGGTACATGCCGCTCGAGTTGTAGCGGCGGCCGTTGAGCTGCATCTCCTCCTTCGTCGCGCCGTTGTAGGTGAGGGCCGTCTTGGCCTGACCTCCGAACGAGACGAGTTTGAGCATCGTGTTGCCGCGGTAGTAGCCCGACTGGAACATGTAGGACTTGAGATCCGTGGCGCCGCGGTCGATGTAGCCGTCCGACCCGATGTGCGTCAGGCGAGCATCGAGCACCCAGTGCCCGCCCAGCAGACCTGACGAGAGGGCGACGGCCTGCTTCTGCGTGTTGTAGGAGCCGTAGGAGAACGACGCTTCGCCGCCGAATTCGGTGCGGATGGCGTCGGTGGTCATGCTGACGGCGCCGCCGAAGGCTCCCGTGCCGTTCGTCGAGACGCCGGCGCCGCGCTGCACCTGAATCGAGCCGACCGACGAAATGAGGTCGGGCGTGTCGTACCAGTACATCGAGTGCGAGTCGGGGTTGTTCATCGATACGCCGTTGATCGTCACATTCAGCCGCGTGGCATCCGTGCCGCGCAGACGGATCGAGGTGCCGCCGATCCCGATGCCCGTCTCGTTGGTGGCGATCATCGAAGGGGTGAGGGCCAGCACCGACGGCAGGTCGGTGCCGTAGCAGTTGCGGGCGATCGCCTCGCGTCCGAGGTCGGCGAAGGCGACGGGCGTCTGCGCCGTGGCGCGTGTCGCCACCACCTCGATCTGCTGGAGATGGTGCATGCGGAGTGAGTCGTCCGAATCGTTTGCGGGAGAGGTCTGTCCGTCGGGACGGGTGGGTGCGGGCGCTGCGGCCTGCACGGCTGCGGAGGTGAGGAGGGTCGCTGCCGCGAAGGTACAAAAAAACCTTTTCATCGTTAATCGTTTGGGTGTTTAACTTGAAAAGGGGCGGTGCGATTATGAAGCGATCCCGGTCTCGGCATTATCCGTATCCGGTACGATGGGTATAATCTCAGCCGAAGCCTTTTGCCGATCCGACCCTGCGCAGAGGCCGGATGCCGCGCGCGATCCGCCCGTAGCGGGCGTTCCGGCGGCCGGCGGGGCTTCAGCACCCCTTTTGCCGCTGCGAAGATACGGCGGAAAATCCGGAAATTCAACACCGGCCGTAAAAAAAACGATCTCCGGAAGCAAATGAAGAAGGCCGACCCTCTCGGGACCGGCCTTCGTTCGCGGTGCGCGAAGCGTGCGCGGATTAGATGTACATGTTCACGATCGCCTCGTAAAGCTCCTGCTTGCCGCTGATCTGCTTGGGCTCGTGCGTGCGGGCGTAGTCGGCCACCTCCTCGAGGGTGAGCTTGCCCTCCTCGAACTCCTTGCCCTTGCCGGCATCGTAGGATGCGTAGCGGTCGGTGAGCATCTTCGTGTAGGGCGAGTTCTCCAGCAGGTCGGCTGCGATGAGCAGTGCGCGGGCCATCGTATCCATGCCGGCGATGTGCGCGATGAAGAGATCCTCGGGATCGGTCGAGTTGCGGCGCGTCTTGGCGTCGAAGTTCGTGCCGCCGCCCTGCAGGCCGCCGCCGCGAACGATCACCATCATCGCCTGTACCAGCTCGTAGAGATCGATCGGGAACTGGTCCGTATCCCAGCCGTTCTGATAGTCGCCGCGGTTGGCGTCGATCGAGCCGAGCATGCCGGCGTCGACGGCGCACTGCAGCTCGTGCTCGAACGTGTGGCCGGCCAGCGTGGCGTGGTTCACCTCGATGTTCACCTTGAAGTCCTTGTCGAGGCCGTGGGCGCGCAGGAAGCCGATGACGGTCTCCGTATCGACGTCGTACTGGTGCTTCATCGGCTCCATGGGCTTGGGCTCGATCAGGAAGTTGCCCTTGAAGCCCTGCTTGCGGGCGTAGTCGCGGGCCATGGTGAGCATCGTGGCCATGTGCTCCTTCTCACGCTTCATATCGGTGTTGAGCAGCGACATGTAACCCTCGCGGCCGCCCCAGAAGACGTAGTTCTCGCCGCCGAGCGCGATCGTGGCGTCGATGGCGTTCTTGATCTGCAGCATGGCGCGGGCCGCCGTGTCGAAATCGGGGTTCGTCGAGGCGCCGTTCATGTAGCGGGCGTTGCCGAAGACGTTGGCCGTGCCCCACAGCAGCTTGATGCCCGTTTCGGCCTGCTTCTG
>CAZVGH010000022.1:0-17023 GCA_964626515.1 uncultured Alistipes sp.
ACTGGATGGTCGACCGCCAGCTCGCGCCGTCGCGCGTGCGCAGCTCCTCCATGATCACGCCGCGTTCCGAGTCGATCTCCTCGGGCTGCAGCGCAATGAAGTGCGACCAGTCGTGCAGAATCAGCAGGGCCGAGTCGATGATTCCCTCACGCGATGTAGGCACGGAGGAGATGTTGTAGACGGTCTGGTCCCAGCTGGTGGCGGCGTTGAGATTCGCGCCGAACTTCACGCCGATCTTTTCGAGGTATTCGGTCAGCGTCTTGTTCGGCAGGTTCTTCGTGCCGTTGAAGGCCATGTGCTCCAGAAAGTGGGCCAGTCCCTGCTGGTCGTCATTCTCCTGAATGGCTCCCACATTGTGCAGGATGTAGAACTCGGCTTGGCCCTTGGGCTTTTCGTTGTGACGGATGTAATAGGTCAGTCCGTTGTCCAGACGGCCCGTGCGGATCTGCTTGTCGGCGGGAATGGGTCCCATCAGTTGTTGCAGCTCCTGCATGTCGGCCTGCCGGTCCGCCTGCGCGGATGCCTGAAAGCAAAGCAGCAGGCCGGAAAGAAGGATGATAAGTCTTTTCATGCTGTTATCGGTTGTTTTTTGGAATCGTTTTCGGCGGCTACCGGTTGCGGCGACGGATCCATACCGTCAGACTGCATGCGAGCAGGATACCCGGCAGCAGCCAGTTGTAACCGATTTTGAGCCAGATGTTCGCCGCCTGCGTCAGATACACCCGGTCGTCGGGCGGACGCACGCGGTGGATCTCCAGTGGAAATTCGCCATAGCTCATCAGCTTGAAAACGGCCTGAATGAGCGAGAAGTTGGCCGACTGGATGCCGCTGCGCTGGGCATTGAGCTCGCTGCTGGCGAAGCAGTCCGAGTCGCCGGCGACGACGATGCGCTGCTCGCGGCCGCCGACCTCGCGCGTGAGGTATTTCATGAGGCTGTACGATTGTTCGATCTCGCCTGTTGCGGGATCGCAGGTCGGCACCTCATCCACGAAATTGACCGTCTGCCGTTCGTTCCAGACGCCGAGGCTGTCCGTCACGGCGCAGTCGATCGTCGTAAAGCCGGCGTCGGCCGTCTGCTCGATGCCGCAGGCCGAGGCGGTCGCCAGACACTCGCCGCGGCGGATGGCGGTGCGGATGCTCGGTGCGAGCGCTCCGAACTCGGGCGTGAAGCTGCCCACCATCACGTCGGCCAGCTGTTCGGGGACCGGGCGTACCAGCATGTCGTCGGTGAAGCGCAGGCCCAGCGGGGCGAGGAGCGGGTTCATCTGCGGCTGGCGGCGGGGTTCGCCCAGGATAAGCAGGTTGCCGCCGCGGGAGAGGTACTCCGTGTAGTGGCGCATCTCCGCCTCGGAGAACGGCCGGCGCATATCGGCGATCACCAGCACGTCGACATCGGCGTCGACGGGCTCCTCGAGCGAGATATTCGTAACGCGGAAACCTTCGTTGACGAGCGAGTAGCGGAACGTCACCTCGCGGGCGAACAGGCCGTACCCGCGCACGCCCATGTTGTCGATGCTGCGTTCGTCGTGGCCCGTGACGAAGCCTACCAGCGGCGTGGGGCTCACCAGCGTTTTCAGCGCCGTGGAGATCTCCGTCTCGCCGGGCTGCCGGGAGGTGTCTTCATAGATGCGCAGGAAGACGCGCTGGCCGTTCTCGCACTCGATCAGCCGCACGAAGCGGTAGCGTTCGCCCGAAAGGTCGACCGTTTTGGCCACCTCCTCGTAGGGCAGGAAGCGGTCGGCGTCCCAGTCGTTGAGCGTGCAGAGCGTATCCATGCGCTGGCGGTCGTCCAGCTCCGGGAAGCGCGCGTCCAGATGGGCGTTGTGCGCCCGGTGGTAATAGTAGACGTAGCGGATCTTCATCTCCGGCTTGAAGCGGATGTAGCTCTCGAAACGGTTCATGTCGTAGTTGCGCGACGCGGGCATGCCCTGGTAGTAATTCTCTTCGAGCATGTTGACGTAGGTGGTCATCGTCAGGCCGCCTTCGAGCCGGGAGACGACCTCCTGGCTGGTTTCGGTCAAGGTGTTGCGCTTGGTCTGCGTGCCGTCGTAGTAGTGAATCATCTTCGGGCGCGAGGTGAGATAGCCCAGCCCCAGCACGATCACCACGACCGACCCGTAACGCAGGCAGCTGCCCGCAGCCGAGACCTTCGACCGTTCGCCGTGGAGCCGGATGATCGACAGGGCGAGAAAGAGCAGGACGACCAGCAGGAAATAGAGGACGTCGGCGCTGTTGATCATGCCGTCCATGAAGGTTTTCGAGCGGCCCGATATCGAGAGCCAGTAGGTCACGTCGCGCACGAAGTCGATCTCCTGCCCCACGCTGCCGATGAAATTCAGTACGGCCAGCACGGCCAGCGTGCCGATGGCCGCCACGACCTGATACTGCGTGATCGTGGACATGAACAGACCGATGGCGGCATAGACGCAGACCGTCAGGTAGAGGCCCAGCAGGGCCACGGCCACCATCGTCGTGTCGAAATCCTTCACCACGAACCGGCAGAGAACCACCTCCAGCAGCAGGATGGCGACGAATGCCAGCCCGTAGACCATCGCGGCGAGGTATTTCCCGACGATGACCCGGGCGTTCGAAACGGGCGACGAGTAGAGCAGCATGATCGATCCGCTGCTCAGCTCCCGGCTCATCAGCCCCATGGTCAGCAGCGGGATATAGAGGTAGAGGTTGTCGAGCATCTGGGTGGCCACGCCGCCGTATCCGCCGAAGATGCGCGACGAAGCGGCATAGGCGCTGTATCCGAGGGCCTGACTGCGCAGGATGTCGGCCAGCTGGGAGCAGAATTCGAAGCCTGCCTGAAAGGCGAAGACGATCAGAATCAGCCATGCGATCGGAGAGCAGAACAGAACGCGGAGTTCCGTCTTCATGATTCTAAGTATGGATCTCATTGCGAATGCGGAATTTTTCGGTGGATTATTTTCCGGATAGTTTGGCGAACACCGTATCCAGCGACTCCTTCTCCAGATAGATTTCGCTCAGCTGCCATCCTCCGTCGATGCTGCGCTGCATGATCCGCTGCAGGATCGAGTCGTCGCCCTCGAAGTGGATGCGCATGCGTTTCGAGGTGATGCGCTCGACGCGGCGGACGGCGGGGATCGCGAGCAGCTCTTCGGTCGGCGGCGCGGCGTCCATCATGGCCACCAGGGTCGAGGGAGCGGCGTAATTGTTGAACTCGGCGAGCGAGCCGCGGAAGACCATGCGGCCGTGTTCGATCATCATGATCCGGTCGCAGGTGGCCTGCACCTCCGGCAGAATGTGCGTGGAGACGAGGACGGCGCGCTCGGAGGCGATCTCGCGGATCAGCTCGCGGACCTGATGGATCTGGTTGGGGTCGAGGCCGTTGGTGGGCTCGTCCAGCACGACGAACGGCGGGTTGTGAATGATCGACTGCGCAATGCCCACGCGCTGCTGGTAGCCGCCCGACAGGTTGCGGATCAGGCGGCGGGAATACTCCGTCAGACCGCACTTGCGCTTGGCCCGCTCGATGGCCGCCGGAATCTCCGCCTTGGGGACCAGCCGGATGTCGGCGCAGTGGTAGAGGTACTCGTCCACCGTCAGGTCGGGATGCAGCGGCGCGCGCTGGGGCAGGAAGCCCAGCAGCTTGCGGGCCCGGATCGGCTCCTTGCGCGTGTCGATGCCGCCGAGCAGCACTTCGCCCTCGGTCTGGTTCAACACGCCGCAGATGATGTTCATCGTAGTCGATTTGCCGGCTCCGTTCGAGCCCAGCAGACCGACGACCCCCTTCTCGGTGATCTCGAACCCGATGTCGCGGATCGCCCAGTCGACGCTGTAACGGTGAGAGAGGTGTTTTACTTCGATTATTTTGGGACTTGTTTCCATGATTCTATCCGCGTTGACGTTTGATGATTAACAGAAGACCGGCCAGCACGAGCAGTCCCGGAATGATGCCCGTCATGGCGACCTTGTTCCACAGTCGGGCGGGCTTTCCCTGCCGAATGTTGTTGTCGATCGGTTCGGGATGGGTCGTGTCGATGGGGAACTGTTCGTAGGACATCCAGCGGAAGGCGCCGGAGATGAGCGTGTAGTTGGAAGCCGAGAACCAGTATTGCGCACTCAGGCCGCTGTTGCTGATGCAGTCGGCGTCGCCGGTCACGACGATGCGCTGCTCCTTGCCGCCTACCCGGCGAACCAGACCGGCCGCCAGCAGATACGCGCCCTGACGCTCGCCGGCCGCGGGATTGAAGACCACCTGCTGGTCGATGAAGTCGGTGGTCTCGCGTTCGTTCCAGACCCCTTCCTCGTCGGTGGTGAGCAGCGGAATCAGGCGGAAGCCCGCATCGGAGCCGCTGCGGCGCAGCTCGACGCCGCCCGGAACGGCGATGCGGTAGCCGTAGTTGCGCAGCTTGCCGAAGCGGGGATAGATCTCGGCGGCCTCGGCGGCGATGACGGCCGGCAGCAGCGTGGCGTCCTGGTCGGGCGTGGGCTGCACGAGCAGCTCGTCGCCGAACTCCAGCCCCAGCGTGCGGGCGACGGGGTTCATGGCGGCGGCGCGCGTGAAGTCGCCCAGCAGATAGAGGTTGCCGCCGCGGGCGATGTAGGCATCCAGACGTGCGCGCTCGGTCTCGGTAAGGGGCGTCTTCAGATCCGCCAGCACCACGATGTCGATGCCCTGCGGGATGTCGCCCTCCGAGAGGTCGAGCTCTTCGGGCGTGAAGCCCTGGTTGAGCAGCGACGAGCGGAAAGAGAAGCTGCCGCTGAAGAGGTTGTAGCCGCGGTCGCCCCGGTTGTCCATCGTACGGTCTCCGTGACCCGTGATGATGGCTACGCGGGGCGAGGGGTCCACGAAGCGGCGGAAGGCGGCCGAGATCTCCGCTTCGCCCGGATGTTTCTCCAGATCGTCGAACATGCGCAGCGTGGCCCGCTGTTCGCCGTTGTATTCGACGATGCGCACGATGCGGTAGCCCTCCGACCGAAGGTCGATCATGCGGTCGATCTGCTCCTTGTCGAGCAGCCGGTTGAAATTGAACCCGTTGGCATCGCAGACGATCTTGGCCAGCTCCTTGTCGGTGCGGTCCGGATAGCGGTCGCGCAGCTGCTGGTTGCCGCAGTCGGCCCAGTAATAGACGTACTTGAGTTTGATGTCGGGCTTGAAGCGGATGTACTTGTCGAACCGTTCGCGGTCGCGTGTGCGCTGGTTGGGGGTGACGCTGTGGGCATTCGGATCGAGCATGTTGACGTAGGTGGTGATGGTCATCGGACCGTCGAGGCGTGCCATCAGCCGCAGGCTCTCTTCGGCCAGCGTGTTGCTCTTCGTGCGCGTGGCGTCGGCGTAGAACTTGCATTGGGGCAGCGCCGAGACCGCGGCCACGACGAGCAGTGCGGCGCAGGCCCCGCCGTAGCGCAGCAGCGTGCGGCGCGGGTTGCACTCGGCGCGGTCGGTGTCGAGCTTGATGATCGACAGGCCGAGGAAGAAGAGGATCTGTGCGAGGAAATAGACGACCGCCTCGCTGGGGCACATGCCGGCAATGAACTCGTAGACGCGGCCCCGGATCGAGAGCCACGAGGTCAGCTCGCGCAGGTGGTCCACTGCCTGCCCCACCTCACCGATGTAGTTGAGGACGGCCAGCACGGCCAGCGTGCCGACACCCGCCACGACCTGATAGGAGGTGACGGTCGACATGAAGAGGCCGATGGCCGAATAGGTGCACAGCAGCAGGAAGATACCCAGCAGGCCGACCAGCACGAACGGCAGGTCGAAATGCTCGACCGTGAAGAGACCGAATACGGCGTATCCGGCCAGAATCAGTGTCAGTACGGCGCCGTAGGCCATGATGGCCAGGTATTTGCCCAGGATGATCGAGCCGTTGGAGATCGGCGACGAAAAGAGCAGCTTGATCGAGCCGCTGGCATACTCGCGGCTCATCAGCCCCATCGAAATCAGCGGAATGTAGAGGTAGAGGTAGTTCGTTACGGGCGGGAACAGACCGCGCATGCCCGTGAAGAGGCCGCCGGTGATGGAATAGCCTCCGTACCCCATCAGTTTGCCGTGGATGTAGGAGTCCATGACGGCAGAGAAGGTCATGCCCACCTGGAAGGCGAAGATGGCCAGCACGAGCCATGCCACCGGCGAGTAGAACATCGTGTTCAGCTCGATGCGGGCGATACGCAGCGTAGAGCGCATGAAGGTGTTGGATTTCATTTGCTTGTCAGAAGCTAAGTCGGGTTATTGTTTCTGGTTGCGTTTGCCCGAGAGCTGCGCGAAGACCTCGTCGAGCGTGCTGCGCTCGACCGTGATCTCGCGCAGATCCCACCCCTGAAGTACGCTTTGGCGGATGTACTCGCGCGTGACGGTGCGGTCCTCTCCGAAGCGGATGCGCAGCCGGCGGTCGTCCAGCGGCTCGATCGCTGCGACCGAAGCGACGGCGCGCAGGCAGTCGATATCGGGCGGTGTGCCGAATTCGACGAGGAAGCTCGTCGGCTCGATGTAGTTGTCGAACTGCTCCATGGTGCCCGAGAAGACCAGTTCGCCGTGCTCGATCATCTTGATCTGGCTGCAGATGGCCTGCACTTCGGACAGAATGTGGGTCGACAGGAGAACCGAATGCTCCTCGGCGATCTCGCGGATCAGGTTGCGGATCTCGACGATCTGGTTGGGGTCCAGTCCGTTGGTCGGCTCGTCCAGCACGACGAAGCGGGGATTGTGAACGATCGCCTGGGCGATTCCCACGCGCTGCTGATAGCCGCCCGAAAGATTCTTGATCAGTCGGTTGGCGAAGTGCGAGATGGCGCATCGGGCCATGGCCGCATCGACGGCCGCCGCGACCCGCACGGGATCCATCAGACGCAGGTGGGCGCAGTGGGTCAGGTACTCGCGCACCGTAAGATCGGTGTACAGGGGCGGTTTCTGCGGCAGGAAGCCGATGAATCGCTTGGCTTCGACGGGATTTTCGCGCAGGTTGACGCCCCCGATCAGCACCTCGCCGCGCGTCTGGTTCAGTACGCCGCAAATGATGTTCATCGTGGTCGACTTTCCGGCTCCGTTCGAACCTAAAAGTCCTACCACGCCTTTCTCGGTGATGTCGAAACTGATCTGCCGGACCGCCCATTGCACGTTGTATTTGTGCCAGAGGTCTCTCACCGATACTACTGCATTGTCCATAAAGAAAGGGTTACGAAGTTTGGTTTTCAAAAGGCCGCATTCCGTCGTTGGCGGCGGAATGCGGCGATCGGCTGTTTCGGCTGCCGGACTACCAGTTGGCGCCTCCGGTTTTGCAGAGCACGCACTTGACCGTTCCGTAGGAGTAGTCGTCCGAGTCGTAGTAGACGATCTGGTCTTCGGGATAGTTGGCCTGCTCGGTCTTGATGATCAGCACACGGCCGTCGGCCAGAGCCAGCGTGCCCCAGCGGCCGCCGTAGTTCTCGGCGTTCATGGCCACGATGTCGCTGCCGAAGGGCTTGCCGGCCGCTCCGTCGGCGGTCTTGGGCTCGTAGCGGACGGCCGGGATGGAGGGGTTGCTGCGGTCGTAAACATACAGCTCGCTGCCCACGGCGCAGAAGAGCAGCGGGTTGTTGGCGTAGTAGGAGCCTTTGTAATAGGGCTGCGAGTAGGCGAAGGTCGCCTCGCCGGGCAGCCCCTTGATCTCGCGCACGGCCGGCTCGACAGCCGCGTAACCGAAGACGTTGTAATCCTTGTCGAGTACGAACTCCTGGAAATAGGTCTTGCCGCCGCGGTTGAATACGATCGCATAGCCCATGCCCGAGTAGTAGCTGTTCGGACGGAAATAGTCGATCGACAGGATCTCGGCCTCGTCGCCCAGGTTGTCCAGCGGCAGGAACTGCTCGGATTCGCCCTCCGGACGGTCGGTGGGGTTCTCGACCGCGGCCAGCCGGTTGGCTCCCTGTTCGGCGGGATCTCTCCAGCTGCCGGTTCCGGCATCGGCGATCAGGACGAAGCGGTGCTTGGCACCGTCGTAGAGCAGACAGCAGTGGGTGTTCGCATAGGGCGCCGGTATAGGCATGCACTCCGTCAGCGGCTCCTGCTCGCCTTCGAGCGCGGCGGGGGCGGAGAGGAAGTAGCCCGAGTGGAAGAGATCCGAGGTGTTCTTCAGCCGGCTGTAGACGCGGCCGCGGGCATCCGTCACCACGTCGACGCGCGAGAGGAACATGGCGTCGCGGGCATAGCCGAAGCCCTCCGGATAGGCCTGCTCCCCGAACGCCTCGCGAAGGTCGATGTCCTTGCGGAAGTCCAGACCGCCGATGTCGACGGCGCCGTTGCGGGTGAGGATCAGAATCTGTCCCGAAGTGGTGTTGTCCGAGCAGTAGTGCTCGACCATCTTGATCGGGCCGGCGGGCAGATGCTCTTTGTTCTCGGTGTAGTAGACGTCGTTGTAGATCTCGAATTCGACCGGAATGTTGTTGCCGGAGAAGGAGGTGCCCTTGATGAACGAGAACTGCGTGACGCCCTCTTTTTCGGCGAGGATCATGGCTCCGAGCGCATCGTAGCGGCTCGATACCGTGCAGTAGACCTGACCGAAGCTCTGGATGCCCGTCTCGCGGTCGGTGACGCAGAGCTCGAGGCGGCCGTTGGGGATCAGGAAGTCGGGCGTCCACTTGAAATCGAGCGTATTCCAGTCCTCCTGCGTGTAGGTCGTCTTCTCGTCGTACGAGGCGTTGGGGGTCAGCGTCCATTTATACTCCAGCCGGCTCATGTCGCCCGTGCCGTTCACGAACGAGATGATCGGGTGAAGCTCGATCGTGCTGCCCATGGTCAGGCGGAGATTGGGGCGGTCGTCATCCTTGTCCATGCGGATCGTGATGGCGTTGATGTCTCGGTAGTCGTAGTTGCCCTTGTCCTCGTAGCAGGCCGCGGCCGTCAGGGCGAAGAGGAGCGCGGTGAGCAGTATGCGGATGTTTTTCATGGTTGTCGTGTCGTATTAGTAAACCGGAATGGTGATCGGGGAGCCGTCGGCTTCGGTGAGGTTGTGCTCGCGGATATACTCCTTGAAGCCCAGCAGCAGCTGGCGCAGCTCCGAGGGCTGCAGCCCTTCGATCTCGTTGCGGCCCGAATAGGCGTAGAACGCCTCGAACTTCTCCTTCGAATACTCCCCGAAATAGGTCTTGGCGATGGCATCGGTCCACCAATCGGGCTTGGAGGTGATGGCGTTGAAGGTGACGCACGCCGTGAGGCTGTTGCTGTAGCCGGCTTCGAACGACTCGTTGGGGACGATCTGCAGGACCAGCTTCACCTCCTCGGTCTCGAGGCGGGGCATCTTCTTGAGCGTGACGACCAGGTCGGTCTGCACCGCGCCGGCCGGCAGTACGGTCGGATGGATCTCGTACTCGGATGCGACGGCCGTAGTCTGCTCCTCGTCGATGACGACGGCATAGCGGCGGTCGTGGTCGGCCGTGGCTCCGATGAGGTTGACCTGAAAGGCCACGTCGAGTGTCTCGGAGCCGGGATAGTGGGAGAACGAGCGCAGGATGTCGCCGACGACCGTGCCGTCCGATCGCTTCTGCGTAAACCAGACCTTGTCTTTCGTCGAGTAGGCTTCGATGTCCGAATCGCCGCAGGCGGGCGACAGCAGCGCGGCGGCCAGCACGCCGGACAGTATGAGTTTCTTGAGCATATTCATGGGTTGTTGCGTGTTGCGTTAGTTTACGGTTTCGTTGTCAGGCAGCGGGAAGTAGAAGGCCTGATCCTTCATGCTGCGCGAGAATTTGACGTCGTGTTTCTTGTAGAAGAAGAAGGTCAGGCCCTCCTCGGTGTATTCGCGGCGCACCTCGTCGAGCAGCTCCGTGGTGAAGGTCGACTCGTTCTTGATCGCGCCGCTGAGCATGTTGGCTCCGCAGTTGCGTCCCTTGCGCACAGTTTCGAGCATGGCCGTGGCGTTGGCCCAGTCGCCCTGGGCGGCATAATCTTCGGCCAGGATGTAGTAGAGCTCCGAAAGACGGATCACCGGCAGGATGTCGTACGTCTCGGACGAGCCCGCGGCCGAAGGCGTCGTGTAGCGGCGGGGCTTGTACGAATAGCCGCTGATGTTGAGCAGCGTGGTCTTGCGGTAGTCCGAATCGCTGTCGAAGAGATAGCGGTAGTTGTAGTCCATGCTGAACTGGACGGCGCCGTCGCCCGTGGTGAAGAGTTCGTAGTTCTTGATCAGATTGATGTCGCTCAAGGCGAAGATCAGATCGTCGCACATCTTGTAGTCGCCGGCCACCTTGCCCGGGGAGGTGAACTCGAAGACGTCGTATGCTCCCGAATAGGTGCTCTTGAAATCGATCACCCGTCGGGCCTCGGCGGCGGCCAGTTCGGTCTGTCCGGCATAGCTGTAGACGCGGGCGAGCAGCGCCCCGATCGAGAGGATGTTCATGCGGTAGCCGCGGAAGGCGTAGAAGAGTTCGGTGGCAGCCGATCCCAAACCCGTATTGGCATAGAAGCGGTGGGTCTTGGTGAGCCATAGGGTGTGGTTTTCGCGGCCGTCTTCCGAAACGTAGGTGTCGAACGGTTCGACCAGTGCGCAGCCGCGCTTGAGGTCGCGGACGATCCGCTCGATCGTTTCGTCGATCGTGAGGTAGGGCGCACCCGTCGAGGGGAACTCCTCGTAATAGGGAATCCAGTTCTCCGTGCTCTCCTTGCAGGGAGCCGGGGCGAAGTAAGAGAGTACGACGAAATGGATGAATCCGCGCAGGGCCAGAGCCTCGCCCAGAATCAGATCCTTTTCGAGCTTGCCGCCCAGGAACTTGGCGTCGGGCTCCGCTTCGATGCTGCCGATGATGTTGTTGCAGTTGGCAATGGCGTTGTAGGCCTGGCTCCACAGACCGGAGATGATCGCCTTGGCCTTGTCCGAAGTGTATGCGAAGGAGACGAACTCGGTATATACGTGTTTGTTGGGGAAGTCGTACGAGTCGTAGCACTGTCCCATGACATCGGCCATGCCCCACGTCAGTTCGCGTCCGTAGAGCGCGCTGGACCCCAGCGTCTTGTAGATGCCGTTCAGGGCGTTTCGGTAACCGGTTCCCACTTTGAAGAGGTCCTCCTCGGTTACTTCGTCGGCGGGGTTGACGTCGAGCCACTTTTCGCAGGAGGTCGTCGCGACGGCTGCGGCGACAGCCAGCAGCAGGATATATATCTGTTTCATAAGAGAGATCGGTTTGGGATTAGAATGATGCACGGAGCGTGAAGGTGAACGTGCGGGCGTAGGGATAGCTCAGACCGCGCTCCTGCTTGACGGACGAGATGTGGAACAGGTCGCTGGTGCCGAGTTCGAGACGCAGCATGCTCAGCCGGAGCGGGGCGATGGTGCTCTTCTTGAATTCGTAACCGAGCGTCAGCGAGGTCAGGTCGAGCATGTTGTAGTTTTGAACGAAACGCGACGTGGGACGCGTCTTCTCCACGCTCGAACGACCCAGATGCATGCTCTTGTAGAGTGCATGCTGGCCCTCATGGCTCCAGCGGTCGGTCAGCACGCGGCGGTCGACGTTCGACGAGTAGATATCCACGCCCTCGACCTTGTCGGCAAGCGTCTGGTTGTAGCGCTGGCCGCCCGCCTCGTAGAGGAACGTCGTGTAGAGCGTGAACTGCTTCCACTGGAGGTTGAAGCCGAACGAACCCTGAATCTTGGGGTCGGTCGTGCCGAGCACCTGCTGCTGGGAGGTGGTCCAGGTGTTGGTGATCTGGCCGTCCTGCGTGAGGAAGACCTCCTCGCCCGTCGCGGGATTGATGCCCAGCGACTTCATGCCCCAGATCGAGTTGATCGAAACGCCCTCGACATACTGCGTGAAGGGTTTGGAGAGGTAATCGCTCTGGAAGATGTTGCCGTTGTTGATCATATCCTGCACACGGCGGTTGTACTCCTGCAGGCTGTGCGAGATCTTGGTCAGCTTGTTCTTGTTGTGCGCCAGATTGGCGTTCAGGGTCAGGAAGAGGTCCTTGGTCCGCACGGCCGTGATGCGCAGATCGACCTCGACGCCGCGGTTACAGATCTCGCCGATGTTGTCGCGGTAGGTGGTGAAGCCCGTCGAGCTGGGGATGGTCACGTCGTTGATCAGATCTTTGGTGAGCTTGTTGTAATAGGATACCCGCGAATAGAAGCGGTCCTGCCACAGACCCAGCTCGAAGCCGACGTCGAAGGTGTTGGTCGTCTCCCACGTCAGGTCGGTGTTGCCCAAGGCCTTGAGCGCTGCACCGAATCCGGTCTTGTACCACTCGTCGGCCAGAATCCGGTAGGTGGTGCGGGCCGCGTAGGCCGGGAAGTTGATCTTACCGGTTTGTCCGTAGGTGGCGCGCACCTTGAGCAGCGAGACGGGGGTGTCTTTCATGAAGGCGTAGTTGTGGATGTTGAGACCCACGCCGCCCGACCAGAAGGGGGCGAAACGGCGGTCCTTGCCGAAGGCCGAGTTGCCGTCGAAACGGCACGAGGCGTCTACCAGATAGATGTTCTTGTAGCTGTAGTTCATGGCGGCCAGGAAACCGATCGTGCGCGAGGTGCTCTCCGAGCTGGAGGGCTTGCCCTGCAGCTGCTGGGCGTAGTTCACCGAGCTCAGGCTGCCCGACGGGAAGCCGAGGTAGGTCGTGCTGAGCGACGTGCGGGTGTTGCTCAGGATGTTCACGCCGCCCTGCGCGTTGATGTTGTGATCGCCGAAGTTGCGGTTGTACGACAGATAGGCGTTGAAATCGTAGCGCATGTCGTTGCCGCGCGAGGTGGAGAGCGAACCGGCTGCGACGTTGCTCGTGTTGAGGATGACGGGGCTCTGCTTCGAGAGCGGGTCGAAGAAGATATCCGTATCGTCGAGCAGCTTGGTGATGCTCAGCTGGCCCTTGAGCAGCAGGTGGCTGGTGATGTTCCAGTTCACCGAGAGGTTGTTGATGAACTCTTGGCTCTTCGAGCGGTTGTAGTTGAGCAGTCCGGCCTCGTAGAGCGGATTCTCGCGGTTTAACAGGTTGTTGCCCCAGTGCTCGAGCTCTTCGAGGTAGTTGCCGTTTTCGTCGAGGAATTCGTCATAGGGCAGCGCCGTGGTGTATTTCGAGAACGAACCGTAGGGCGACTCCTCCGAGTCGGTCTGCAGATAGGAGGTGTAGTTCTTGATCGAAATGTTCTTGTAGACGTACTGCAGATAGACGCCCGCGCCGATGCGGTCGCGCTTCGAGCCCTTCATCACGCCGTCCTGACCGGCGTACTGCAGGTCGACGCCGAAACGGAACGCATCGCTGCCGCCGTCGATATAGATACTGTGCTTGTGGTTGAAGGCCGTGCGCAGCGGCTTGGCAAGCCAATAGGTGTCGACGCCCTTGCGGACGTTTGCGAGCTTCTTGTTGTACTCCTCGAGATAATCGGTCAGCGATTTGTTCTCATAGGGGTTCGCTTCCGGATCGTAACATCCGGCGATGCGCTCGAGTTCGAGCTTCTCGGCGGCGTTCATCAGGTTGTAATCGCTCAGGTCGGGGGCCACGACGCTACCCACCATGCTGTACTGCACGTTGAGCTTGCCCGGCGTCGGGGCTACCGACGTGATGACCACCACGCCGTTGGCCGCACGCGATCCGTAGAGGGCCGTGGCGGCGGCATCTTTGAGGATGGTGATATTCTCGATGCGGTTCATGTCCATGTCGTAGAGCTTCTGGGCAGTGATCTCGAATCCGTCGAGGATGAAGACCGGCAGGTTGGGGTTGTCCTTGAGGTTGGCCTTGCTGTATTCGTCGCGGTCGAGCTCCTTGGCCCCGATGCCCGATTCGCCGCGGATGTAGACCTCGGGCAGGGCGTTCGGGTCCGAACCCCAGGTGGTGTTCTCCTTGATGCGGAACGAGGGGTCGAAAGACTGGATGGCCTTGATGACGTTCGTCTTGGAGACCTGCTGCAATTCGTTCTTGGTGATGGAGACGGTGTTTCCCGTGAAACTCTCTTTGCGGATGTTGGCGTAACCCGTCACCACGATGTTCTCGATCTCGTTGGCCGACTCGTCCATCGTCACGTTGATGCGCGTCTGGCCCGCGAAGTCGAACTCCTGCGGCTGCAGGCCCACGAAACTGAAGACGATCTGGGTCTTCTGCGGTTCGGGATGAGGCTCGAACTCGAGGATATACTCGCCCTTGGCGTCGGTCACGCAGCCGTGACGGCCGCCCTTGACGTAGACCGTCACGCCGGCCATGGGCTGCTTGGTCTGCTTCGAGACGACCTGTCCGAGCAGCAGCCGGCGGCGGTCGGCCTTCTCCTCGGCCTTTTTGACGACCTCCTCCTGGCCGGGCTTGGCCTTGATGACTACCGTGCCGTCCTTGATGGTGTACTCGAACGGCGTGGGTTTGAGGCAGGTGTTCAGGATGCTCTCCACGCTTGCGTTCTGCGCCCGAAGCGTGATGCCGTTGATCGACTTGACGGCCGTGCTGTTATACAGGAAATCGTACCCCGTTTTCTGCTTGAGCTGCATCAGCACCTCTTCCAGCGAGGCGTTCTTCACCGAGATGGAGATCGTGCGACTCTTCTCCCCGGGTTGCGGTGTCCCGGCGGCCGAGGCCGTCGTGACGGAGGCGAATACGACCGCTGCCGCGAACAGCAGGACCGTTGCCAGGCGACCGATCTGCGGCGGTCGCAGTTTTAGTAGAATTTTACCCATAACCAACTAACTTTTAGTGAAACAATCGTGTTTATTTGCGGTTTTTCTTTTCTACGATGATCTTTCCCTCCCGTTCGCGGAAGACCAGCTCGTCGGTGGCGGAGAACAGGTCGGCGATTTTGTTGAAGGACTCGGCCCGCTCGATCATGCCCGAATAGCGCATTTGTCCGAGCTCCGGTGCCGAGGCGTCGATGTCGACGTCGTACCAGCGGGCCAGTTTGCGGCAGATCGACTCGACGGGTTCGTTGAAGAAGACGAACATCCGACGCGCCCATGCCGCATAGCTTTCGGCGTAGACCGCCCGGGTGGTCATCGTGTCGCTGCGCTTGTCCAGCCGGGCCTGCATGCCCGGCGCGAGCAGCGTCGTCTCCTCGTTGCGGATCACCTGGAGCGAACCGGTGATCAGTGTGGTCTCGACGGTCGGATCGTCGGCATAGGTCATCAGGTTGAACGAGGTGCCCAGCACGCGCACCGACAGCAGGTCGGTCTTGACCACGAACGGATGCGCCGTATCGGACTTCACCTCGAAATAGGCCTCGCCGCGCAGGGCTACCGTGCGAACGGAGTCGGCGAACTGCGTGGGGAAGGTGATCTCCGACTCGGAGTTGAGCCACACCTTCGTGCCGTCGCACAGCTCCAGCCGGTACTCGCCGCCCTTCGGGACGCTCACCTTGTTGAACAGCTGTTCGGCGGTCGGTGCGGCCTTCCGGTCGGGAAGCGAAAAGGTCGTCGACTCCGCATGCACGGAGATCTGTGTCTCGTCGGCCTCGGTGATCTGCCGGTCGGCCCGGTCCGTGAGTTCGACCTTCGTGCCCGATGAGAGCTCCAGCACGGCCATCGTGCGGCCCGCCGGAATGACCGATACCAGGGCGTCGCGCCGCTGGTAGCCGTCATAGAGCTGCTCGCCGCCCCAGACCATGCCCAACAGCAGCGTCGCGGCGATCGCCATGCGGGTAATGCGGCGGGTGATGCGGCGGCGACGGTCGCGCAGGGCCGAGCGGCGGATGTTTTGCCAGACGCGCTCGTCGTCGTAGGAGTAGAGCGTGCGGAGCAGGCGGTTTTCGGTCGAGGACCCCGACAGAAGCCCCAGGAACAGCCGGTTCTCTTCCGACTCGCAGGCCCACATCTCCAGCCGGAGACGTCCCGACGGGTCGATCGTGCCTTGTTTATAAGCGGTTAACAGATTATATAGTTCGTGTTCGGTCAGCATGTTGTAAGGTGTATTACGGATGCGGGGATGCGCCGTTCGGATCGTTCCGATGCGCGTAAAGATCTCCCTTTCCGAGATTATAGACGAACGGAGAGGTGAAAATCCTTAGAAAAAAAGGAAGAAAAATCGCATTTCGGCAAAAAAAAGCGCCCGAGCGGGCGCAAACGGCTCTAAACGGCAGGCAGCAGTCTCCGGCGACAGGGGCTGCCCCCTCCCCGTTTCTCTCTTTGCAGGCAGCTGCCTGCCGCGACGATCCGGCAGCGGGAAGCGGGCCGCTCAGCACTTGGCGGCCTTTTTCTGCTTGCGGCCTTTACAGAGGTCGGTCAGACGCTCCCTGAGCAGCCGGAACGAGTGGTACATGTGCGATTTGACCGTAGCCAGCGAGATGCCCAGCAGATCGGCGGTCTCCTGGTAGCTGCGGTCCTGGAAATAGACCTGTTTGACCACCTCGCGCGTGCGGGGCGGCAGTTGTTCCACGGCCTGGAAGAGCTGCCTGACGCGCAGGAGCCGTTCGGCCTCTTCGGCAGGCAGGAAATCGAACTCCCCGGCCGCCTCGACGGCCTCGTCGGCGGACGCATGTTCGCGGGTGAGGCGGAAATTGTGCATCGCGTTGAGCATGCAGGCGTGGCTGCGCGAATAGTCCAGCGCGGCGTTGCGGACGCAGGTGTAGAAGAAACTTACCGGGTACTTGACCGTCCGCGTGTCGAAATCGAGGAGTTTGATGAAGACGTTCTGCACGATATCCTCGGCCACCTCTTTGGACTGCACGATGGTCTGCGCCGTGTAGACGGCGCAGTGGAAATGCTCCTTGAAGAGTTTTTCGACCTCGGAAAGTGTCATGCCCTATGCGTTGTGAACTTCGGGTTGCAAGATAATCATTTTTTATGAATGTAATCTTCCGATCGGCCAGAACGATCGCATTTTTTGTCTTTGCCTGCGATGCGGACCGTGCGACCCCGAAGGAATTTCAACGGATATGTGCTTGATTGTCATGCGTATTCCATGCCGCCTGCCTCCGCATCGGCAGGATGCGACGGAACGGCCGCCGGACAACGCGGAAGCGCGTGCCGAAGCCGCAGAAACGGGAAAAGCCGTGTCGGATTTGTGTGCCGGAAAGCAAAAAAAGAAAGAGAGTTACATCGCTGTAACTCTCTTTTTGCGAGTGGTACCACCGGGAGTCGAACCAGGGACACAAGGATTTTCAGTCCTTTGCTCTACCAACTGAGCTATGGC
>CAZVGH010000023.1:0-16999 GCA_964626515.1 uncultured Alistipes sp.
ACGGTCGAGGCGCAGGTGCACCGGCTGCTCGTCGCACGCGGTGCGACGCTCGCCGTGGCCGAGAGCTGCACGGGCGGCAAGCTCGCCGCGAAATTCACCGCCATGGCGGGGGCTTCGGCCTATTTCCTGGCGGGCGTGGTCGCCTACGCCAATGCGGCCAAGACGGCGCTGCTGGGGGTGGATGCCGACCTGATCCGCAGCCGCGGCGCCGTGAGCGAGGAGGTGGCCCGCGCCATGGCCGAAGGGGCGCGCCGCGCCGCGGGGGCCGACTATGCGCTGGCGACGACCGGCATCGCGGGTCCTGCGGGCGGTACCGGCGAGAAGCCCGTCGGCACGGTCTGGATCGCGCTGGCGACGCCCGAACGGACCGTCGCCGTGCGGCATGACTGCGGCACCGACCGCGGACAGATCACCGACCGTGCGACGATCTACGCCGTCCGCATGCTGCGCGACGAGCTGCAACGGAAATAGACGGCGGCCGATCGCAACACCGAAGGGCGCGGAAGGCGGCTCTTTTCGTGCGATTTTCGACGTTTCTTTTTTATTTCTCGTTTTTCGTTCGTATATTTGCACTCCCTTCGGGGAAAAATTAACTAATTACACAACAACCGAACATGAAAGTTTGCGAAATCACCGGTAAGGTGGCGATTGTGGGCAACAACGTCTCGCACTCGCACCACAAGACCAAGCGCAAATTCAGTCCCAATCTGAAAACCAAGCGCTTCTGGTCGGAAGAAGATGGCCGCTGGATCACCCTCAAGGTATCGGCAGCCGGTATGAAGACGATTAACAAAAAGGGTTTGGCAGTGGCCATGCGCGAGGCAGCCGCTCCGAAGAAGATCTACTAATCAAAACGGCATCTACCAATGGCAAAGAAAGGTAACAGAGTGCAGGTCATTCTCGAGTGCACCGAGCAGCGTGAGAGCGGCGTTCCCGGCATGTCGCGCTACATCACGACCAAGAACAAGAAGAACACGCCCGAGCGTCTGGAGCGCAAGAAGTACAACCCCTTCCTGAAGCGTGTCACCGTACATCGTGAAATCAAATAGTAGTACAGCACCATGGCAAAGAAAGTAGTAGCAACCCTGAAAACGGGTACCGGTAAGCAGCTTACCAAGTGCATCAAGATGGTCAAGTCGGAGAAGACGGGCGCTTACATGTTCAAAGAGGCAATCGTTCCGAACGCCGAAATAAAGGATTTCTTCGACGAGAAGAAATAAGTATTTTAAGAGCGCACGCGCCTCTTAAATACAAAGGGCATCCTTCGCAGGGTGCCCTTTGTGTTGTTTATGCGGACCGCACATCCGCATTCGGCCGTCGCCGCTCGCGGGCGGCCGCATCGGAATCTCTCCGCCCGATCGCTTCGAATACGGTTCGCTTCGAATGCGGTTCGCTCCGGGACGGGTCGTGCGGGGCGGCTCGCGCCATGGCCGGCGGCTGCGCCCGAAGATTGCAGGCCTCCCCAAACAGCGCGTCCCGCGACCGGATCGGCCGCGGGACGCGTGCGGGAACGGATTGGCAGTTGGCCTAATAGGCCAGCACCTTCCACAGATCGCGGATCTTCTGCTCGGGATCCCAGCGGCCGTCGAAGGTCCAGCGGGCCGTGACGCCGTGGAACTCGGGGGCGTTTTCCGCCTGCTCGAGGTTGTCGCGCAGCCAGCCGCTGTGGCCGCCGTCGCGCGTGCAGCCGTAGTAGTAGATGCGCTCGCCCCACGGGCAGGGATCGAGCACCTTGTCCGAATAGGCATAGCAGATGTTCGAGTTCAGCACCCGCTCCGAGAGGTGGCAGTGGATGAGGTAGAACTGCGAATCGTGGTGGTAGCGGCCGAGCTTCGTCGGGGTTTTGGCGTCGAACTCCGAGTTCGTGATGACGAGCTTCTTCGATCGGTCGCCGCGGCCGTCGTGCCAGATCATGGCGCGGCTGTCGCCATAGAAGCGGCAGCGGGTGGCGTAGCACCAGCCGCGCGGGCAGATGAAGTCGACACCCGGGCAGCGCAGGTCGAGGTCGGCGTGGTAGTACATGCCGCCCGACTCGGGCGCCCAGAGCGAGAGGGCGTCGTTGCCGTCGGCCAGGATGTTGCTGTTGATGATGATCGTGCGCGTGGCGCGGCCGAAGACGGCCATCTGGTGCGAGGTCGTCTCCTCGACGGTCGTGCCGTAGTTGTTGTAGATCGTCAGACCGCTGATGACGCAGTCGTCGGCCCCCTCGAGCAGTATGATCACGCCGTGGCCGACGGGCTTCCCGTGGTACTCGGTAGGGCCTTGGCGGTAGCGGGCCTGCTCGGCCAAAATGAGCTGCGTGCTGTCGCGCTGCTCGCCGACGAGCACGATGTTCGGGCGGTCGATGATGACCTTCTCATGGTAGATTCCCTTGCGGATCAGAATTTTGAACGGCTCGGCCGGCTTCTCGGGCGCCTGCTCGACGGCGGCCTGGATCGAACCGCCCGCCTCGACTACGACGTCGAAATCCTTCGGATCGGGAGCCGGCTGTCGGAACATGTCGATCAGACCGTTCCGGTTGGCGCCCGGCGTCGTCAGGCTGACGGCGACCTTGTTCTTCGGATCGTGTTTCGCCGCCCAGGCATCGTAGAGCGCGTAGAGTTCGGCGGGACGCTCGTTGTACCAGCTGTACCCGTTGCGGCGCTCGCGGCCGATCTGCTCCAGTCGGCGGCGCGGAATGCCGTCGCGGTCGCAGACGTAGGGTTCGCAGCGGTCGAGATCGTAGAAGCGGGCCCAGATCGGTCCGGCCTTCGAATCCTCCGTGAGGCGGGTGGTGAAGGCGGGCGTGCCCCAGCCGGTGCGCTCGACGCGCAGCCCCGTCAACTTGTAGCGGTCGAACCACCGCATGGCGCCGTGAATCGCGCGCTTGACGCGGGCATCGGGCTTGGGCAGCTGCATGAGCAGCTTGGCGATGGCGGCACTCTCCATCGAGCAGTAGGAGGGGAGCTCGTAGGCGCGCGCGGGAGCGGGCTGCAGCGTCTCGCGGTCGTGCTGCTGGCACCAGACCGTCGGTTCGCCGTCGACGACGATCTGCGTGTCGAGGATGCAGCCGATCGCCTTGTCGAAGGCGCGCGACAGACGCTTGCGCAGCGCGCTGTCGGTCAGATCGCCGTCGTAGGGGGCTTCGGCCGCCATGATCTCGCGGAAGAGGGCCAGCGTGTTGACGATGGCGTCGTCGTTGAAGGTTATGTGGATCTGGTAGTCGCGCATCTCGGGCCAGAACTGCGGCCAGCCGCCGTTCTCATATTGACCGTCGAGCAGGTACTCGACCGCCTGACGGAAGGCGTCGCGGTAGCGGGCATCGTGCTGCTCGCGGTAGAGACGGGCCAGATAGATCATCTGCATCGTCGTGGCGTCGTTGTCGATCGTCGAATCGTTACGGCGCGTTTTCGCCTCCAGCACTTGGGCGCGTTCGCGGTCGGTCATGCGGCGGGCCATGTCGATGTTCTTGGGCCAGCCGCCCGTGACGCGCTGGTAGAGGAGTACCTGCTCGCCGATGCGGGCGGCCTCCTCCGTGCGGAAGAAGGCGGGATCGGTTTCGCGCAGCGGGTTGCGGCGGCGCTGCGCCGAGGTCGGCCACGCCGTCGCGAGACAGAGCAGCGCCGGCAGCAGACGAAGCGCGGCCGTTCGGAAGATGTTGCGGTTCGTTTTCATGCGGTAGTGCGGTTGTAAGGGTTGTTTTATCGTATTTCCTTGACGAAGATAGCGCAATTTATGCCTTATCGGCTGTCCGGAGGGGTGAATCGCCCCAAAAGAGGTGTCAGTTGACTGACCGGCATCCTTGAACCGTCCTGTTCCGGAACGGGACGGCTGCTTTCGGGAACCGCACGATCTTGCCGGCCGTCATTCGGTGATTTCCGCCGGGACGCTGTGCCGACGAGAGGAGTGCCGCGCTTGCGCGGGCAATGCCGAGGCGAGAAAAGGTGCGTGCAACCGAAGGTTTATATACGAGAAACACCGAGGTCGGAGCGTTCTCCGCAGGCTCGGTGTTTACGGGGTTGTCGTGTTGCGGTATCGGTTAGAACGGCAGGTCGTCCGTCTCGTCGGCTGCGGCGGATGCTGCAGGGGCGGCATACGACGGTGCGGCGATCGGCGGCAGGTCGGGTACCGGAGCGGCTGCAGGTGCCTCGGTCTGCTTGGGTTGCAGACGCCAGGCGCGAATGTCGGTGTACCAGCGGCCGTTGTACTCGCGCGACTCGACGTTGACCGACACGTGGTAGGCGCTGCCCTCGCGGAGCTTCGCCACGTCGTCGGGCCGGTTGAAGAAGGTGACGCTGATCTTGCGCGTGAACGAACTGCCGTCGTTATAGTCGAATACGACATCCTGTCGCTGCCATTCGCCGCGTGCCGAGGTTCCTTTCGTCACGGGCATGATTTTGTATACGGTTCCTTCGAATTCCATAATTCGGTTTGATTAAAACTTATTTGTACAAAAGTAAACAAATAAATCCGAATCCCGCTCTTTTCGATCCGCTTTTTTTTGAACGGCCCGCAAAACGAGGCTCGGGCCTCGTGACGGCTGCCGCCGGTCGCTCGCCTGCACGCGGTGTTTCACTGCCGCGGGCTGCGCATCGTGCGGCAGGCGGCTCTTCGCGTCGATGTTTGCGGATGCCGCGTGGGGCAGGGCGGTTCGACGAGCCACATCCGCGCATGGCGGCCTCCGCCTGCTGCTGCCTGCTGCCCCCCTGTTGCTGTTTGCTGCCTTTGCCGCCGCGGCACCCTTTGCCGGCCCTTCGTCTCCCTGGACTGTCCCTTCGCAGGCCCGCTCCTTCGCCGCCTCGCCCCTTCCCGCGCTGCTCCTTCCCGAACGGCCCGACGGCCTGCCGATACCCGTTTCGCGATACTTTTTTGCGGTTTTATTTGGAACGAATCGAAAAAAGCGTTATATTTGCAGCCGATTTACGAAGAGTAAGTCGTACATGGTGGATGTAGCTCAGTTGGTTAGAGCGTCGGATTGTGGTTCCGAAGGTCGAGGGTTCGAGCCCCTTCTTCCACCCCTCGTCGAGAGCCGGCCTGCGGGTCGGCTCTTCTTTGTTTGCTGCGCGACAGCTCCCTCGCGGATACCTCCGTACAAAAAACGCCCCGAACCGTATCGGTCCGGGGCGTTCGAACGAATGGTCGGAGCGTCCGTTACAGCGTCGCGTCGTCCGTCTCGACCCAATGTGCGCGCAGCTTCTCGAGGAACCACTCGGGGCAGCGGCACGGACGGCGGCTCTTGCTGTCCATGAATCCCAGCTGGGTCCACCCCGTGTTGAGCAGTTCGCCCGCGGCGTTGAAGATCTCGTAGCGGACGTCGAAGCGCGTCACGGGCAGATCGTTGACCCGTACGCGGATCGTCAGCACCTCGTCGTAGTAGGCGGGCTTGCGGTAGCGCGACTGCACCTCCAGGATCGGCATCATCAGCCCCCGTGCCTCGACTTCGGCATACGAGAGGCCGATCGCGCGCATCATGTCGCTGCGCGCCGCCTCGAAATAGCAGATGTAGTTCGAGTGGTGGCAGATGCCCATCTGGTCGGTGTGTTTGTACCACACGCGGACCCGGGTGTCGAATCGGAGCATGCGTGCCGTCGGTTTAGCAGTTCATGCCGCCGCAGCAGTGGATCACCTGACCGCTGACATACGACGAGAGATCCGATGCGAGGAAGAGCGCCACGTTGGCCACATCCTCGGGCGTTCCGCCGCGACGCAGCGGAATCTGCTTGGCCCATGCCTCGCGCACCTCCTCGGGGAGGGCGGCGGTCATATCGGTGATGATGAAGCCCGGGGCGATGCAGTTGGCGCGGACGCCGCGCGGACCCATCTCCTTGGCGATCGACTTCGCCAGACCGATCATGCCGGCCTTCGAAGCCGAGTAGTTGCACTGACCGGCATTGCCGCTCACGCCGACTACCGACGACATGTTGATGATCGAGCCGTCGCGCTGACGTGCCATGACGGGCGTTACGGCGTGGATGAAGTTGAAGGCCGACTTGAGGTTGACCGTCAGCACGGCATCCCACTGCTGCTCGGTCATGCGCATCATGAGCGTGTCCTTCGTGATGCCGGCGTTGTTGACCAGGATGTCGATGCGGCCGAAATCCTTCTGCACCTCCGCAACCACGGCGTGCGTCGCCTCGAAATCGGCGGCGTTCGACGCATAGGCTTTCACGCGGACGCCGAGGGCGGCGATCTCCGCCTCGGTGGCGTGGCCCGCCTCGTCGATCTTCAGATCGGTGAAGGCGATGTCGGCGCCTTCGGCGGCGAAACGCAGGGCGATGGCCTTGCCGATACCGCGCGCAGCACCCGTTACGAGCGCTACTTTTCCTTCCAAAAGTTTCATAAGACTTTATTCCTTGTTAAGTTGTTCGTTGTCGACCAGCATGAACGAGAGCCGGCCTCCGCAGCAACGCTTGCCGCCGACCGTCGCCTCGGCGTCGATCTGCACGAGGGTTTTGCGGCAGCTGACGATGCGTGCGACGACCTCGATCGTGTCGCCGGGACGGACGGCGTTCTTGAAACGCACGCCGTCGATCCCCGCGTAGAGCGGGGTGCGGCCCTGCAGCAGATCCTTGACGAGCATCGAGCCCGACTGGGCCATGATCTCGCAGAGGATGACGCCCGGAACGACGGGGTAGCCGGGGAAGTGTCCCTTCAGGAAAAACTCCTCGCCCGTCACGCGGTAGAAGCCGCGGACGCAATCCTCCTCGATGAGGATCTCGTCCACGAGCAGCATCGGCTCGCGGTGGGGGAGAAACGATTTCAGCTCTTCGCGTGTCACGGTCGATCGGATTTATTTCATCTTGCGAACTACGACGCAGGCGTTGTGGCCGCCGAAGCCGAGCGAGTTCGAGAGCGCCAGATCGAGCTCCGTCTCGCGGGCTGCGTTGGGAGCGTAGTCGAGGTCGCACTCGGGGTCGGGCTCGCCGTAACCGATCGTCGGGGGCACGATGCCGTCGCGGACGGCCAGCGCCGAAGCGATGAGCTCGACGGCACCCGTGGCGCCCAGCATGTGGCCGGTCATCGACTTCGTCGAGCTGATGACGGCGCGGCGGGCATCCTCCTCGCCGAGGGCGAGCTTGATGGCCTTCGTCTCGGTCTTGTCGTTGAGCGGCGTCGAGGTGCCGTGTGCGTTGATGTAGAGCTTCTCGCCCTCCTTGTAGCCGGCCTCCTCGAGTGCCAGACGCATGGCGCGCGAAGCGGCTGCTGCATCGGGACGCGGAGCCGTGTAGTGGTAGGCGTCGCAGGTGTTGCCGTAACCGCAGACCTCGGCGATGATGTTCGCGCCGCGCGCTACCGCATGCTCGTACTCCTCGAATACCAGTACGCCGGCACCCTCGGCCATGACGAAGCCGCTGCGGTTCTTGTCGAACGGAATCGAAGCCTTTGCGGGATCGGTGGCGAGCGTCAGGGCCTTGCTGTTGGCGAAGCCGCCGATGGCCAGTGCGTTGACGGCAGCCTCGGCACCGCCCGTGAGGATGGCGTCGGCGAAGCCGTACTTGATGGCGCGGAAGGCCTCGCCCGCCGTGTTGGTCGAGGTGGCGCAGGCCGATACGGCCGGCAGGCTCGGACCCTGGGCATTGAAGCGGATGGCGACGTTGCCGCTGGCGATGTTCGAGATCATCATCGGGATGAACAGCGGCGAGATGCGGCGGGCACCCTCGTTGAGGAGCACCTTGGTCTGTGCGACGAAGGTCTCGATGCCGCCGATACCCGAACCGATGTAGACGCCGAGGCGCTCGGGCTCGATGTTCTCACCGCTGACCAGACCGCTCTGCGTCATGGCCTGAATGGCGGCGGCCATGGCGAACTGGCTGTAACGGTCGCTGCGGCGAACGTCGGTCTTCACGAGCCCCTGTGCTTCGGGATCGAAATTCTTCACCTGGCCGGCTACGCTGACCGGGATCTCCTCTTCGATACCCTCAATGCGGTCGATGCCGCATACACCGGCCTTGAGGTTGTTCCAAAATGCGTCGATCGACTGCCCTACGGGGGAGATGACGCCCATGCCGGTAATGACTACTCTTCTTTCCATATTTTAAAAAAGTGTGATGATTCGTATTTCGTTTGCTGTTTGCCTGTCGTTCGTTCGCGGCACCGCTTCGCCTTGCGGGCGGGGCGGTCTGCTACTTCCGTTTCCCGGCGGCTGTTTCCGTTCCCCGGCGGCGTCTGCCGCCCGTCAGGATGCCGCTCGCCGCCTGTCCCGGTTTCGACTGCTGTCCGTCCGGGGCCTGTCCTGCCGCCCGTCGGGATGCTGCCCTGCAGGTGCTGGGCGGTCGGTCGCCGTGTGGGGCTGCCGCTGCGAAACACGCTTCGCGCACCTCCCGCCTCGCGGGCGCACGCGCTTTTAATTGTGTCTGCGCCGCAAAAGTAGCCTTTCCTCTCGTTATCTCCGCGAAAATGTGGCAGACAGGTGCGTGTTTGTGGCGAATGATCGGTATTGTGTGGCGGATGGCGGGTTTTCATAATTGAAAAAATATGATTATCTTCGCCTCGGAAAACAATATGGTTATGGAAGTTCCCAAGTTCCTGCTTCGGAAAAAATATCTGTTCGAGTCGGTGCTCTTCATCGCGCTCTTCTCGGTTCTCTTCATGGTGATTTACCGCCCCTTCTCGGCGACGGCGTGGTTCGGATTCCGTCCGCTGGCGCGCCTGCTGGCGACGCTGGGTTTCTATATGGTGATGCTGGGGGTGCTGTCGCTCAGCAAATACCTCATCTACCGCCTCCACTCGGTGCGGATGCTCACCGTGCGCGGCTATCTGCTTTGGATCGGCGGCGAGTTCGTGGCCGTCGCGCTGCTCTACATTCTCTTCACGGCGGCCCTCGGGCTGCGCGGTGCGATCGACGGCTGGCTCGTGCTGCGCGTCTTCCTCTGCGTCGCCCTGATTCTGGCCATTCCCTACACGATCATCACCCTCTATGCGGGGTATCGCGTGCGGACCGAGGAGCTGAATCTGATGAAACTCAACCGCGCAGCCGAACAGGATGCGGGCGGTTCGCGGCTGGTGCATTTCAGCGACAACAACGGGGTGCTGAAGATGTCGGTCGATACGGACACACTCTATTATATCGAGTCGCAGGATAACTACGTGCGGATCTACTACGAGTTCGAAGGCAAGCTGCTGAGCTATATGCTCCGCTGCAAGACGCAGCGCATCGAGGAGTCGCTGGTGGGTACGTCGCTCATCCGCTGCCACCGCTCGTATATCGTCAACACGCACAAGATCAAGTTCTACAAGAACAGCCACGATCGCGCGACGATCGTCCTGACGCATGCCGATGCCAAGCAGATTCCCGTCTCGAAGAGCTACTACAAGGCCGTGACGGAGATTGTGGCGGCCTCCGCTCCCTCCGCTCCTGCTGCTGCCGCTCCCGCGGCGGAGCCTCCGGCTGCGGAACCGCACGCATAAGAATTTCTCGCTCCTGACTGCGGGTGAAACAGCCGCCTCCGCGTCGCTGCCCCCCCCCGCATCACCGCCTCTGCATCCTGCCGACGGCGGATGGTGACTCTGTGCCGGCGAACGACGGACGGCGAACCCGTGCCGGCGGCCGGCCAATCTTCCGCCTGTTCCTGCGCGAGGTTCTCTCCCCGCATTGAAAAAAAAATCCCCGAAACCGCTGCCCGGTTTCGGGGATTCTCTTTGTTGAAGGCAGAGGCCGTGCGCTTACGAGTACATGAAACGCTTGATGCTACCCTTCGGCGTTTTGGCGAAGGAGTCGTTCATCAGTTCGTAGTCGGCGACCTGCGAATACTGCGGAATCTGCTGGTTGAGCTCCTGGATGTTGCGGCCCATGATCTCGCGCAGCGTGGCGCCGTCGATCGAGTCCTGGATCAGCAGATCCTGCTTCGGCACCACGAGGGCGATCAGTCGGTTGTCGCGCGGTACGATGAGCGACTCGGCGACGTAGGGGAGCTGGTTGAGCAGCACCTCGATCTCCTCGGGGAAGATGTTCTGGCCGTTCGACGAGAGGATCATGTGCTTGCAGCGGCCCACGAGGAAGAGCGTGCGGTCGGCGTCGATCGTGCCGAGGTCGCCCGTGCGGAACCATCCCTCCTCGGTGAAGGCGGCGGCGGTCGCCTCGGGGTTCTTGTAGTAGCCCGCGAAGACGCAGGGGCCCTTGACCCAGAGCTCGCCCGCGATGTTGAGCGGATCGCTCGAGTTGATCTTTGTCTCGAGGCATTCGAGGCACTCGCCGCACGACTTGAGCTTGTAGTGCCCGGGGTGGCCCATGGCGATGACGGGGGCGCACTCGGTCATGCCGTATCCCGTGGCGAAGGGGATGCGGAGCGAGGTGGCCAGCAGCTTCTCGAGCTCGGGCGGAATGGCGGCGCCGCCCGTGATGATGATCTCGCACCGTCCGCCCAGCGCAGCCATGAAGATCGTGCGCAGCGCGTCGCAGAAATCGGTGTGGTGGTCGGGGTGGGCGAGGCGCTCGCTGCCCGTCTTGCTGTGTACGAACTCGCCGATCGTGTACTCGACCATCTTGCTCAACATGAGCGGTACGGCGAAGAGGATGCGGGGACGCACCTCGCACAGGGCGGCCTTGAGGGTCGCAGGGATCGGCAGCACGCAGAGGATCGTCAGGTGCATGCCGACGCAGAGCGGCGTGATGCCGTCGACGGTGAGGCCGAAGATGTGGGCCAGCGGCAGGATGCTCAAGTAGCGTTCGCCGCGGCGGTAGGGGAACTTCCGCACGTCGAGGATGCTGTCCACGTTGGCGCTGAAATTGCCGATGGTCAGCATGACGCCCTTGGGGTTGCCCGTGGAGCCCGAGGTATAGTTGATGCCGCAGACGTCGTCCGCCGTGCGGTTGACATAGGCGATGTGTTCGGGACGCATCCCGTCGGGGTAGCGCTCGGCGAGCAGGGCGTGGCGCGAGGCGTAGAGCTCGGCGAAATTTCCGCGCGAGGCGAGCAGTTCGCCGCTCTTCATGTCGATGACGCCGAGCAGCTGGGGCATGGCGTCGAAGTTCATCTTGTCGAAGATCGCCTTCTCGGTGTAGAGGATCTTGCTGTCGGAGTGTGCGACGAGGTTCTGCGTATCGCGGGGCGTGTAGCCGTTGAAGAGCTGGACGCCGACGAAGCCGCCCGTGACGGTGGCCATGAAGGTCTTGATCCAGTTGGCGGAGCTGTGGGCGTTGAGGGCGATCTTCTCGCCCGCGCCGAGGCCGGCGGCGCGCCACAGCAGGTGCATGGTCTCGATCTCGGCAGCCACTTCGCCGTAGCTTTGTGTGTCGTGTCGGTAATCGTTCAGTGCGGGCTGGTCCCAGCACGTCTTGACCGTCTCTTCGAATCGTTGGATGATGGATTTCATCTGGTTATGAGGTGAAATGAAACAATGAGCGTTTCCGCCGTCCTCCCCGGTCGGTCGGCCGCTGCTGCGGGCGTTTGTGCCCTGCGCGGCGGCAGGCGGTTGACCGGTGAGCGCAGTCGGTCGGAAACGGAACGGTCTCGGCTTCGGGCCTGATGGGCGGCGTGCGAGGCCGTTGTGCGGCGGAATCGGCGGCGGCGCGCCGTGCAGTCCTGCCGCGGCGGGGCGGCAGGGGCGGTCGGGCCGTCGTTCGGCGCCTGCCGCCGGGGCGAAATGTCGCCCGCGACAAGGGTGCCGGAGTTCCGCTGTTTGCTGCGATCGGATCGCGGCCTGTTACTTGTGGCTCTCGATGTAGGCGACTGCCTCGCCGACCGTGGTGATCGTAGCGGCGTCGTCATCGGGGATCTGCATGTCGAACTCGCGCTCGAACTCCATGATGAGTTCGACCGTGTCGAGCGAGTCGGCGCCCAGATGCGTCGTGAAGCTGGCTTCGGGGGTTACCTCGGCGGCTTTGACGCCCAGTTTGTTTACGATGATCTCCGTGACCTTGTTTTGAATTTCGGACATGGTGTGTTCGGTTTGGTTTTGCGAAACTATTTTCGTGCGCAAATTTAGCGTGCAAACGGGATGTTCCCCTGCGTGAAGCGGTTAATGTGGCAAGTGAGGGGTGAAATGTGGCGAAAAGCAGCTATTAGGGGCGGAATTCGGGGTCGAACGGGGCTTTTCAGCCCTGTCTCGGAGCGCTTCGGTCTGCCTGAAAACGGGCCGGCGGCGCGGTTTTGCGGGCGGAGATTTGCACGATTGCGGAATAAAGCGTATTTTTACGATCATTTCAACCATCCGATCTTATGAAGAAACTGTTGTCATACCTGTATGCGTCGATGATGACGGCTGCGGCCGTCGCACAACCCGCCGTGCAACCCGTGGCCGGGGCTGCGGAGCAGGCTGCGCCGCTGCGTCTGCTGACCATGGAGGAGGCGGTGCTGGGCAGAGGCCTCGCCGTCGGAAACCTCGCCTGCGTCTGGCGCGACGCGGGGGCGGTCTACACCTTCGCGGAGCAGGATACGCTCTACGCCGTCGATGCCCGCACGGGGCGGCGGACGGAGCTCGCGACGCTCGGCCGTCTGAACGAACTGCTCGGTACGGAGTTCAAGCGGATGCCCGCCTACTCGTGGAAGGAGGGGCTGCTGATGCTCTATGCGGGACGCGATCTGGTCGGGGTCGATCTTGCGGCCGGACGCGTCGCCTGCCGCTATCCGCGGCCTGCCGATGTCCCGTCGGCGGTGTCGCTCGGTGACGGCCGCTTCCTCTACACGCGGGCGAACAACCTCTATTGGTGCGATGCGGCGGGGGCGGAGTACGCCGTGACGGCCGATGCCGACCGCAACATCGTCAACGGCCAGTCGGTGAGCCGCAACGAATTCGGCATCTCGGGCGGTATCTTCCCCTCGCCCGACCGCCGTCGCACGGCCTTCTACCGCAAGGACGAGAGCCGCGTGACGGATTTTCCGCTGCTCGACGTCACGACGCGCACCGGTACGCTCGTCGAGATCAAGTATCCGATGGCGGGCATGGATTCGGAGCGCGTGTCGGTGGGCGTCTACGACTTCGACCGCGACGCGACCGTCTGGCTCGACGCGACCGATTTCGACGAGGAGCGCTATCTGACGAACATCAGCTGGGGCCCCGCTTCGGACCGCCTCTATGTGCAGGTGCTCGACCGTGCGCAGCAGCACATGCACCTGAACGAATACGATGCCGCCGACGGCCGCTTCCTGCGGACGATCCTCACGGAGGAGAGCCCGAAATATGTCGAGCCGCAGCATCCGATCCGCTTTCTGAAGGAGGATCCCGACCGCTTCGTCTATACGACTTCGAACCGGGACGGCTATCGCAACCTCTACCTCGGCTCGCTGTCGAAGGGGACGCTCGAGCGGCTGACGAAGATCGATGCCGATGTCGAGCTGGCTGCCGATCGGGGGCACTACCTCTTTTATTATTCGGCCGAGGTGTCGCCCGTCGAGCGGCATCTGTTCCGCCTCGACCTCCGCACGGGCCGCACCGTGCGTCTCACGCCCGACGAGGGGTGGCACGACTGCGGCATCAGCCCCGACGGACGGTACGTGGTCGACAGCTACTCGTCGCTGCGCGTGCCGCGCGTCGTGCGGCTCGCTTCGGCGGACGGTCGCACGAGCCGCGAGCTGCTCCGCGCCGAGGATCCGAGCGCCGCACTGAATTACGGCGAGATCGAGCTGGGAACGGTGAAGAGCGCCGACGGCCTGTACGACAACTACTACCGCCTGATCAAGCCGCACGACTTCGATCCCGCGAAAAAATACCCCGTGATTCTCTACGTCTACGGCGGTCCCCACTCGCAGATGGTGCGGAACTCCTTCCAGGGACTGCTGCGCCGCTGGGAGATGTACATGGCGCAGCGCGGCTACGTGGTCTTCGTGATGGACAATCGCGGCACGTCGAACCGCGGCCTCGCCTACGAGCAGGCGACGCACCGCCGGTTGGGTGCCTGCGAGATGCAGGATCAGGTGGCGGGCCTCGAGTGGCTGCTGTCGCATCCGTGGGCCGACCGTGAGCGGGTCGGCGTGCACGGCTGGTCGTTCGGCGGCTTCATGACGATTTCGCTCATGACGCACTATCCCGATCTCTTCAAGGTCGGCGTGGCGGGCGGTCCCGTGATCGACTGGAAATGGTACGAGGTGATGTACGGCGAGCGCTACATGGAGACGCCCGAGCGGAACCCCGAGGGATATGCCGCCGCGAGCCTGCTGCCGATGGCCGCGCAGCTGCGCGGCAAGCTGCTGATCTGTCAGGGTGCCGTCGATCCGACGGTGGTGTGGCAGCACAGCCTCAATTTCGTCCGCTCCTGCATCGATGCGGGCGTGCAGGTGGACTATTTCCCCTATCCGACCCACGAGCACAACGTGCTGGGCAAGGACCGCGTCCATCTGATGCAGAAGGTGACGAACTACTTCGAGGACTACCTGCGGTAGCGGCTGCTGTCGCCCGGAAATGCCGCCGAACGCCATGAATCCGCATCTGCCGCCCCTCTCTCCGCTGTACGTGCTGACGGCGCTGCTGCTCTATGCGCTGCTGCTGTTCGCCGTCTCGCGGCTGTCGGCACGCCGCGCGGGCAATGCCGCCTTCTTTACGGGCGAGCGCCGCACGCCGTGGTACGTGGCGTGGTGGGCGATGATCGGCGCTGCGATGTCGGGCATCACCTTCGTCTCGGTCCCCGGATCGGTGGCGCAGGACGCCTTCTCCTACCTGCAGATGATGGCCGGCTTTACGGTGGGGCAGCTCGTCGTCGCCTTTTGGCTCGTGCCGCTCTTCTACCGCCGCCGCTTCACCTCGATCTACGAATACCTCGCGGAGCGCTTCGGCCCCTGCTCGCACCGCACGGGTGCGTGGTTCTTCTTCCTCTCGAAGATGTCGGTGGCGGCGCTGAAACTCTACATCGTCTGCGCCGTGCTGCAGCAGCTGTTCTTCGACCGCTTCGGAATCCCCTTCTGGGGCAATGCGCTGCTGACTATGGCGGTCGTCTGGGGCTATACGCGGCGCGGCGGCGTGCGTGCGGTGATCGGCGCCGACCTGCTCAAGACGACGCTCCTGCTGGCGACGCTCGCGGCGACCTTCGCCGCACTGCTCGGGCAGCTGGAACTCTCGCCTGCCGAGGCGTGGCGCGAGGTCTGCGCATCGCCTTCGTCGCGCGTTTTCTTCTTCGACGATCCCGCTTCGGACCGCTATTTCTGGAAGATGTTCGTGGCGGGCATCGTGCTGCTGGTGGCAATGACGGGGCTCGACCAGGACCTCATGCAGTGCAACCTGACCTGCCGCACGCTGGGCGATGCGCAAAAGAACATCGTGCTGACCGCCCTCTGCCAGCTCGTCGTGATCGGCCTCTTCCTCGCGCTCGGCGTGCTGCTCTACCGCTATGCCGCGGTGACGGAGCTGCCGCTTCCCGAGAAGAGCGACCGCCTGTTCCCGCTCGTGGCCACGGGCGGTGGTCTGCCGGCGGCGGTCGGGATGCTGTTCGTCATCGGCTTCGCCGCGAGCAGCTTTTCGGCGGCGGGCTCGTCGCTGACGGCGCTGACGACCTCCTTCACGATCGACCTGCTGGGCGGCGCCCGCCGGCGGGACGACGCGCGGCTGCTGCGCTTGCGGCGGCGCGTGCATGTCGGGCTGGCCCTCGGTATGGCGGCGCTGGTCACAGGTTTCGGCTACGGGGCTGACGAGAGCACGATCAACCTGATTTACAAGGTGGCGGGGTATACCTACGGCCCGATTCTCGGGCTCTTCCTGTTCGGTCGTTGGAGCCGCCGCCGCGTGCGTGACGGGCTGGTGTGGCTGCCAGCCGTGCTGGCGCCGCTTCTCGCCGCGCTGCTGCAGTATGCCGCCGAACGCTGCTTCGGCTACCGCATCGGATTCGAGCTGCTGCTCTACAACGCCGCGCTGACCATGGGCGGATTGTGGCTGCTGCGCGAGCGGAAGGCGCCGATGCGATAACCGGCATGCCGGTTGCCGGTTTCGGCGAAAAGCGTTATCTTTGTCTTACCGTAAAAAACAAGAACGAATATGTCGTTGGAACAACAGATTTCGAAGGGAATCATGGAGGCCATGAAGGCCAAGGATACGGCGCGGCTCAGTGCGCTGCGCAATGCGAAGAAGTACATCATCGAGGCCAAGACAGCCGGGCCGGAGATTGCCGAACTGCCCGATGCCGACGTGCTGAAGATCATCTCGAAGCTGGCCAAGCAGGGCACCGATTCGGCGGCCCTCTTCCGTGAGAAGGGTCGCGAGGACCTGGCGTCGGAGGAGCTGGCCCAGGTGGCCGTCTATCAGGAGTTCCTGCCCAAGCAGCTCACCGACGAGGAGCTGACGGCCGAGGTGCGCGCGATCATCGCCGAAGTGGGCGCCGCATCGATGAAGGAGATGGGCAAGGTGATGGGCGTCGCCACGAAACGGCTGGCGGGACGCGCCGACGGCAAGGAGGTGTCGGCCAAGGTGAAGGCGTTGCTCTCGTAGCGCTGCGGCCCGCAACGGAAAAGGCTTCGCGCCCCGATCGTCGTGTCGGGGGCGGAGCCTTTCGTATTTTGCCGGGGGATCAGCGCTTGAAAA
The DNA here is from genome assembly GCA_964626515.1 of uncultured Alistipes sp. GTDB lineage: Bacteria > Bacteroidota > Bacteroidia > Bacteroidales > Rikenellaceae > Alistipes. Next base: position 16,423 of record CAZVGH010000023.1, read on the forward strand.
GGAAATAGACGGCCAGCACCAGACAGCCGAAGCCGGCGATGTGGTTCCAGCGCAGCGGCTCGCCGCGCATGCAGACGAGCATGAAGAGCGTGAAGACCGTGAGCGAGATCACCTCCTGGATCACCTTGAGCTGCCACAGCGTGAAGGGACCGCCGAAGGCGGCCGAACCGACGCGGTTGGCGGGGATCATGAAGCAGTACTCGATGAGGGCCACGCCCCAGCTGAGCAGGACGATCATCGTGAGGCTGTAGCGCTCGAGCCGCGAGCGGAAGGCGATCTGCCCGTACCAGGCGAGCGTCATGAAGGCGTTCGAGATGACGAGCAGCAGAATCGTAGCAACAAATTTCGACATAACGTATCCGTATTGCAGGCGCAAAGATAGCAAAAAAATCCGATGCCGTACGCCGGTCGGCCGCCCGCTGAAAAGATCGCGACAATGCGTCCGAAAATCCCCTCCGTCGTATGCCGGCGGGACACCGCATCCGCCAGCGGCGGAGCCCCTCCCGCTCCCGCGTACTGTGCGCCGTCGGGGCTGAAGGTCGGGGCGGTATCGTAGCCCATCATTCCGGCGGTCAGG